>JACQHJ010000002.1 GCA_016199085.1 Candidatus Levyibacteriota bacterium | reverse complement strand
GCTTCGGACCATGCGGTTGGGAGTTCGACTCTCCCCGAGCGCGCTTCGGGCCGCTAGCTCAATTGGTAGAGCATCTCCCTCTTAAGGAGACGGTTCGGCGTTCGATTCGCCGGCGGCTCACAAACTTAAACTTAAAAGGACCTCAGTAGTAACTCTTTTATAACAGGTTTTAAGTAAATATCAGTTCTTAATTTTTTTACTTGATTTAAGGTAAGCCATTGATAATCACAGTGTTCTTTTTTATCAATAACAACTTCTCCTTCTAAGCATTTTGCAAGATAAGTAATCCTGACTGTATGCTTAGTTGGAACTCTTAGTATGTCTTGAGCAGTAAGTATTCTATCTATCTTCTTAATCCCCAGTCCTGTTTCTTCTTTTACCTCCCGTTTCAATCCCTTAAGAAGTTCTTCTCCTGGTAGTACTCTTCCACCTGGAATATCCCACTTTCTGATTGAATTGTTAAGATAAGGTTTTGCTCTTTTAAGGAAAAGGTATTTCCCAGGAGTAGAATATAAAAGAGCTTTTACCCCTATTTCAAAAATTCTGTCTGAAGAAATGTTGTCATTCATTCGCTTTATTATATCACCTGAATATTAAACCTCTGAAAAGTATTATAAATTCTGATAAAATGATCGTGGAGTAAGTTCCACTTAAGAGATGTCTCGCTCACAAAAATATCCTATAATAGTTGTTATTATCTCCTTGAACTGATATAATTTCCGCTTATGGTTAATACAGAAAGAAGAGCAGGTCATAGACATAGAGAACCTGAGGTATATGCCAATGGAAACGTAATGGTTGTTTACCCTCATGAGCTTGATCGTGAAGTTCATGTTATTTTTGATGAACACTCTCAGCTTGTGGTAAGAAATTTTACGCATTTAGAGTTTGGTTTTGAGGGAGAAATAAACAGAGTTGAACTTAAAAAATCCCACCACACAAGAACAATCTGCGAATTTCAACGTGTAGGGGTTTCAGATGGTAAATATGTTTACGAAGTACATTCACCAAGGGGACCGGTAGGAACAATGACTACGATAAGCTTAAGAGGGGTTGACCTTGCCTTTGCAAGTCTTTTTGTGGAAGCAGATAGTAGGTTAGACAACAAAACAAAAGAACCACGGTTAGTAGTTGATGAAAATGTAAGAGCGTTTATAGCAAATACAGCAGGCGTTGCCAGGGCTCACAGACGCCCCCATAACTGTTAATTACTTAGTCATTAGTTTTTTATTGTATAATGATTCTTGTCTTATACTATGGCTGCGTTTAATTTCGATCTGATCAAAAGAAATTTATTTTCTCTTCTAAAATACCTCATAGGATGGCCTCTTTCAGCAGTTGCATTGTTTTTTGTCTTACGCTTAGTCTTTGCCAAAGCCTATGAGGCAATACCAAATATTTCCAACATAAACTACCAATTTTTATTTATAAGCATCGGGTGTTTTTTTGTCTATTTTTTTCTAAGAACGTACCTTTGGAAATATATACTCGGCGATAAAGGAGAACGTATATCATATAAGAAGAATGCGCTTTACTGGTCAACTTCCGAGCTTAAAAGATATGTTCCGGGTAACATTTGGTCTTTTCTGGCAAGAACTTCTTTTCTAGAGAAAGAGAATGTTTCTAAAAAAGAGGTGTTTTCCTTCCTTGCCTTTGAAGCGGTTATGGTGACAATTTCTTCTTTTTTGGTTTCTTATTTTTATATTGCCTTTGTTTTGAAAAACCAGACGTTAAATCTTTTACTTTTAGCCTTTATTGCTTTTTGTTTACTTGTATTTATTTTTAACACCAAGCTTTTTGATTTGGTTTTTAAAAAGACTAGGTTACGAAGTTTTTTTAGCTTTATACTTTTAGCAAATGCTCCATTTCGGAATTTCAAGTTATTGCTTTTGGGAGTTTCTACTTTTTTTATGCTGGGGCTTGGTACATATTTTTCGGCAGCAAGTCTTTTTTATCTTGATTTAAAAAATATATTGATACTGGTAAGTTTATTTACCTTTTCATATTTTGTAGGATACATCTCCATCATTACGCCTATGGGTTTAGGTGTTAGAGAAGGGGTAATTACGGTTGGATTATCGGGTTTTATAAGTAGTTTATCTGCTGCGGTAATCTCAATTTTCTCAAGAATTGTATTTATTGTCTCGGAGCTTTTGTTTTTAAGCTTTATTGTTTTATGGAATAAGACAAGAGCCGTATTTATTGAAAGAGTCGAAAACATTATTTTCAATAAAAAATTTGAGGCTGCTTTGGCATTTTTTATTATTTTATTTATTTTGTATTTTTCACTGGCTTCTTTTCTTCGCTTTGACAACTTCTATACGGGCAGGTTTGATCTTGGCAATATGGACCAGACAGTCTGGAACACACTACATGGAAGAATATTTCAACTGACAGATCCTGACGGAGAGTATACTATTTCAAGGCTTTCCATACATGCTGATTTTATCCTGGCTTTAATTTCCCCTTTATATTTAATCTGGTCTCATCCTAAGATGCTTTTACTGTTTCAGACAGTTATTGTTTCTCTTGGATCCGTATTTATCTATTTAATAGGAAATCATGTTTTAAAAGACAAGAAACTGTCTTTTGTTTTTTCAGTATCATATCTATTGTATCCGGCAGTCGGATTTGTCACCCTGTACGACTTTCACGCGGTAGCCTTGGCTACTACTTTTTTGCTTGCCACGTTTTATTTTTACTTAAAAAAAGATCATCTTTCGTTTTTGATCTTTGCTCTTTTGGCGGGATCTACCAAAGAAGAAGTCTGGGCAATTGTTGCGATTTTTGGATTATTTATATTCTTAAAAGAGGTTTTTAAGAAAACAGGAAGAAACACCAAGGAAATTTTGTTTGGAACGGGCATCTTTATTCTCGGAAGTACACTTTTTGCCGCACTCATTTGGAAAATAATACCCTACTTTAGGGGAGGAAACCATTTTGCTTTGGAATATTATTCACAGTTTGGCACTTCGGCGTCTGAAATTTTGCAAAATATAATCTTAAATCCTTTAAAAACCATTTCAACTTTGACTGAGGGGTCAAGAACTTATTTTCTTTCTCAATTGCTTGGTCCGCTTGGATATCTATCACTTCTTGCCCCAATATTTCTGGTTTTTGCCGTTCCCGATCTTTTTATCAATCTTTTAAGCGCAAACCCTCAGCTGCATCAGATTTATTACCAATACAGCGCAACAATCACTCCCTTTATTTTTATCTCTGCTGTCTATGGGGCAAGATTTATCCTAAATAGGTTTAAAATGCTTAAAAGCGAATATGTTGCTTTTTATGTTATCCTTACAACTTTTGTCTTTCTGTATTTTACAGGACCGCTTCCCGGAACCCTAAAACCAAATATCGATATGTTTACAAAACAGATAGAAAACAGGGTGGAAATTACAAAATTTCTAAGTTCAATTCCCAAAGACATTGAAGTTGCAGCCACCAATAATCTCGGATCGTATTTATCGCAACGAGAAAATATTTATACCATTCCTTATGGAATGGACAGGGCAGACCTCTTGATGTTTCTGGTAGACCATGGCTGGTCACCCCAATCAATTCAGGAACAGAGAAAAACAATTGAAGCTTTAAAGCAAGGCAAAGACTTTGAGCTTGTTTTTGAAACTACTGACTTTTTTGTTTTCAAGCCTAGAAATTAACGTTTTTGGCAAGTTTTGTCCTCTCGAATCTGTCAGCCATATAACCGTTTGGAACCGTCTTTAGGTTGGGTCCGTAAAGAAGAAATCCGTTTCTGATGGTGTGATATCCGTGTTTTTCGTTTATTTTATCAATTATTCCCAAAAGCTTATGGTTTTTATTGTCTTTTTCAAATAGCGAGGGGGTAAGGCTTAAGGAGTCTTGTAAATGGCCTGCGCCAATGCTCATTCTTCTTATATAGTCGCCTGAGGAAAAAGAGAAATTATTTTCTTTTAAGATAATCAAACAGATTTCAAAAAGCTCCTTACCGCTATCAAAATAATGACCGACTGTTTTCCTTCCATGAACGGATTTGTTTCCCGAAAGATAGATAAAACCCGTTTTTGCGCTTTTATTTAGTCTCCTAAGCTTTAGGCAGACTTCTTCACAAAGCTCAAAGATATCTTGTAAAACCACTCTTTTGTCGTATTGATTTTGGGGAAGACAATAGTTTCTACCAACGGACTTAGTATCGTCCTCTTGGTAGTAGGGGACAACAGGACTTTCATCTATTCCTTTCCCCAAATCGCAAAGAAAATGCCCTTCAACATCCTTAAATTCCCTTATTAAAAGATTTAAAGACGTTTGGGATAATTGAAGCGGGGTATGAATCCCTAAGGTTTGAAGCCTAAAAGCTACTCTTTCTCCGATGCCGCAAAAATCCGTTAATTTAGATCTTGCATAAACTTCGTTTAGGTTTTCTTTTGAAATCTGGCAAAAACCGTTAGGCTTATTCATTCCCGATCCAAGCTTTGCCAAAAGCTTATTATAAGACAGCCCAACCGAAACAGTAATATATTCTCCGATCTCGTCTTTGATTCTTTCTTTTATCCTTTCTATCAGCTTTAAATTTCCGCCAAAGAGATTACTTGTGCTTGTAATATCCATAAAAACCTCATCTAATGAAAAAAGCTCGACAAAGGGCGAATAGTCTTTACAGATATCCAAAAACTTTTGTGTAATCTCCCAATACCGCTCAAAAGAAGCCTTGGTAAAAATCAGGTCGGGGACGATCTGGACAGCCTCAAAACGCGTGCTCGGAGATTTAATCCCCAGTTTTTTTGCTTCCCTGCTGGCTGCGATAATACAGTTTCTGCCGTTTTGGGCTGTGACTGCAACGGGTTTTCTCCTAAGTTTAGGATTAAACTGCTGTTCACACGAGGCAAAGTAGGAATCAAAGTCTATGTGTAAGATTGTTTTTTGCGGTTTCATATAAGTAACCAGTAAGCATACATTTTAAAAAGTTTTTTAAGAAGAATTATAGGCAGCATAGATCTAGAATAATAGAAAATAATGCGAAAGTAAATAGAATTAAATGCGACAAACTAGGTCAATTTTCAAACCAGGGGAGTATAGTCTATTCAAACCCTCTTATTCCGGGACTTACCAATGCTCTGAAAATATCTCCTTTTGAAATAATTCCTATTAAATTGCCCTTACTGTCAACAACAGGAAGCCTGCTTATATGATTTATTTTCATTATTGACTCTGCTTTTAATATTGGGTCGTCTATATGAATTGATATTACTTTTTTACCGATTACATTTTTAACCTTTCTAGTCAAAACGTCTAATGCTTTCTTTTCCATTGCTTCAAAGTCTCTTTCATGTACATAATCTTCCATAAACTCTCCTATTGTTGGAAATAATTGTGAAAGAATATCTTGCTGGGTAATAAAACCGACAAGTTTTTTATTTTTACCTTTGACAACAGGAAGTCCTCTATGGTGATGTCCGAAAATAACTTTAGAAGCATCTAAAAACGTAGAATCTGGAGTTATGAAGTCGACTTTTTTCTTAACAATAGACGAGACTTTCATGCTCTTATTATACTACTTTTAAATTTTAGTATTAAATTTATTAAAAAGCTTTTATCTATGCTATAATGTTAGGGCAGCGAAAGCTGCTTTTATTATGGACAACTTTAGTTCAAAACAAATAAGAAATGTAGCTGTTATTGCCCATGTTGACCATGGCAAAACTACTCTTGTGGATTTCATGCTTAAACAGTCTCATACATTCAGAGAAAACGAGGCTGAAATGACACAGACGACAATCCTGGACAGTAACCCCCTGGAAAGAGAAAGGGGAATTACAATCCTAGCCAAAAATACAGCTATCTATTACAAGGGTTACAAAATAAACATCATCGATACTCCTGGCCACGCAGATTTTAGTGGAGAAGTGGAAAGAACTTTAAACATGGCTGACGGTGCACTTTTGATAATCGATGCCCAGGAAGGTCCTATGCCTCAGACCAAATTTGTCTTGAAAAAAGCCATGGAGCTAGGACTTAAAATAATTGTCGTTATAAATAAAATTGATAAAGCTTTGGCAGATATACCAAAAACAATTGAAAAAACCCATGATTTGTTCTTGGAACTTGCGACAGACACCGAACACCTTGATTTTCCTACATTTTACGCAATCGGAAGAGAAGGCAAAGCTTCCAAAAACCTTGATGATGTTTCGAATGCAACCACGCTTGAACCCATCTTAGACGAGATCATCGAATTTATCAAAGCCCCCTCCGTTGAAGAAGGAGATTTCCAGATGCTTGTAACAAGCCTTGACTATGACAGCCATAAAGGAAAACACATCATAGGAAGAATTAGAAGAGGAAACCTTGTTAAAGGACAGGCTTTGGTCTTAATTGATAAAAACGGTCAAAAAACAAACGGCAAAGCCGAAACTATCAGAGTTTCTCACGGTCTTAAAAAAATTGACGTTGAAAATGTTGTTGCCGGAGACATTGTAGATATAACAGGAGTTTCTGATGCGACAATCGGAGACACGGTTTGTGATGCCAAAAACCCACAAAGCCTTCCAAGAATTGAAGTGGAAGAACCTACAATCAGAATAACTATGTCCGCAAATACGTCTCCTATGGCTGGAAAGGAAGGAAAGTTTACAAATTCGCGTCAAATCCATGAAAGGCTCAATAAGGAACTTGAAACAAACATCAGCTTGAGAATGGAGCAAGACGGTGAGAAATTTATTTTATCAGGCAGAGGAGAACTTCACTTATCAATTCTCATTGAGACACTAAGACGTGAAGGCTATGAATTTCAGGTAGGAAAACCCGAGGTTATTTTAAAAGAAATAGATGGAGTTAAAATGGAACCTGTCGAGGATTTGATGATCGATATTCCCGATGAGTTCTTAGGGGCTGTAACCTCAGAACTTGGTGCAAGAAAAGGAAGAATGACAAATATGTTTTCCAACGGAAAGGGAAACACAAAGGTAGAATATAAAATTCCTTCTAAAAACACTCTTGGAATTAGAAGCGCGCTTTTAACCTCAACCAAAGGAACAGCCATTATAAACAGCATTTTTGATAAATATGAACCATTAACCTCTACAATTGACCAAATCAGAAACGGTGTTTTAATTGCATCGCAGTCCGGAAATGCGCTTCATTACGGATTAAATAACGCCCAAGGACGCGGAATTACTTTTATAGAGCCTGGTACAAAAGTGTATGAAGGGATGATAATCGGAGAAAACTCAAGAAAAGAAGATATTGAAATTAACGTCACCAAGGAGAAAAAACAGACAAATATGAGAGCTTCAACTTCGGACGTTAATCTTGGAGCATTAACTCCGGCGACAATCATGAGCCTTGAACAATGCTTAGACTTTTTGGAAGATGACGAGCTTTTGGAAGTAACACCGAAGAATCTTAGGCTTCGTAAAAAATATCTCACCAAACTTGAAAGAGTCAGGCAGGGAAGAAATTAAACTTTAACTTCTATTAACTAATTCGTTATTATATGCACCCTTGACTGGTCAATAACGGCAGAGTACTGTAATTGCGTTTTAATCTGCACTTTATATAATTTGTTCCCGCTATCTAAAGTAATTGGGTTGGAAGACATAGACACGGAAGAGGAGTTTCCGTTAAAAGTAACTTCCGAATTCCAGACAGGATGGTTATCGGTTGAATTATAAAGCCTTACGCTTGCAGTCTCATTACCTGTTGGAATATGCAAGGAAACTTCAAAAACTGCGCTTTTGATACTGCCGTATCCGCTTTTATCAATTGACGCCTGAAGACCTGAGACATCCTGCCATTCCAAAGAACTACCTGATCCCGATCCAAAGGGAATATAATATTCTTTTGTAACCGATGAGGTAGTTTGGGTTGAAGAGGGTGCTTTCGTTGGGGTTGGGGAAGAGGCAATAGCGGGAGTTTCTTTATTTATTTTTTTTATTTCCTCATTTATCAGGATTTTACAAGTATTTGAACAGACAGCGTCGTTATCGTTTAATGGCTGATTAGAAATTGGAGCAGAGATTATTTTCTCAATTGTCTTTATATTTGCGCCTTTTGCAATTATTAAATCCAAATATAGAAGATTTAGAAGAATAAGGAATAAAAGAAAAAATAAGATGTTTTTTCTTGAAAATATCCTTTTTATAAATTCCGCTCTGTCTTTTTTAGAAGATTCTTCTATTACGCTTTCTTCATCCATAATTTAAATGTAGCTTAAATAAAGATTATTAGTCAAATTATCTAAGGATTAGTTGCTAGGAGATCTTAAATTGTCAGCTCTCCAAATGACAAACTCCAGTCTTGGATTTGACAATAATTTTCTTCTCAAGGGTTCTTGTCCGAAAACATTTCCAAAATCAGAAACGATCTTTGCGGCAGCATTTTCCTGCCCTGAAACGGCAAGAGAACAGGTTACTGGACCTTTGAGAGCAAATCTTTCTTTAGTAACCATAAAGACTGCTTCGCCCTCTACTCCCACCCATGCTTCATTCATCTCTGCGGGTCTATCAAATGGCTTAACAGGAAGCCTGACAAATCTTCTTCTTATTTCGCTTGGGTCTGGCATAAAATTGAAGGGCAGAAGCGTAAGTTATCTATACACCTAAGATATTACATCAATTCTCAAAACAAATAAAGAACGATCTAAGATTATTAAGCGTCACCTAATTAATTTCACGTGTTTGTATCGGTGTGATATATATCACATTATTGACTCAGAGGATCTTTGTTTCTATATTTAGAATATATTAAAAAAGGGGGTGATAAAAATGGATAATGGTAAATTGAATCCTGGTCAATGGTTGGTTAGCGATTGTGGTAAATACCCATCTGAAAACAGTTGCAAAATGGTAATAGCAGCACCGATTGACCAAAAGCCGCATTTTATGAATGCTGTGGTCGATCATGCGGGGAGAGTTCATGGAGAAAAAGATACCCCGGAATTCAGATCGAATCTTGAGAAAACCATAGAAGAGGTTAACGTTCAGTAATTTTTGACGAATGCAAAAGGGTTTATGTAGATAAAAGGTTATCCTATTTTGCATCTGTGTTTTTGAAAGCTGTTTAAATAACTGTGATTGCCTAGAAAACGATATTCGAGCTTACTACAGCTTTCTTCAATCACAAGATTTACTGTTTTACAAAAATTCTTTTGGTATACTCTTAATCTGAAATCCTGGAACCACCATTGTAATTTTATTTTATCGCTCTTCTGGCTTTTATTGTTGTCGTTTGCGTCGGCGAAAGAGCACCCAATTATTCGATACATAGGGTTCGGAACAGAGATTACGATTAAAACAACATGGTCTTCGAATACCCTTGTTGAGTTTTGACAGCGCGTATCCAACGGATCCAGTCCCAACGTGCGTTTGGCGTGATATCTTTCCATAGGGAGTGTGCCTGTGGAGCGGACAAGAGTGCGCTCTTCAAATCCGCTGGCACCTCGGGCTCCAGCCATTCTTTAGATGGCTCAATCGAAAGAGTTACTGTGTCGCCTGCGGCAGAGTGAGTGGCTTCAAGCATTGTTTCGTCTACTCTAAACCAATGACTTCCGCGACCGTCTGGTTCGAGTACTGCTTGAAAGGGAAAACCATTGATGGTTCCCTTAACCATTGTCATGCCTCGTGATGGAAGCTTTGCGCTTGCACTTTCAGGCAATCTTAAAATGGTCCATGAGCCGATTTTAAACAGCTTATCCCTAAAATGGATTGTCGATATATATAGATATTATATCAGGGGTTCGGAGCTCGGTCTTGGGGTGATGTACCGGATTCGAACCGGCGACCTCTAGGACCACAACCTAGCGCTCTAAGCCAACTGAGCTAACATCACCATGGTGACCCTGGAGGGAGTCGAACCCCCAACCTGGTGCTTAGAACGCACTCGCTCTATCCATTGAGCTACAGGGCCATTACTTGTATTTTACCAAATATCAACAATTATTTCGACTCCATGCCCGCAAGGTTGGCCGACTTTTTAGATTTAAAGAAAAAGTAGCCCACAATGGCAAACGTTGCGATAGGGGATAACCAGCTTGGAATATGATATCCGAAGCTGTCTATCAACATAATAAGTCCTAAAAATAATATTGAATACATTGCTCCGTTTTTAAGATAAATATATTTTTTGATCCTGTCTATATTGGAAATAGTAATTTGCCTAACCACAATTGCCCCAAGCCCATTTCCTAAAAGTATAAGGGGAACTACTAAAGTGAAAGCAAAAGCACCCAAGACTCCGTCTATTGAAAAAGTTGCGTCAATTGCTTCAAGGTAGAATATTTTGGCGATATCTGATTTACCCAAAGACATTAAGCTTTTTTCCTGCTCCTGCGCATTTTGCTTAAATCCGTTTGTAATGAAAAATACGGTTGAGCCTACAACTGCTCCAAGAGCAAGATTCGGGTCAACTTCCAATGCCTTCCAGACAACAACTGTTAGAAGAATGGAAACGACCGCATAAAACCAAACACTATGTCTATGAACAAAAGCTTCGCCCCTGATTCCGTAATGCTTTGGTTCTACAAAAAACCAGTGGAAAAATAAAAAGATCAAAAATACCCCGCCACCGATTAAAAGAATAGGTGCTGATTTTTCTATTGATTCCAAAACCTTCGGATCACTGCTAAATGAAGCAAGCAAAGCCCCGACCGGACCAAGGGAGGGATTAACCAAAAAAACAATCAGCCAGGGAAGAAGTCCCCTGACAAGGAAAACCGATGAAAGTATCCCCCAGAATAAAAACCACTTTCTGGCTTTTTCTTTCATCGTCGATAAAACTTCGGCGTTGATTATGGCGTTATCAACGCTGCTTACTGTTTCAAAAAGAGCAAGACCCGCAACAATTAAAACTATAGATATTAAATCCACAAATCCTATTTTACTACTAATTTGTCTTTTGTTGTATAATCGAGTTGAATTTATTACAAATGAGTAAAAAATTTTTCGAAAAGATTACTCCGGCGCTTTTGGCAATTGTTACTTTCTTTGCGCTCACCACGCTTTTATACGGCGTTTTATTATTCCTAGACTCTCTTGGTCTTCAATATCCCGTTATTTTGGATTTTAGAAGAAGGGAACTTATTTTTGGAATCTTAATTTATTTAAAAACAGCCATAGATTTTGCCATTTTTATGGGAAATCTGATGCATACAAATCCCGGCTGGAAGAAAAAGATTGCCATAGCATTTGGAACATCAATAGGAAATGCATTCGGGACTTTTCTAATTCTTATTGTCTGGACTCTATTTAGAGAAATTCCAACCCTTATGATCCTCGGCGTTTTATTTTCCTCAGTTATTCTTCTTAGACTCGCCGAAGAAAACTTTGAGATATTTCTTAAACAAAAGAAAAGTTTTATAAAACTCAAGATGCCGGTTAATTTACTGCAAAATCAGCTTGATTTTGTAAACAATCTCTTTAGACCGGTTCTAAGGTTTTTTGTGCCTGATCTTAATCTAACCAGAACAAAAAAACTTTCCTTTATAAACTTGATTGTTTTTTCCTTTACAATTCCTTTTGTTTTGGGAATTAATGATTTTGCAGGCTATATTCCCTTATTTGAATATATAAATGTCTTTGGCTTTACGCTTGGGGTAATGTTTGGACACATGCTTTTGACAATAGGGCTTTTCTTGCTTCCTAAGAAAACCGTTGGCATTGTAAAGCATCCTATTATTCTAATGGGAGGGGGATTGGCATTTTTGGCAATTGGAATTTTTGGATTCTACGAGGCTTTTAAAATACTTGTTTCAATAATATGAGCGGGTGAAGAGAATCGAACTCTCGTGACAACTTTGGAAAAGTTGCGTTCTACCATTGAACTACACCCGCTTAACGTATATTATACTAAACGAGATAAAACTACTCAATATTAAATATGAATTCTAAAAAAATTGTTATATGGGGAAAAGTTAAAAAAGGAAGTGAAAGAGGAAGGCTTCTTGGTTTTCCAACGGCAAATATTGCCTTGCATAAAAAAATAGAGCTGGGAATATATGTGTCTTATACAAAGGTGTTTGAAAAAACTTATCCTTCTGTCACTTTTATAGGAAATGCTACCACCTTTGACGAGAAAGAGATAAAAGCGGAAACATATATTCTGGATTTTAAAAAAGATCTTTACAAAAAATATATCTCCATAAGGCTTTTAAAAAAATTAAGAGGAAATATAAAATTTAAAAACGAGAAAGAATTAATTAGGCAGATTAAAAAAGATATTGAGGATACAAAAAAATATTTTTTAAAGAATGAGTGAACAAGAACCTCCATCCCTAAGTCACATTGGAGACAGAAGAGTAAGAATTATCGGATCAGGCTTTAGGGAACATGCCTTATTTCTTATGACCAGCCAGTCACCCCAGATAAGATATATTGATATAGCTCCGGGGAATGGAGGCACATACGGTTTCAACGTTAATATAGCCGCTACAGATATTGAGGCACAAGCAAAAGACGCGAAAGCACGTGGAATAGATACTGTTATTGTAGGCCCAGAAGAACCTCTTGCCCTAGGCATTAGAGATAGAATGAATACTTTGGGAATTGATGTTTTTGGACCGACAGCGGCCCAAGCCCGCATCGAATCAGGTAAATGGTTTGCAATTCAATTAATGCAGGCCGCAGGAATACCCTATCCTGAGACAAGAGCCTTTTACGATGAATCTACTGCGAGAAGGTATATTAAAAATCGCTTTGCAGATATTGTTATAAAAGAGAACGGCTTAAGAGGAGGGAAGGGCGTCCATGTACCTGATTCTCAGGAGGGGGCATATAAAGCACTTGAGGTTGCATTTAAGAAAGGATTGGGCAAAGAACCCGTCTTGGTGCAGCAAAGAATTACAGACGCTATTGAAGCATCTTTTATGGTGCTCGTTGACGGAGAACATGTTATACCTCTTCCTTCCGCGCAAGACTATAAAAGAATCGGAGACGGAGATAGGGGGCCAAATACAGGAGGAGTAGGCGGATTTTCTCCCACTCCGACAATAACCCCAAAGTTAAGTAAAAGAATAATGCAAGAAATTATGTTTCCGATGGTACAAGAACTTAGAAATAGAGGCATGCAATACAAAGGAGTTTTATATGCCGGACTAATGATAGATAAAAATGGGAACCCAATTGTAATAGAGTTTAATTGCAGGGCTGGAGATCCTGAATTCCCAATTGTTTCGGTTAATATGCAAGAAGAAATAGATTTCTTAAATGTAGTAGATGCTGTAAGAAATGGCACACTTACACCAAGCCATATGAGATTCTTAGAAGGTTCTGTTTCGCTTGGTATAGTAGCTTCATCAGAAGGCTATCCAGACACACCCAAAACAGGGCGTGAGATAAGAGGATTAGGCCAAGTGCTTAATGAACACTCTTTCCTTTTTCACTCTGGGACTCGATATACTGCCAATCGTTTTGAGACAAGTGGTGGACGTGTTGCACTTGGGGTGGGAAGAGGAATAACTTTTAGGGAAGCAAGGGGTAGGGCTGAAAATGTTATTAACCAAGTGGTTTTTGATGGAAAACAGCAAAGAGGCGATATAGGAAATTCTGTAATTGATTTGGGATAAAAATTTGTCGGGGAAAAAGGACTCGAACCTTCGACCTCACGGTCCCAAACCGCGCGCTCTACCAACTGAGCTACTCCCCGAATGTGCCGCGGGAGAGAGTCGAACTCTCACGTCCGATTAAGGACAAAGGCTCTTAAGGCCCTCGTGTCTGCCATTCCACCACCACGGCTCGTCAAGACTCGGCCAAGCGTAAAGCTTGGGCAACGGTCGAGGCTGACGTACTCTAATTTTACCCTAGAAAGCCTTTTTATTCAACTTCTAAATGTGGGGCGGGGGATCAATACCTATGGATTTCAATGAGAAGTCTAAGAGGTCTTTCATCTCCTGCCTTCTGTTTTCACTGCCTAAGATTACGGCAATGATTTTATGCCCCTTATAATCAAGATAGGTGACAAGACAAAGACCTGCTTCAGGCGTATATCCAGTCTTTACCCCTTTAACTCCGGGATAACTTGTTAGAAGATTTGTTTCATTTTCCAGGTAATAGGCCTTATGGGTACTATTTGCATCAAGATTATATGAAAAGGTTTCGGAAACTTTGGCAAAAAGCGGAAAATTTGTTAAGGCATATCTTGTAATAACGACGAGGTCATAGGCTGTTGTATATTGATATCCGTCTCCTTCAAGACCGCTTGGATTTGTAAAATTGGTGTCTTTTAGGCCAAGCGATTTTGCCTTATTGTTCATCGCTTTTATAAACTCCGCCCTTCCTCCCTGAAAATTTGCAGCAAGTACTTCAGCCGCATCATTTCCGGAGGGAAGAATAAGTCCATATAATAATTCTTCTAGTGATAGCGTTTCTCCGCTTTCTAGTCCCATTGAATTTTCTCCGACCAGTTCTTTTTCGGATACAAAATATTTATTGTCTTTTTTGGGATTTTCCAAAGCAACTGTCGCCGTCATTATTTTTGTAATCGAAGCCATAGGAAGTTTTTGTTTTACATTTTTCTCATATAAGGCCTTCTTTGTTGTTATATCGAAAACAAAAGCAGACCTTGCCGTAATTTCCGGTCTGTTAAAGGTGGAGGAGATGATATCTTCAAGAGTGGGAAACCATAGGGAGATACCTGAGACTTGCTTGTTGGTTACTATGCTTAAAAAATCAGGAACAGGGGATACGACTGTAGTTTTATCTTTATCTTGCTTTTGGATCAGGGCAATGTAAAGGAAAGCTAAAAAAATGGAAACTATAATTAACGAAAAGGCAAATACAATTTTCTTCATAAATTATATTTTAACAAAATACACAAAGTTATTCATATATAGAGAAAGGGGAAATTAAGAGGCAATTTTTCTGAATCTGGTAATTCAATTTGATATAATACTTATATTAACCCCTAATTGACATTTAATGTGTAAATGTTAAATCCAGAGGTTTATCTAAAGGGGGTGAGTATTTTGGCAGATAAAGATTTAATTGGAAAAGTCATTCATTATTACGATAAAATAGGAGTTGCTGTAGTAAAACTAAGCAAAGGTTTAAAGGTTGGGGACAGCGTCAAGTTTGTGCACGGTGACAACAGCTTTGAACAAGAAGTTGAATCCATGCAGCTTGAGCACGCCCAAGTTGAACAAGGAAAGAAAGATCAGGAGATTGCAATCAAGGTTGACAAGGAAGCAAAAACAGGAACTCAGGTTTATTTCGTATAAATACATTGCCGAGTCGTCTAATGGTAGGACAGCAGCCTTTGGAGTTGCTTATTTTGGTTCGAATCCAAGCTCGGCAGCAGAATGCATTGTTGCCTATGATCTCTCGGCGTGGATTTTCCTTTGTAAAAATTCAGTTGAGGATCCTAATAACGTTTCTGGAGGTTCCACTATGTTCATGTCTTTTTCTAACATTTTTTTAACTTCGTGCGCTAAGCCAATAAATAAAATTCCTGTTCCTCCTTCGGGGAGAGTGTCTTTGATTCTCTGGGTAATATAAACATTGCGTTGCTGCGAAAGTATAGGAGTTTCGTTCCTATATTCTAGGCGGGCGTTTATGTACCCGTCTTCATCTTCGATTGGATCGGTAGTTAAAACGGCTTGAAGAAGATTGTATTGTCTAACCAAAAGATCTTTATCTTCTGTCCCGACAATATGTGCCCCTTTGTCTCTCAACCAACGAATTACCTCATAGTTAGGTGTTTGAGCTCTTTCTACAACTAGTGAGACATCATCGTCCCCTGTATCTGGAAGCCCGTCTTGATAAACTCGAAGAGATGAAAAATCTACCGGCAAACTTTTGACAAAGTCAAATACTCCATTCCAATATCGCCTTACCATATCTTGCATTTCGGCATCAATATTCATTCTTTGGCCGAGTTGTCCAAAGTCAGCTTTAGTGTGAACTATGGGGATAACTATTAATTTACGGTTTTGAATCATGTCCTATATTATACAATAAGTTAATAATAAAACCTAGCATTAAGCCGCAACAGATAAAAAATCTTAATATTGGAATTTTGATAAGTTCGTAAAATATTATAAATCAATAGCTGTTAAAAGAATTCTTGAATAAAATAGGTTATAATGTCATCTATCGCGCGGAGCATCCTGGATAATTTAGCTACAGGACGAATCCCTTTGCGGCAGCAAAGACGTGCACCCCTAAGTGACCGTGGTTCTATTTATCTTGAATTGGCTTACTAAATCTCCTATATTTTACTCAAACTCTCGAACCGTCTTTTTAGGCTAATTCGTTCCGTGGAATGGATGATGTTAAAACTTATTTGTGGGGTTAGCTTAACACTAGCGGTTTCTTCTGGATAATTTTGAAGCTCCAATGCCAAGAACTACAGTGCCAGCTATCAGAGCTCCAGCATCAAAGACCCTTCTACTTGTTTCTGCATCATTTTCTTGGTATGCAGATGCCACCTGTTGTGAATCAAACTCTTGGGGTAATTGAGCTATCTTACCTTCTTTTCCTAATGCAACCGCAGCGTGTTCATATTTATAGACAAGAGTAGACGCAGGGGAGTTTGATAATCCGTTCTCAAGCATTGGTCTTACTACTGTATCAGCAAAAACACCACCGATTACAAGTGTTCCCGTAACTATTAATCCATTTGCGACAGTTAATACTCTACGTCTTGGGCTATTTGCTACATTTTCTGGAGTAGGTGTTCCTCGATCTGTCATTCTACGAAGAGTTTAATATTATTAAAGAATAAAGTCAAATCCGGACACCATCATAATGATATAATGGGTCTAGACCCGTATGCTCAGCTAAGTCTCGCTGTGCATATCCTTAACATGCGGCATGAGAACTTTTGATATACTTCAGATATGACCACACATCAAATCAAGCAGGTAGAGGTAATTAACCAAATTGAAAGACAAGTAGAAACCAATTCCTTAAAATTTAGCACTGTTTTTCCACTGAAGGATTATGACAATGATCCCAGAATTTGCCTTACGAGCATACATCTGCCAAAAGAAAGTTTAATTACTAAGATTCAGGCGATTATTGACGCTTTAAAAATAATTGAACCCGAATATTACTATTATTCCAATAACAATTTCCACATGACTATTAAAAACATAAGGGTCGTTAACGACCCGCCGCACTTTACCAAAGAAGACATCGCAAAAGCCCAGAAGATTTTTTCTAAAGTTGTTCCAAATCACAATAAATTCGACGTCTATTTTTACCGTCTGCTTTTATTTCCTAATAACCTTGCTCTTGTGGGAACGACAGATCCGGAATTTGATCAAATATTTCTTGATTTAGATAAAGAATTAAATAAACAAGGTATCTTTGACGATAAAAAATATACTAACTCTCAATATTTTTTCAGTAACATGACACTTGCCAGGTTTCCAAAAGCGTCAGACGCATTTAAACAAAAAGTGTGGGAAGTATCCTCTTTGCTTCAACTGGACCCATATACTGTTAACTCAGTTGCGCTGGTAACGTGTAATGCGGTTTTTAAGAAACGTCAAATAATTAATACATGGGAATTAAAATAGTTTCATATTCATTTGCTCAAAAGAAAAATCTCCGTTTGATATAATCTCCCTTGTGACAGAACCAGACAGACCGAATCTTGAACAAGGAGAAAAAACTCCCGAGGAAAGAGAGATAGCATTGGTAAGACTTTGGGAAAGAGGTTTGGATAAAATCGACTGCGTTGCGTACCACCATACATCCTTAGAAGCCATAGAGTATTTAATTGCAAATGGAGGGATTCCGGGACACACCGGACCGGAAACGCATACAAGCCCCAAACTTCCTCAGCCTGGAGACGTATTTTTTATCCCAAGAATCCTAAATTTTCCATTTGGTAGATTCCCTGACTTATGGGACCCAAAAGACGATAGTAAGCTTTATTCAACCGATGCAGGCAGTTTTGCTTCTCAGGCCACCGAAGATTTACCCATAGCCCATAGGTTTTGCTCGCTCTTAGGTTTGGATATTAGTAGGTATGGATCTGCGGCCCTATGCTATGTGGAAGACCCAAAAGTTTTGGACTTTTTTGATGCGGTAAAGCTTTTGTACAAAGCTGGGTTGACTGATCCTCAAATGGACGCAGCAACTGAAACTGCAAAGACAAGAAAGGGAATTGTAGTAGGGTTAACAAGAAGAGCTTTAGATAAATATCCTGTATCTGTTGGCGATCAAGGAAATGATATTCGGGTAAGTACGGGTTTATATGGGCTTCCCGCAAGCGCCCTATCCGGAATTATTCCTTTAGGATTTGAGGAGATTGCGTTTTTGGAAAGCCTCAGAATAAAACAGATCCAATAGTTTGCTATAATTTATCTTGATGGTTTCAGTAGTTATACCTGCATATAACGAAGAACAATCAATCTCAGATTGTCTTGATAGTCTTGTAAAACAGAAAACTTCTTTGGAGTTTGAGGTTATCGTCGTAAACAACAATTCCACTGATAAAACGGTCGAAAGAGCGAATCAATATAAAGACAGACTAAATCTAAGAATAATTGACCAACCCATAAAAGGTAGGGGAGCGGCAAGAAAAAAAGGCTTTAACGAAGCCAAAGGAGAAATTATATTTTCTACAGATGCAGATACCGCTGTTTCGTCTAACTGGATTGAGGAATTCACAAATATACTTAAAACCGATGACATTGTTGCCATAACAGGAGCATGCAAAATAGAAAGCTTAAGTAAGACAGCAAACTCTGTCTTTAACTTTCTGCAACCTTTCATGATGAGAATATATAGAATAATTTTCGGCCACTACTGGTTAAGCGGCTTTAGTTTTGCAATCTATAAAGGTATATATGTTAAATCAGGCGGATTTGACCAAAGTCTTAATGCACAAGAAGATATAGATCTTTCTTTTAAAGTAAGTAGGCTTGGGAAGATTTCGTTTAGTAATTTAAGAGTAACTTCCTCAGCAAGACGATTTGACAAAGGTTTATTTAAGGGTTTATTTCCATATGTTAACACTTTTATCAGTTTCTTTTTCTTTAAAAACAAAAAAGTGGTTTTAGATGATGTCCGCTAGTCTATTTTTCCTCTTCGACCTTATCTGACTTTGCCTTTTCTCTTCTTGCAAGGTAAATAAACGGAAGGGATCCCATCTGAATAAAGGCAGCGACCATGTAAGAGGTTGAGTAGCTATAAATGTCTGCTATTTTTCCCAAAACCGGCTGTGTGACTATTCCTCCACTTGATCCAACCAAAGAATCAAATGACAATACCGTTGCTCTCTGGGCTGATGGAATAATTCCATTAATGTAGGCTTGTCTGATTGGGGACAGTGCGGCAAACAAAAGTCCCCAGATAAAAATTAGAATCACTGCAATGAAGAAATTATTTGTCAGCGAAACAAGTATCAGTATTATCCCTGTAAATAATCCGCCGGCAAGAAGAGCGCTTGTTCTTTTGGCAAACAGTCTTTTAATGTAAGGCGCAGCAAATCCACCCGCAATGTTTGAAACCGCTGTTAAAGCTGCTATCAGTCCTGCAACCGTATAGGCTGTCTTGTCTCCGTAGAGTTCAAGCAGGAAAGGCTGCAAGGCATAGAAAATATAAAAACTGACCCCTGAAACAAAAAGGGCTGAGAACATCATCCATTTTACAGGAGGATTTCTAAGCCCATTATCAATTGATGCCTTAAAAATATTTTTTATTTCTTTTAGGTAATGCGTAGACTTTCTCGGGGAAAACCCCAGATCTTTCATAAGTAAAAATGCCGTTGCAAAATTGACAAGTAAAACTAGGGAACGCAAAACATATGGAATCCCAAGGCTTGAAAACTGGGCGATTACTCCGCCCATTACAGAACCAGTCAGCATTGCTACTCCTCCGACTATTTGTCCTTTTGCAAAAACACCATCCAGACTTCCTTTATAGTTTGTGGCATGCAGCGCATCAACAAGCCATGCTTCCAGTGCCCCTGAGAAAAATGTATATCCAAGTCCTAAAAGTATAGAAGAAAGCGCCCATCCGAAGAATGGTCCGTGAATTTGCCACATTAAAAGATAAAGGGCGGTCGAAACTGCAAGCGTAAGACACCCCAGAAGATACGACGTTCTTCTTCCCCATGTATCTGCGATAATTCCTGTTGGAACTTCAAATATGACAAAACCTAACGTGTAAAAAGCATTTGCCAAGAATGCTTCAAAATTAGAAAGTCCAGCGTCTAATAAAAAGATAGTGTTTATTCCCCAGATAAAAGATGTGGCCAAAGTATTTCCCAAAACAAGATAAAGGTAGATTGTTTGAATGTTTTTGGGTCTTTTCAAAACTTTTCGAACTACATCCATTACTTAAATTTATTAAGTTTTGTGATTTATGTCAACTACTTAAAATTCTATTTGCTATAATACAAAAAAGTGAGCTCTATTG
Organism: Candidatus Levyibacteriota bacterium; assembly: GCA_016199085.1. GTDB lineage: Bacteria > Patescibacteriota > Microgenomatia > Levybacterales > UBA12049 > JACQHJ01. The sequence continues at coordinate 184,282 of JACQHJ010000002.1, read as the reverse complement.
AAATAAATACAATTCTTAAGCTTCCCAAAAATTTTAATCTTAAAAAAATAAAAAAGGGGAGTAAACACCACATCGTAAAACAGGGAGAACGCTTTATACCCATAAATAAACCTCTGGAATTTTGCGATTACAATTATAGATATATCGGAAAACTTATGATATACAGCTTAACACTTGTTAAAAACAAAACCATCATTGATTTTAAAGTTTTAAAAGTTTTTTCAAAAGAAGAATCAGACGTGTTTTCAAAAGCCTTTATTAAACAAAAAAACTAACCGTCTAAGACTTTTAGAAGAATTTCCTGGCAAATTTCTTTAGATTCCAAAGCCTTCTTTTTATAGGGATTAAATTCTGCGATATCAAAAGAAAGATTCTTGTGCTTTGATAAAAGGTCTATTAAAAGCATAATTTCTTCTAGCATAAATCCTTTTTCGCAGGGAATGCCTGTTGCGTTAAAGATTGACTTATCCAAAACATCTCCGTCAAAACTGACATGCAGATATTTGAAACTGGCTATAAAGTCGGAAAAGTTTTTTAATACTTTTTTACCATCTTTTAATAAATTTTCCCTTGAAATTGTTTTTATATTTTTGTTATCTAAAAACTCAAACTCTCCTTTATCCAAATCCAGATTTCCAATCATAAGTAGGTTTTCGGTCGGCATTTTATCAATCAAAAGGCTGTCAATTTCCAAAACGTCAAAATCATCAAAAAGAGGCCTTAAATACATGCCATGAAAGTTTTTTGAAGGACTGTCTTTATGTAAATTAATATCTCCGTGAGAGTCAAAATGAACGTAGCCAACTTTTTTGGAATTTTCAACTCTATCTATCACTGCCAGTACTGAAGGCAGGGAAACGCTGTGATCTCCTCCTATGACAATCTGGGTTTGACCATCTTCAATTTCTCGATTTATGAGATTTTGAAAAAGAAGAATATTTTTTTCCAAAGTTTTATAGAAATTTTCCCTGGATAGGTCTTCAGGATTTGGGAAACTAAAACTAGAGACGGAATGTGATTTTAGTGTTTTTAGAAAGCTTTCTTCAAGAATATAATCAGAGCCTTCTTCAACTCCTATGTTTGCTCTTTTTTGTTTACTCGGGTTGTTAATAAGTCCTATTCTTGATCTAACTTTAAAAAAGTGCGGATTTTTCATATAAAGTAAAATTCTATCATTTTTACAAAAACTTTACACGGCTTTAAATAAAAGTCTATAACAACTCTTTCCTTAAATGCGTTATATTACGTAAGTAGCTCAACAGTATTTTGCAAGTATAACTCTTATCTGTTAGTATGGGCCTAAATATGAACAAAACTATTTTGGTTGTTGAAGATAGTCTTGACCTGCAAGAATACCTCAAAAGCTTTCTATTGGATAACGATTATTTAGTTTTAACAGCATCTGACGGAATCCAGGCTTTTAAGCTAATTGAAAAATCAAAACCAGACCTTGTCTTACTTGACCTTGGTCTTCCGGATATGTCAGGGGAAAGTGTTTGTTTGCAAATAAGAAAGAAATGGCCGGAGCTAAAAGTGATAATTCTAAGTGCCCGAAACGACACGTTGGATATTGTAAAAGGACTGGACCTTGGCGCAGATGACTATATTACAAAACCATTCGATCTTGAAGTACTGCACGCAAGGCTTAAAGCAAGGCTTAGAGATGGATCGGGTGACTTAGTCAAAAGAAACGTCGCCGACCTTTTTTTGGATGTAGAAACGCATGAGGTAAAAAGAAAAAACAAGACCATTGAACTAAGCCCAACTGAATTTAAGCTACTGGAGTATTTAATGGAAAATAAGGGAAAAGTATTGACAAGAGATATGATCCTATCCAAAATCTGGATGAATTCGGCAGAAATTGAAACCAGATCCGTAGATGTCTATATTGGATACCTTCGTAAAAAAATTGATGAAGGTTTTTCCCAAAAACTAATCCATTCAGTCAGAGGATTCGGCTACACTCTTAAAGAATGAGCCTTCCTGGCTCTTGGTTTTATGTGCTCTACCACCCTTTGAACCAACTGTCTTATCGCCAATATCTTTTTCAGTAGGCGAGGATAGTACACTATAGAGGATAGTACACTATAAAAGTCTTTAAGTATAGAAAAAGGTATCTCGTTGATTAAAACAAACTGCTGGTTTTTCATGGGCTAATAATAAAACAAAAATATTGCATAACAACATAAAAGGGGTAAGAATTAAGTAAGAAAGATTTTCACAAGACAAACTTTTAGAATAGACCAAAATTCGTGTGTAAATATTCGGTGTTTGTGAAAATTCGTCAATTTTAGCCTCAAATTCTCTAAAATTTAGCTTTATACACCTGAGCTTGCATTGTAAAAATTAGGTAAGTATAATGACTAAACGCGTAATTAATGGACAAGAACTTATTTTATACATCAAAAAACCTCCGTCTCAGCGGATCACTTAGTCAAGGGAGACTTCATCTAGAAATGCAAGTATTAATCAACTTCGTTAACACCAAAAATCTTCCCAATACCTATCTATTTTTAAAGAAACATTTTCCTAGTGTATTAAAAACCGAATGCTTCAACGAAGATAATCTCAACTTTGAAAAAGAAGTACGAAGCACTGAGATAGGACATTTGTTTGAACATATCTTTATTGATGTTTTATGTTTTGAGAAAATAAAGTTTGGGTTTAATGAGGCGGTATTTAACGGTAGAACTTTTTGGAATTGGAAAAGAGACGCTTTTGGAAAATTTCATATTTATGTGGATATTAAAAATGAGGATGGAATTTTTTTAGGTGGGGCTTTTACTAAAACCATCGGCCTTTTGGAACAGATCCTTGAGTCGAATAAGTTCTTTTCTACGGACAAAAATTTCCTGCCCGTAGAAATAGATTAGTCTTGGGATTTACTTCTTCCCCCAAGCCTACCTGCCGCTTTTGCTTCTTCGGAAGTCCATTCGTGTGCCGTACCCCTTTGATGGGCGGCTCTTCCTCCTTTGGAAGCGATATCTTTTTGCTTTTGCGGATTCTCCCTAATCATCTTGGTAAAACCTTTTTGGGATGACTGGTTTTGATTTACAAAATCAGTGTTCGATGTTTGGGTTGCCGCACCGCCTTTTGAACCCATATCTAAGTTGTCATCAAAATCCAACACATCATCCTGGTCTGCTAAATCGTTTGAATTGTTTCTTGGCATGTTATCGTCTGGCATATCTCTCACCCCCTCTCAAAAATACTAAAGGTAGAGTAACTAACGTGTATTAATATAAAGACAAAGATATGTAAGAATTTAGAAAGACTTGGAAGCTAAAATTAGAGTTTTTGAATATTCACTTTGATTATCTTGTCGTCTCCGGTCTTTGGAACACCTCTTCCATCCTGATTGCTTATGGTGATATATAAAAGCCCATCGGGACCTAAGACTACGTCCCTGATTCTTCCAAACTCCGTTTTAAAATGTTTCCTCACCTCTATAACGTTTCCGTTTTCAATCTTTGCTTGGTATAAAGACTGTCCACGAAGTCCCCCGAAGAAAAGTGAATTACCGACAAATGCAGCTCCGCTCGGAGCCCAGGTATCATTACCTGAATTTTCCTTTGGAGTTTCCATGCCTTGCCCTTTTTTGTCTCCTTCAATTACCGGCCAGCCATAGTTTTTACCGCTTTGAATTAAATTGAGTTCATCAAGTCCTGAGAGCGCCCCTGATCTTCCATGCTCCGTTGCCCAAAGATCTCCGTTGGTATACCAGGAAAGCCCCTGGACATTTCTGTGTCCAAAGGAGTAGACCAAGTTTCCAAACGGATTGCCCGGTGCTTTTCCTTCCTCTGTAATACGAAGTATCTTGCCGCCCAAAGAATTTTTATCCTGTGCTTGTGACGGATTTTGCGCATCACCGGTTCCAATGTATAAATAACCGTCAGGGCCAAATTTTATTCTTCCGCCGTTATGATTTGAAGCGCCCGGAATTTTATCCACCAAAATTTTCTCATTGACTAATTTTTGGTTTTGAAAAGTCATTCTAACAACCCTGTTTAACGTATTGTTACCATCCCCACTATATGTGTAATAGAGGTAGACAAAATTATTGCTTTCAAAGTTTTGGGAAATTGCAATTCCCAAAAGTCCTCCTTCTCCGATCTCTTTTGCGTTTTCAATTGTTGCAACAGGTGAGGGCGAGGGATTTCCGTTTGGATCCATCAACCAGATATTTCCCTTTCTCTCCGTTACCAAAAAGCTTTTATTTGGTAAAAAGGCAATAGCCCATGGGGTATCGAGATTTTCGGCGACAATAGTTGTAACCGGTGCTTTTGGAGATGAATTTTGCTTACCTTCTCCCATTCTTTCCTCTAATGGATTTGTCTTTCCAGGGCTTAAAAACATAAAACTGCCCAAAGCTAAAGCGACAATTATTATAATTACTGCTAAATATCTCATTTACTAATAAAACGAGGGTTGTGTTTTAATATAACATATTTCCTCTTGAGTCGGTATTTTTATTTTGTTATATTCAAACAACATATTTAAGTTTTAATATATGCTGATTAATGATCCAGTCTATGGGAGACAAAAAATAGATTCTAAAGTTTTAATTGAACTTATTAAATCAGTCCCAGTGCAACGGCTTAAAAAGATTGCCCAGTTTGCAATTCCTGATAAATACTATTTCGTAAAAAACATAACGCGCTTTGAACATAGTGTGGGCGTAATGCTTCTTTTAAGAAAACTCGGAGCAAGTGAGAAAGAACAAATTGCAGGGCTTTTGCATGACGTATCTCACACCGCCTTTTCTCATCTTATTGATTGGGTAATCGGAAATGCGGGTGGAGATGAAAGCTATCAAGACGAAAGACACAAAAGCTTTATTAAGTCGAACGCTCTTGCCAAAATTTTAAAAAAATATAGCTACAAGCCACAAGAAATCTTTGAGTATAAACACTTCGGACTTTTAGAAGAGAGCTTCCTATGCTTTGTGCAGACAGAGTGGATTATTCTTTAAGAGAATTTCCTAAAAGGAACGCAAAATTTTGCCTCAACAACCTAACAGTTTTTGACGGAAAAATTGTTTTCAAAAACAAGAAAGCCGCAAAGATCTTTGCTTTTAAATTCTTAGATCTTCAAAAACTCCATTGGGGTAGTTTTGAGGCAAACTCAAGATGGTTTATTTTTGCAAATCTTCTAAAATATGCCATGGATAAAAAAATTATCAAATTTTCTGACTTTGATAAATACGATAAATACATTATTGAAAGACTAGAGAAATCCAAAGACGAAAAAATTTCAAAAACTCTTAAGATACTGACTAATAAATCCCTTAAGAATTTTCCATTAAGCAAAGTTAGGCAGAAAAGAAAGTTTAGAAGAGTTGATCCCCAGTTTTTGGAAAAAGAAAAGCTTTGGACATTGGGTGAAATTGACAAAAGTTTTCAAAAAAGACTTTTAAAGTCAAAGAAACTTAATGAACTCGGTACAAAAACGCCGATACTTCCATATTTCGAAGAAGTAAGTTAAGATTAATAAATATATGAAATTTATTAAGAAGTTTTATGAAATAAATGCCCCAATTGATAAGGTCTGGGACGGACTTATTAATCCCGACTCAATTAATAAATGGGGCGGGGGACCATCAAGAATGAATGACGAGGAAGGATTTGAATTTAAACTTTGGGGAGGAGATGTTTTTGGCAAAAACATAAAAGTTATTAAAGAAAAATTGCTTACCCAAGAGTGGTTTGGGGGAGATTGGGACAAGCCCTCGATTGTTACATTCAATCTAAAAACCGCAAACGGTAAAACTGTTGTTGAATTAATTCATACAGATGTACCGGATAAAGAAGTAAAAGACATAGAACAGGGCTGGGGCGATTATTATATGCTTCCTTTAAAAAAACTCGTAGAACAAACTTAAATCTTTTTTAATATAATTTATAAATACTGATGTTTTCCAAACTGCCTGCATTTTTAGAAAAATTAAAAATCCCAAAAGGAAAAATAAATCCCTTTCTAGCTTTTGGAATTTTTATCATTGTTGTTTCAATCATTGCAAACCTCTACCTTGGTCTTAGGGTTAAAGACTATACTTTTCAAAATGAAAGATTATCCCAAAAATTAACAAATACCCAAAAGGCGTTGACAACGCTTGAAACGCAGGATCAGGTCGTAAAAAACAAAAAACTTGAGCAGGAGATAAAAAACATACACGATGAATACAAAAAACTCGTTTTGGCCTATGAAGATATAGTCGATCTAAAAGATGCAAAAGCAGATACCGATGAGATAGACGAGCTTTTTGCAAAAACCCTAAATTATCTTTCTGATAATAACTATTCTTCTGCCTCTGCCAGCGTAATCTCTCTAAATACTTTAATCCAAAAACAAAACACGACACTTGTTAAGATTTCCGTTCCCGCTCCTCAAAACGTTGCGATTAATAACACTCCGCCCGGATCGGGATTTAGCCGTCAGAAAGTTAAAACAGATTTTGGTGAATATATCGTAGACATCGTAGCTGCAGATTTAAACTCAACCAGGGTTATCGTTGATACGGCTTCTGAGGCAGACTGTTCAAACAACTGCCCAGTTCTTTCTTTATCGACCTATGTTTCAAGAAACGGGGGATTTGCAGGAGTGAACGGATCGTATTTTTGTCCTGCAGCCTATCCCTCGTGCGTGGGCAAAACAAATTCATTCGATACTCTTTTAATGAATAGGAATAAAGTTTATTTTAATTCTTCAAACAATGTCTATAGCAGCGTTCCTGCTGTTATCTTTTCAGGAAATTTTGCAAGATTTGTTTCCCAATCTCTTCAGTGGGGAAGAGATACGGGCGTGGACGGCGTAATTGCCAACCAACCTCTTTTAGTATTAGACGGTAACGTCGTATTCGGAGGAGATGATGAGGTAAAAAGAGCAGGAACAGGCTCCAGAAGTTTTGTTGGCTCAACCGGATCAACTATTTATATAGGAGTCGTCCACAGCGTCAATGCGGCACAAATGGCAAGAGTTCTTTCTACAATGGGTATTAAAAATGCCTTAAATTTGGATAGCGGTGGCTCAACAGCTCTTTACAGCGGAGGCTACAAAGTTGGACCTGGAAGAGATATTCCAAATGCAATTGTACTTGTAGGAAAATAGAAATTACTGAACAGTAACTTGTGGAGTTGTATTTTTATTAAAAGCTTTAAGCCCTTGGATTATTTTTCTTGCCAATTGATAAGCAGCCTTAATATCCTGATGTATTGTCCTTAACTTTGTTCTTGCACTCTCAAGATTTGCTTTGTTATCCGGATAACCCGAGGCAGAAAGACCGGAAAGTTCTGCTAGGCCACTATCAAGAAGCGATTTTGCATCTGTCAGTTTTGTATTCATATCCGTTAAGTAGGTCGTCAAAATAGTTACATCTTCTCCGTTTGCCTTTGCCTCGTCAATTCGTGCAGCAAGCTTTGCATAGACAGTATTTATGTTGTTATATACGGTGTAAGCCCTGTCAAAAGCGGCATTTAGGTTTATGTATTGAATGAAAAACGCATAGATTCTATAGCCTGAAACTATTAATTTGACATCTGCCTGCAAAGTTGTAAGATCGGTGTCCGAAGCAATTTTTCCCCTAAGTGCTGTTAATCCTTCTATATTAATCCCAATCTCATCTTTATATCCATCAATTTGATCTTGTGACAGTCTTTTCATTTGAGAAAGCCTACCAATGAGTTTTTCCAAAGACGCTATCCTTCTGTCAATTTCTTTATATGCTCTTTCCCTTAGGTTTTCCATTCTAGTTTCTTGGGTTTTTGTCATAGCGGCTTCTTTCTGGGCAGAGTTAGAAGCTTTTCTTAGGCTGTTATTGAGACTTGTTCCTTGGGCAAAAGAAGAAGAGGTAAAAACGAAGAGCAATGTAAAAGCAATTATTATAGAAAGTATTTTCATATTAGTTTAAGTTTGTCTGCTGGTCTGTAAAACTACTGTCAATACTGGCTGCATCAGAGTCTAAGTTGTTAATATTTTGCTCAAGCACTGTCGAATCCTGATCCAATGTGTTGTTCGATGTATCTGCCGGATTAATTTCGGGGGTCGGTGTAGGAGTCGTGGTTGGCGACAGTTCTATAATCTCATTTACCTGACTCTGTGTACTTTGGGTTTTAGAAACTGTCATAAAATACAAAACTGCCGTAACAATAATTAAAACCAGGATAAATAATACTGCAAAAATCGTCAGCATTTTTTTGTTTCCTTTTGGAGGTGGTGGGGCAGCATCAGGTTCTGTACCTACAGGAGGCTGCGCTGGTTGAGAAACAGGTTGTGGAGGCATTACCGGCACAACGACCTCTTGAGCAGGTGCTTGTAAGTTTGGGTCCATATATATATTAAACGTTATTGGTTTTTATATGTCAAGCTTCTCTGCTATAATTTAGCTGTCAGCCCAGGTGGTGAAATGGTAGACACGCAGCGTTCAGGACGCTGTGTCCCTAAAGGACGTGGGAGTTCGACTCTCCCTCTGGGCACAAATTTGTGATAAAATATAGTTAGGCTTTGCGGATGTGGTGAAACTGGCATACACGCAGCCTTGAGGTGGCTGTGCCCTAAAAAGCGTGGAGGTTCGAGTCCTCTCATCCGCACCATTGACAAACCTCCTTTAAATATAATATCCTCTATTTATTCTTTCGGGGTTTTGTGTAAGTCAAAATCGGTAGTAAACTCTACGAGCTGTAATTTACAGCATGAGTCTTTGAAACTAAGACAGCGACCGTAAAGTCGGGATGAAAGAAAGAATAAACTTATTAAAATAGGTTTTCCTATTTTGTATGTTGTACCCCGAAGGGGGTATTTTTTATGAAAAAATTGCTTAGTCTTGGTCCTATCTTTATAGTTATTGCCGCAATTCTTTGGGCACTAGACGGGGTTTTACGTATCAGTCTTTATTCTCTTCCCCCAGCAGTTATTGTTTTTTATGAACATTTCTTCGGCTTTATTGTTTTGCTTTTTATCTCCTTTAAATGGCTAGGGGATTTGAAGAAAATGACTAAAAGAGAATGGATCGCCATTCTTGCAGTTTCTCTTTTTTCAGGAGCTTTGGGAACAATCTTTTATACTTCAGCCTTACAGCAGGTTAATTATCTGCCTTTCTCAGTTGTAGTCTTACTTCAACAACAGCTTCAGCCTCTTTGGGCAATAGCCGCAGCAGCAATTCTTCTAAGAGAAAAAATAACCAAGAGATTTTTGGCTTTGGCAGCAGTTGCTTTGGTTTCCGTCTATTTTGTAACCTTCAAGGATTTAAACGTCAATCTGGATACCGGTACAGGAACAATCATGGCTGCAGCGCTTGCAATCGGAGCAGGCTTTATGTGGGGAACATCGACTGCAATAAGTAAATTTGTCTTAAAAAGAGTTAATTTCCTAACTGCTACTGCACAGAGGTTTTTCTTTGCACCGCTCTTTGCTCTTTTATTTATTTCTTTACAAGGACAGACACAAGCTTTGTTTACTTTAACTTTTGAGCAGATAAGAATACTTCTTATAATAACGTTTTCAACCGGAATGCTTGCCTTGGCCATCTATTATTACGGTCTAAAACGGGTAGAAGCCAAGATATCCTCAATCCTGGAGCTTGCTTTTCCGGCTGCAGCTATATTTATCGATTACTTTTTATATCACAAGGTTTTAACCCTAACTCAGATTTTGGGGGTAATTGTCCTTGTTTTTGTAGCATATATGGTAACCAAGGAGAATAAGCATAAATCTGCCTCAAAATCCCCAAAGGCTGGTAATTTGTAAGACAAGCGTATTTTTGCTAAAATTGATATGCAAAAGGACGCTTAGCTCAGTTGGTTTAGAGCGCCTCATTTACACTGAGGAGGTCTGGGGTTCGAATCCCTAAGCGTCCACAACAAGTGTTGTATAATGTAAAGCGAGCTGAGATAGCCAAGTTGGTCAAGGCGGACGCCTGAAGAGCGTTTTATCCGGGTTCGATTCCTGGTCTCAGCACAAAAAATTGACACATGAGCTAGCAAAGAGTAAAATATTCTCCTAAGTATATGCACCTTACTAGATCAAAAGAGGGTAGGCCTTTTATAAGATTCTTAAGAGAGACATCAGACGAAAAACTTGCTGAGATTGCCGCTCAAACAGGTGGAGATGCAAGGATAGATAGAGATAGGGATGGAGCTAGAGCTGTTGTTTTGTGGGAAAGAGGCGGCATAAGAAGAGATACAAGCGGCCAAACTACTGAAACTACGGGAAGAGGAATGCTTGCTCATCTTGGACCATTTCTTGATTTTGCAGTTATAATCACTAGGCCCAATAGGGCATTTTTGGTTCTCCCGTCTCCCGATGAACAAATTGACGCCTACAGACTCCAAAAGGGCAGAATGACACCCTTTACTAAAAGGGTTCGTGCCGGGTATGCCCTAAAGATGGCAGCCCGTATGGCAAACAACGCTATCCAGTTACCGCAGCATGGATAATCTTATCCTTTCCTCGGCACTTTTGCACCAGCCTCTCTTGCCTCTGAAAGACCTATTGCTATAGCCTGCTTTCGGCTTTTTACCCTTCCTCCTTTTGTACCAATTGTAAGCTTTCCTCTCTTATACTCATGCATTGCTTTCTTGATTTTTTCCTGGGCTTTTTTACCGTATTTGGCCATTTTTCTCACTTCCTTTCTTCACATAGAACGAAAGTTTCTTTAAAACATTTCTTTATTGAGCCTGATAACAATTTTTGATATACTCAACTCCAAGCGGGCGTAGTTCATCGGTTAGAATGTCTCCTTGCCAAGGAGAAGGTAGAGGGTTCGATTCCCTTCGCCCGCTCAGATTAGCCTCAAAAACTTGACAAACTGCCTAAAATCTGCCAATCTTAATATTCATGAGGAAGATATTCCTGCTCACTTCGTTTTCCTTTTTAGCACCGCTGACTTTGCTTCTCGCCTTTTCTTTCCTCACCTTTATTTCATACCAAAAAGGAAGTCTTATTTTTTCCCTTGAAAAACAGCCAAGAGTGGCCTATGCAGCCTTACCCAACAGAAATGAAGCTATTTTTCTAGAGCCCAAAGGCGTTGACGCAAGGGTAGAAGCCGTTGAAGACTTTCTCTCATACTACAAATCCGTATTAACCCCATTTGCCGATGAAATAGTTGCCACAGCCGACAAATACGATCTCGATTACAGGCTAATTCCGGCTATTGCCATGCAGGAATCAACCCTTTGTAAAAAAGCACCCAAAGACTCGCATAACTGCTGGGGATATGGAATCTATGGGGGTAAAGTAACTAGGTTTGACAACTACAATGATGCCATAGAAACCGTTACAAAAGGCCTAGCCACAAAATACAAGGCCATTGGCCTTGAAACACCCGAAGAAATAATGAGCAAATATAACCCCGTATCCAAAGGCACGTGGGCAGAGGGAGTCTCTGGCTACATGGCTAGACTTAGCTTCAACCTATAGTTTACCACTTGACAAACCTATAGTTATATGGTATAGTTCGTCCTAGATCCTAAGGTATGTCCTTCCAAATACATACGTTAGGATTTTTTTATGGTTTGGTAATTTTTGCCAAACCTTTTTTTATGAAAAACAAACTAATTTTTGTTTTAATTTTAACCCTCATAATTTCTTTTCCAAAGGCTTTCTATGCCCAGGAAAAGGCTTCTGCTTCATCTGCGGAAATTCAGTCTGTCTTTGTACAGCCTGACAGCGAATATACTGCAAGAGTTAAAATCTTAAGAGAATACTTAAAAGACAAAAACTCTCCTATGGCTGATAACGCCGAGGATTTCGTCAGGGAAGCTGATAAATACGACCTTGACTGGAGATTTGTGGCTGCTATCGCAGGCCTTGAATCTAGCTTTGGAAACGCAATTCCTTATAACTCATATAACGCATGGGGTTGGGGAGTATATGGAGATAACGTAATCAGATTTGGCTCTTGGAAAGAAGGTATCACCACAATCTCCCAGGGACTTAGGGAAAAATACATGGACAAGTGGGGAAAGAAAAACGTTTACGAAATCGGATCTGTCTATGCAGCTTCACCTACGTGGGCTGTTAGGGTAGAAAGATTTATGGAAAACATCCAGGCTTTTGCTTTAAGAGACACGAAAAATATGCTTTCCCTTTCCTTCTAAATAGGATATAATAGCCTTGCCTTGCGGACGTGGTGAAATGGTAGACACGCAAGGTTTAGGACCTTGTGGCCGTCAAAGGCTGTGGGGGTTCAAGTCCCTTCGTCCGCACCAAAAATATGGATATAAAAACAGAAGTTAAAAAAGAGGAAGACGGAACAATAGATATAACCGTAGTTTTACCCTGGAGCCTTGTCAAAAAGACGAGGGAAGAGGTTATTGAAGAACACGTCAAAGACGAAACTATGCCTGGCTTTAGAAAAGGCAAAGCTCCAAGAAAACTCGTTGAAGAATCTTTGGACAAAGGACATATCAAAGAGGACGTCTTAAGAAAACTTTTACCTCAAGCTTATGCCCAGGCTGTTAAGGAACACAAAGTAACTCCGATCATTTCTCCTAAAATTCACGTTTCAAAACTTGATGATGAAAAGGATTGGGAATTTAGTGCCCAAACGTGCGAGATGCCTAAAATTGACCTTGGAAACTATAAAGAAGAGATTAAAAAAGTAACAGCCAAAGCAAAAATCGTCGTCCCTGGAAAAGAGCCACAACCTGTTAGCTTTGACGAAATAGCCAAAGCTCTTTTAGCTAGTATCAAATTGACTGTTCCCTCCGTTATATTAGAGCAGGAGGTTGAAAAATTGCTTGCTCAAACTTTGGATGAAATAAAAAGATTGGGACTTACCCTAGATCAGTACCTTGCTTCAACAGGCAAAACTATTGAAAGTCTTAGAGAAGGCTATAAGACAAAGGCCGAGGGAGACGTAAAACTTGAATTTATACTGCAACAGATTGCAAAAGATGAGAGCATAACTGTTGAAGAAAAAGAAATAACTGAAGCTGTCGAAAGCGCAAAGACTCCTGAGGAAAGGAAAAACCTTGAACAAAACAGATATTTACTTGCAAGTATTATAAGACAGCAAAAAACACTTGATTTTCTAAAAAACCTGTGATAAAAAGGACTTATAGACTATGGCATCAAAAAATCTACTTAAAACATTAAGAGAAAAAAACCTCGCCGAAGCAGGCTTTGAGGTAGCTAAAACTACGGCAAAATCTGTCAGAGAAGAACTGGATCAGGAATGGAGAACATTCATGCAACAGGCTTTGGGAAAAGCAGAAGACGCTTCAAATAAGGTAAGAGCAATGGAAGGAGAGCTTCAAGAGGGAGAAGAAATCTCTTTTGCAAAAGCAAAAAAAGAAAAACAGGAAAGAAAAGCTGACATTGAACCCGGCATTGACTACAGAAGAGAAGTAATACATGCTGAAACTATTCATGTACAAGAGGAAAATAGGGAGTTAAGGACACAACTTGAACAAATTAGAGTTGAGCTTAAAAAAATCGTAGAAACTTCCAAAGAACTCGAATCTACATTTAAAGAGGTTACAAAAGAAACCATCCAACAAACAGTTAAACCCGGCAAATACCATGTTAATTTCTTTGAATGGATGCTCTCTACAATCCAAAGCGCAAGAGTTCGAATAGAGAGTTCAGCATCATGGTTAACCGCGGTAGCAAGCAAGAGAAATAAGAAAGACTACTGGAGCCTTGCCAGCTCAAAAGGCACAAGCTTCTCACTTTCAGGTGAAAGAGTCGTCGCTCAGCAAACAGGCTAAAAATCTTTATTTTTCCATCGTTGACACTTCATGCGTAATCTGATATCATTTATCTAGTATATGAAATCAATGTTTATGGTCATTCTCCTTGTAAACCCTTAACGGGCGGAGATTGGACTGTAAACCTTATAGATCCGCCCCAAATGGGCGGTTTTTTTATTGCTTATGTCAAACGGACAAGAAAGAAGATATTATACGCCAAGTACCAGGGGAGCAGCCCATCCCGAAGTAAGTGCTGTGCCAAAAATAATTGAGCAATCAAGAAGTATGTCTGTTCTTACAGAACGGCTTGCAGCGTCTTTTGGTCAAAGAGAAACGGGCGTTGTTAAAGTTTACCATAACGGTGATAATCCATATTACCCAAGAGACAGAGAGCATAAGACAGAGTTTGATAGCGCAGTCAGAGAAGTCGTATACAGCCGGTGTCAGGATCTTTTAGACGAAACTGGAAAAGTACTCCCGGAAGCAACTAAGGAATGGGATAATGTATTACAGATTGCTCCCGCGCTTTCTTCAATATTACTCTCCAGACAAGGACATATTGTGTCAGTTGGCGAAGAGCATGCTACAAATGTTTTTGGATTTGCTATTGACGTCGCAAGGGACCCAAGCCTTCTTGGAAGAACTGTAATAAATACAGGTTTTGGCGGATCAGACAGTGAATACACTTCCACACGCTTGCCTGCGTATGCGATTCCTGCCCTAACTATGCATGAGCAAATCGTAGATTTTTATAAAGCAAGAGAGCAGGTTGTTGTCATTAAGGAGAGAAGAAGTAGAGCATATAACACCGAGGTCGCTCAAAGACAGGAATCTCTTGGCAGAGAATTAACTAGAGAAGAACGGGCCGAGATTGGTAAGGCAATCGCTGATTCTTCATATGGCTTGCCAGAGCTTTCCGCTGAGGATATAGGTGAATTAAGAACTAAAAATGCAATCATAACCACGCTTCCGACTGTTAGATTTTTCTTTGCGTCACAAGCTGCAATTGCTATTAATCATACAATGCAACCTGATAAAGTAAGAGCAAGAACAGCTGCGAATTTGGAAACAGTAAAAGGATTTGTAAGCGAGCATTATCCGCATTTGGAATCAAGCGTCAGATACGCTCAGGACATACCTTGGGACCAAAGGAAACACTCTTCTATGGTTGTTGTTGAATATTGCGCTCATGTATTAAGAGACAGCCAAGATCCGTCTATTCAAAACGCATTGACTACGCTTCAAAAATTAGGAGGCAACAGGGGAGGAGAAAAGGGAAGAGAAAGAGCTGCTGAATATGCAGCTATACATCCTCTGGTATTTGGGGACAGGCTGGATATCCCTGTAACCTACCATATGCAAGGGATTCGATCAAATCCTGACGTGATGATAACCATCGGTGGAAGACCTGAAATACAGTTCAATGCCATAAGGGAATATCTCTCAAGAAATGCTAATCCAGAAGGTCTTTTGGAGTTTATCGAACAAAGAGGAAGACGTACGCACGATCACAAAAAGAAAGCTGAGCTTGAAACCATGGCATATAGAGTTAGACTCTGGATGCAACAAGCAGCAAAAAGAAGAGAGAGATATCAAAACGGACATGATTTGCCGACAACGCCTAGGTATGATTTACCTCATACGTCAATCAGGCTTGGAGGAGAAATTGGCGCATTTCCCACATATTATCTGACCGAACACGACGCACCGATTGGAACAAATGTCGGAGACCAACTCGAGGATCTTTTGGCAATTCCCAACCTGCCGTCAACTACTCCTCAGGAAAAACTCACCAAAGAGAGAAGACGAAGTGTTATCTATGATATAAATGCTCTTAATACAGCAATTTCAAGATAACGCAGACAATGAAAACACAACGCACATTTGGTTTAGAACTTGAAAAACCCATTTCTTCATCCATTTCAGGACAACCACACGGAGTGTCTGCCCAATTTTTTATTCGCCTAAAGCAAATGGCTGCCAAAAGAAAACAAAACCCCCACTTTCACTTAAGTGACGTTGATAATAAAACGGTAATTGGGGTGATAAGTAAGGATTTGATGGAGCAGGGATTGGATAACGGAAGCAATCTCCAGGAAACTGCTTTACCGTATACGACAAGCATTGATAAACTCTTTGCCAAAATTGAACTAGATTTAAAAACGGTGCAAGATTCACTTAAAAAAGAAAATGCTACCATCATTAATTTTGCCAACCATCCCTTGGGGAAAACAGATTTAAAAACGTATAAAAAATTCGTCGCTTTAAAAGGCATTTATCCCTACATTTGGTATAGAGGATGGAACCATGCAGCAGGTATTGACGCAAAAGCACAAAATAGTCCGACAACCGGAGTAAATATTGACGATGCAGCAGATGCAGTATCGGTAATTATTGGCGCAAGCGCAGCATTTATAGGAATCTTTGCCAACAGTCCTTTTGAAAACGGAAAACGTTCAAACTTTAAAGAATCCAGGCTTAGTCTTTGGAATGAAATGATGAAAAATGCAAAGGTCGAAGGCGACAGAAGAACTGTTAATTTTCCAAATAAAAGATTTCATACTCTCGCACAGTATTTTGACTGGATGTTTGGACAAGATTCCGGAATTCATTTTGTGTTAGGAGAAGGAAATGGACAAAATTATAAAGGCTTGGGAGACAGAGTTTTAATTATAGAAAATTCTCCGCCCGTGCTTACGTATTTGTCTAAAAAAACATGGAAAGCTAGAGCGCTTAAGGATGTTTTAGAAGGAATAACCGAAAACGTCTTTATCGTAAAACCAAATATTTTACATTTAGAGGCAATGCAATTTGCCCAATTTACAGGTGCAAGAATCCGTTTTGGTCTAAAAAACGACAGATTTCCGCTAAGGGAATTTGTTATGGCCTGTAAAAAGCAAAATAAAAAAGACGTTGAAAAAATATTTAATCAATTTGCAAACTTTACCTACATTGAGGGAAGAGACGCAGGGGCAAATTTTGCAGATAGGGAAATATTGGCAGCCGGAGAAGACATTGCCAAAAGTGTGGCAATTAGTCCGTCTGCTTTACAAGCAGGACTTATCAACAACCTAAAAGAGGCAACAAGCTTCATAGATAGCTTTAACTGGAATGATCTAGGAAAGCTAAGAAATGAAGCAATTAAAAACGGTTTAGGCGGAAGATACAAAAATATAAAAGTTTACGACTATGCAAAAAAAATTGTCGAAATTGCCAAAAAGGGGTTATCAGCTTCCGATCAGAAATATCTTTTATATATTGACTGGGTTTTAAAGACTAAAAAAAATGGCGCAGACAGGGCAATTGAATTTATTGAAAAACAAAATATGCCATTTAATAAAGCCTTACTTAAGTTAATAAAAGAGCGCGAAATATTGCTATAATTAAGAATATGAAAATAAAACAGATTGATTTATATAAGGTTGAGATACCGATGGTCAGTTCTTTTACGACTAGCTTTGGAACTGTCAAGGAGAAGCCTACTGTTATCATAAAAATAACTACAGATGACGGTATTATTGGCTTTGGTGAAGCAGCTGCTCTTCCTTTCCCGTATTACAAACCTGATACAACTGACATTTGTGTTCTTGTTTTAAAAGACTATATTTCCCCATTGGTTTTAAATAAGGGGTTTAAAGATGTTGAAGAATTAATGATGATTCTAAAAACGATCAAGAATCATAATTTTGCCAAAACAGGGCTTGAAAATGCAGTTTGGATGGCAATGTCAATTAAGGAAAACAGGAATTTAAAAGATCTTTTGGGAGGAACGCAGGAAAGAATTGCTGTTGGGGAAAGTATTGGGATCAAAGATTCAATTGAAGAGACCTTGGAGGAGATAGAACTTCGCATAAAGCAAGGGTTTAGAAGAATAAAAATTAAAATAAAACCAGGGTGGGATATCGAGGTCGTTAAAAGCATTAGGGAAAAATTTGGTGATATTGATTTAATGGTTGATGCAAATTCTTCGTACACATTGGATGATTTAGAAACACTTAGAACACTTGACGCATTTAATCTGACAATGACGGAGCAACCACTGGCAGACAATGACATTGTTGATCATGCAACCTTGCAAAAACAAATCAAAACACCAATTTGTCTTGATGAAAGCATTCATTCAAAAGAAGATGCAAGAAAAGCAATTGAGATCAATGCATGTAGAATAATCAATATAAAACCTGGCAGGGTAGGAGGACTTTTGGAAAGCAAGAAAATCCACGATGTATGCAAGCAACGAAACGTAGGCGTATGGTGCGGGGGAATGCTTGAGACAGGAATAGGGAGAGCCTTTAATATTGCAGTCGCATCTTTACCTAATTATATATATCCCGCGGATATGTCTCCTGTAAATTTTTTCTATAAAGATGATTTAGTTGATGATAGTTTTATAGTTGACAGTGAGGGTTTTGTCGCTGTTCCAAAAACTGTAGGACTTGGATTTAAAATTAATGAAAAAAAGATTGAGAAATATAAGACAGCACATCTAAAATTAACTTAAAAATATGACAAACTCACAAATACTTTTACTTACAAGACAATTAATCTCTATTCCTTCAACGTCTGATAATCAAAAAGCGCTCAATGAAGCTTTAATGCTTTGCAAAAAAGAGCTTGAAGGCTTCCCAGTAAAAGAATTTGAGAAAAACGGTTCAAAATCTCTCCTCTTTTCAAATCAAAATAAAGATTTAAATAATTTTCGTGTAATTTTAAATGCCCATCTAGACGTTGTTCCTGCAAAAGACAACCAATTTAATTTAGTTGAAAAAAACGGAAAGCTTTTTGGGCGGGGAACGAACGATATGAAAGCAGCTGCTGCTTCCATGATTATTCTTTTTAAGACCCTGGCAAGGAAACTTCCATACGCGATAGGATTGCAATTGGTAACTGATGAGGAAATAGGGGGATTTAATGGAGCAAAACATCAAATTGAAAAAGGTATAAGGTGTGATTTTGTAATCTCTGGAGAACCAACAAACCTTGGAATAAATAATAAGGCAAAAGGTGTTATTTGGATAAAAATAAAATCTTTTGGAAAAACCGCACACGGAGCATATCTCTGGAACGGGAAAAATGCAATTTTGGAAATGAATAAGTTTTTGGTTAGGCTGACAAAGTCTTTTCCTGTTCCTTTAAAAGAATCCTGGGAAACAACTGTAAATGTAGCAAGTGTTGAATGTACAAATAAGACTTTTAATAAAGTGCCAGATGATTGCAGTATATTATTGGATGTTAGATATATTCCCCAGGATAAAGACACTTTTGTTGAAAGGATTAAATCATTACTACCCAAAGATTTTACTATGGAGACTCAAGTCAATGAACCTTCCCAAGATACAGATGAGGATAATGAGTTTATCAAATTACTTAAAAAGTCTACTAAAAAAATAACAGGCAGACAATATCCGGTTATTGTAAAACACGGAGCAGCAGATGTTAGGCATTTTAATCAAATAGGATGTGCCGGAATTACTTTCGGCCCAATGGGCGAAGGATTACACTCAGATGAAGAATGGGTAGAGACTGAAGGGCTTAGCATATATTTTGAAATTTTGAAAGACTTCCTCTTATCCGTGAAATAACTTATGGCACCTGAAGCAACCGCAAGCACAAGTAGACACCAGCGAGAAGTCCGAACAAAAAGCGGAGGGATCAAATTCTTTAAACCTCATTCAGAAATCCCAATTCAATTTGGCTCTTATAAAGATATAACCGTCGAACACATGAGAGATGCAAGAAAAGTCTGGAGACCTGAGGAAACCGTAGAAGCGGGAAAAATCTTTTTTGAAGCAGGAAAAATAAACGTCATAGGTGCACCACAATGGGGAAAAGGAACAATCCTTTTTGGACTTTCCGAAATATTCGACGAACTTGGTCAAGGATATGTATTTCTTAACGGTCATGCTCAGGATGCCCCAGAAGATGTAATGGTTGAAAGCATTAAGGAAGCAAACAATCTTGGATATGCCATATTTTTCGATTCATTTGATTATTTATTTTTAGACTCTACGGCTGGGGGAAGAACTATAAGTAGACCAAGGCAACAAACAAGAACTGCGGCAATTATTAATGCCTTGTCAAATGTAACCGTACCGGTTGCAATAACCATGCATGATGAGGATTGGGCCAGGGCATTTATAAACCATGCCCTTCGGGATCAATACCGTGATTTCCTAGACAGCTTTCCCATGTACCATATTCCCTTACATATGCAATCCAAAGAATCTACGGTAAAATTTCTTGCCGCCCATAATATAAGTGCTCAAGACGCAGAATTTATAATCGGTATGCCAAATGATGAAGAAGTTGTTAATACTTTAGTTGCTCAGTACGGAGATAAAGATATCGTTAGTTCTATTTTTGACGCCTTAACGGCATTTCCTATTTTAAAAGAGTTAGTAAGAACTTCTGAAGCAGAAAGAACTCTTGTAAAAGGGCGAGGAGAAGAATTTATTGAAGCGCTGGAACTAGCCAAAACAAATAAAAAAGCAGCTACCCTAAAAATAGCAGAGTTAGTAAGGGAAGCGGAGCAAAAGCTTGCTTTCTTAACCGTTTTAAGAAGGAAGAAATAGTTTCTTTGTTATTTGTTTTCGTTTTTTAACTCTGTTAAAATACACATACAATCATGGGGGCTCGTAGCTCAGTTGGTTAGAGCGTTGCATTGACATTGCAAAGGTCAGAAGTTCGACTCTTCTCGGGCCCACATTATTTTGCTAAAATAAACTTATGACAAAAGAAGAAGCACTCCAATTATTATCTCAAAACGTTAAAAACCCAAATCTTGTAAAACACATGCTCTCAACTGAAGCTGTAATGAAGGCTTTGTATTTAAGGCTTAATCCTCAGCCTAACACTGAGACTTTAAATGATTGGGCAATGGTAGGGCTTTTACATGATCTTGATTATGAACTTTGCAAGGATCATCCGGAAAAACATGGACTTACCTCAAGGGATATGCTTTCGGGGAAACTTGATCCGACTTTAATTTATGCCATCGTTGCTCACAATTATAAATTCACAAAAGCAGAACCTAAGTCTTTAATGGACTGGAGCATTTCCTGCTGCGATGAATTAACCGGTCTTATAATTGCTTCAACTTTAATATCTCCTGATAAAAAACTGGCGACAGTTACGCCAGATTTTGTCTTCAACAGGTTTAAAGAAAAATCTTTTGCCAAAGGAGCAAACAGAGATCAAATAAAGATGTGTGAAGAAAAATTACAAATCCCTTTAAATGAATTTATAACAATCGGACTTTCTGCTATGCAAAAAATCGCACCGGATCTTGGCCTCTAACTTGACAAGAGTTTATAAAAGCTTCTATGCTTAAATTATGGATCCTCATGAAAACGTAAAGGCAAACAGGAAACAACTTGTAATCAATAATTTTATTGGAGGACTTTCCTGGGCACTTGGAGCAACAGTCGGCCTTGCGATTATAGTTACAATCCTTGGCATAATCTTGCAAAACATCAATCTGGTTCCGTTTGTAGGTAATTTTGTCGCAGACATTATTAATTTTATAATAGAGAAAAGGCCAGACCTTATAAGATAGCTATACATTTATGGCTTTGACTGGTAAAATAACCTCATGAGTGATTTAAAAGATCATAAGCAGATAGGCCAAGACTTAGAATTATTCTTCTCCCACGACTTTGCACCCGGTGCGCCATTTTGGCTTCCAAAAGGAATGATAATCTTCAAAGAGCTTGAAAAATATATCAGACAATTGACAGAGGACGGGGGATACCAGGAAATCTCAACGCCGATAATGGTAAAATCACAGCTTTTTAAAGACTCAGGACACTTCGCAAAATTCGGAGAACACAATATGTACAATTTAACTCTCTCAGATGATGAAAACGATAAATACCCGGTTTTGTATACGTTAAAACCGATGAATTGTCCTGAGGCGACAATGGTTTATAGATTTAGACCAAGAAGTTATAAGGAACTTCCCTTAAGGCTATCCGAAATAGGAAAACTTCACAGAAGAGAAAAGAGTGGGGAAGTAAACGGACTACTTCGAGTCAGGCAATTAACAATGGACGATGCCCATATCTTTGCAACTGAAGACCAGATTTTCGATGAGGTTTCAAAAATTTTGGATATGATGATAGAGTTTTATACGAAGTTTAAATTTGAATTTGATTTTAGACTTGCGACAAGACCCGAAGTTTATGCGGGCACTGTTGCAAACTGGGATAAAGCGGAAAAGGATTTGGAAGAGGCTTTAAAAAAGAAAAAATTAAAATACTTACTAAAACCTGGGGACGGTGCGTTTTACGGACCAAAAATTGACGTTCATATAAAAGATTCTCTTGATCGGGAATGGCAGCTGGCTACGGTTCAGCTTGATTTCCATATGCCCGATGCCTTTGATTTGAAATTTGTCAAAAGTGACGGAAGCTTTGGAAAACCCGTCATGATTCATAGGGCAATTCTGGGAAGTTTTGAAAGATATATCGGAATTTTAACCGAACACTTCCAAGGCGCATTTCCCTTGTGGCTTTCGCCTGTACAGGTGGCACTTCTTCCTATAACCGATGCTCAAATGGATTTTGCAAAAAAGGTTTACGAACAGTTTAAAAAGATGGGGATAAGAGTTGAGGTTGATGCAAAAAGCCAAACATTGCAAGCTAAAATAAGGGAGGCTGCTTTGCAAAAAATTCCGTTTTTAGGTATAATAGGGAAAGTCGAAGTTGAATCTGACAGTATTTCGGTGAGAACAAGAACTGGAGAAGATCTTGGAATGCTGAAAGTGTCAGAGTTTTTAAATAAGGTTCTAAACGAAATTGATAAAAAGATTTAAAGATAGCAGTAAAAAATTTTACAGGGTTAACGAACGCATTTTTGCAACGTCTCTTCGGGTTTTGGACTCTGAGGGAAAGCAAATCGGAGTACTGGATAAGGCTAAGGCCTTAGATCTTGCCAAAAAGCAAATGCTTGATCTTGTAGAAATAGCACCCAAGGCGACTCCACCGGTTGCAAAAATAATTGATTTTAAAAAGTTTTTGTATCAGGAGGAAAAGAAAAAAAGGGAAGAGAAGAAGAAGGCAAAAACGTCCGATACGAAAGAAGTAAGACTTGGACCTTTTATGAGCGACAATGATTTGTCGGTCATGGTAAAAAGAGCCAGAGACTTTTTAGAATCAGGGGATAAGGTAAGATTGGTAGTCTTTTTCAGCGGAAGACAAATTACGCATCCGCAGTTTGGACACCAGATCATGGACAAAGCACTCGTTATGCTATCCGATATTTCAAAGGTAGATAGGGAAAGGAAACTTGAAGGAAGGAAATTGATTGTTTTAGTTTCTCCTTCTAAAAAACAAAATGAAAAAGTTGAAAATTAGAAAATCTGTTGCTAAAAGATTTAAAGTTACAAAGACCGGTAAGGTTTTATTTACTCATCAATACGGCAGTCATAAAAAACTCCATAAATCAAAGTCTAGAATCAGAAGACAAAAGGAAACAGGAGTATTAAAGAAAAGATTTGCCAAAAAGATCAAGAAAATGTTAGGAGAAAACTAAAAATGAGAGTAAAACGAGGAATTGTATCAAAAAGAAAACATAATAAGCTTGCAAGCCTTACAAAAGGCTACAGGGGTACTAAGCATAGGCTTGTCAGAACTCAAAAACAAGCAGCGCTTCATGCCGGCGCATATGCATTTCATGGCAGGAAACTTAAGAAAAGAGATATTAGGGCTTTGTGGATAGTAAGAATAGGTGAGGCAGCCAAAAAAGAAGGAGTCTCATACAGCGTTTTTATAAGTAACCTAAAGAAAGCTAAAATCGAGCTTGATAGGAAAATACTTTCCGATTTGGTTTTAAATGACCCAGAAACATTTAAAAAAATAGTCGCCTCGGTAAAATAATCCTACTGCTGACTTTGACATAAAATACCATAAGCTTTATATTGTTTCTTTATGGCAAACCATGAAGATCAACGCCAGCCAAGCATACCACCGCCTCCCAGAGCTATTCCGGGAGATGTAAGGCCTGTTTCCTGTGTTGACTTTATGATTTTGCGACGAGCTACGCTTAGCAGGCTGAGAGAGACTAGGGGAGATAATCCTACTACTATAATAACTTTCCCTCAACCTATCCCGGGAGAAACTCGTGGTATTTCCCTTTCGGATCTTACACTCTTGGAATACGAAGCTATCAGAAGGCAACGTGCAGTCCAAAATGGACACGGAGAAAGCCCTTAAAAAGACATAAACGATTGTGCTATAATCCCCTCCAGTGGCAAAAATCGAGCACCCAGACAGTTCTGCTCATTACTACCTCGACTACCTCGACAGTCAACCTGGCAGCGTTGATATCTTCGTCCATAAAAGTGTCGCTCCTACTCCGGCAGACTTTAACTTAGAGGGAATAAATGGACAGTCAAGAGCACATTTTGAAGTTCCTGGAACTTTCATTCTACCTACTCCTGACAGAGGTTGGGGATTCGGCGAAATCCTAACCGAGCATGAAGGACCAACACCAGGTTGGATAAGACTTATCTGCGCTCTTCCTTCGTATAACGACAGGGGAACAGATTGGGAAAGAATATATAACACGGTTGGGACTTTAAGATTTTTATTTGACTCCTTCAGATCTCCCAAAAAAGTATCGAAGGCAGATGTACCACAACTGCTTTTGGCAGATATTGGACAGAGTAGACCAGAGGAAACAAGATGGCCAGTGGGAGCCGAAGTTAGGCCTGCTATGTCCAGATGGCTTGAGGAAGTTTTAAAAAACGGACAAGAACAAGGCATAGAACAAGAAATCGCTTCTTCTATGCATTCTGCGTATTCGGTCATAATCGAAAAACCTAAGAATCCTCAAGATTTTACAGCCAGTGCCATTGCGCCACATATGATAAGACTTGAGATTGAAGGAGTGACCACAGCAATGCTGAATCCAGATGGAGACATGCCTGATAAAAGCTTTGAACTTGTTGCTCATAATATTACAAGGCCCCAACTTCAATTAGCTTTCTTTGCAGGACTCTCCAGGCTTTCCGGCCTGGCAGCAGCAAGAATCTATCATGGAGATAACGTAGCCTCTTTACCTTCTGGAAGATAGTTGTTTTCTTGCAGAGGATCTAAATATCAGAAAATAAACTACAGGTATAAAGAAAAGCATTATCGTCCCACTAAAAGTAAGACCAGCAATAATAGCTCCACCTAAACCTCTCCATAATGGGTCTGAAATCGTAATAGGAATTAGACCCAAGATTGCCGTAAGAGACGTTAAGGCAATCGGCTCAAGTCTAGATGCGGCGCCTTCTGCTATTGCTTCTTCAAAGCTCATTTTGGTTTTTTGGTTTGCCTGGATTTTATCCACAATCAAAATTGAATTTTTAACAACAATTCCAAACAATGCCAAAACGCCTACCAATCCTGGAAAAGAAAGATAGGTGTTTGTTAAACCAAAAATTATAAATACACCGGAGATTGACAAAGGAATAACCAAAATAATGATAAACGCTTTCCTAAATGAATTAAACTGTAAAACCATTGTTATTAAAATAAGGACAAATGAGACCACCATTGCAATAAGAACCGAATTTATAGATTCCTGGTTTTCCTCATTAACTCCTCCTGTTTTCCATAAGTAACCGCTTGGAAGATTAAAATCGGTATTTGCATAATTTTGCAAATCCATATTAACGTCTGCAATCGCATATCCTGTTTCGACAGAGGCTGTTACGGAAATAGTCCTTTTTCCATCCTCCCTTGTTATAAGAGTTGGGCTTGTCTCAAGAGTTAAACTTCCAAGGGACAAAAGCGGAATGTTCCCGCTTTGAGTTGGAATCATTAAAGAGCTTATGCTTTCTACAAACTGCTCACCGCTTACAAACCTTAAAGTTATGTCCTGCTCTTCGTTTGAAGAGGGATCCAGCTTTACGGAATCCAATTCAAAACCGCTTGCAAATGTCCTTAGGGTAAAACCAATTTGATCAGCCGTTATGGAATTTTCTGAGAGTTTCTGCCTGTTGGGAGAAAATGCAATCTTACTCGTTCCGGGCTTAATTGATTTATCTACGTTTGCAGTTCCCGGTTGTGATTTTAGATATGTAATAACCTTGTCTGCATACTCATCGAGAACCGCCAAGTCAGGGCCTGATATGTTTATCTGGATATCTGCTCCGGCTGGGGGACCGCCGCTTTGCTCAAGAACTGACAACTTTCCTTTTGAATAATCTTTAAACTCCTTTCTTAAATCCCTTGTTACTTGGGAAGACTGGCGACTTCTTTCCTCTTTTAAGACAAGTGTGTATAAAAAGCTATTAGCCGTTGCTCCGGCTGCTTCACCGAATACTCCTGAAGCTTGGCCAAGATTAACCGAAACAGTCTCAACATCTTTTTCATTTCTCAATTTTTCCAAAATAGACAAAGCTTCTTTTTTAGAAGTTTCAAGATTTGTTCCGGCAGGCAGTTCTACCGTAATACTTACTGTTTCGGCATTTTCCCTTGGGAAAAATTCGTTTTTAACAAGCCCTAAGGGGACTAAAAGATAGGAAAAGATTGAGAAAATGACAACCAATGTAACCGTAATCTTAACCCACCTCTTGTGGGATAATATTTTTCTTATAAAAAGCTGGTAGCGGATTGACAATGGTTCAAAACTTATTATTCCGTGCGTTAAATAATATTTAACATTTTTGTTTTTGATAAAATCATGACCTTTAACTTTTTCAACCAAATCGTCTTTTACTTTGTATGTCGTAAACAAAAGAATTGTTAAAGCAATTAAAATCGGCAAAAGCAGAATGTTTTTTGGGGAAATTGCGAAAATAAAAAGAAAGATCACAAAAATCGCAATTACCATTAAAAGCACCGCCACTCTTTTGGGAAGAGTTGGTTTAAAAAGAAAAGTGACAATGGGAAGAGTTATGAACATGGCAACCAAGAATGAAGCAAGAAGCGTAGTTGATACGACAATCGGAATTGGTTTTATAAATTCTCCTATAATCCCTGTTGATAAAAGCAGGGGAACGAATGCCCAGACCGTTGTTAAGGTTGTTGTCAAAATCGGGGTAATGAAATCCCTCCAGACCAAAAGACCTGTCTGAAAGGGAGTGAATTTTCCGGACCTAAAATAGGCTGTCATTGCCGAAATAACGACAATTGTATCGTCAACGACCAGACCCAAAGCCAGTAAAAGCGAGAAAAAAGAAATAAAAGAAAGAGCGACTCCGAATATATTCATAATCCCAAAACTTATTAAAAAAGTTAAAGGAATTGAAAGTGATGCGACAACTGCTTGCCTGATACCTAAGAATACTAAAAGAGCAATAAAGACCAGAATAATGGTTACGATAAAATCCCTTATAAGCTCGTTAAACTGGTTGTCAATCTGCTCTGAAATATCAGATGTTGTAAAAATGGAAAATTCGTTTCCATAATCGCCAAGAGCTAAATTAATTTCCTCTCTTGCAACTTCAACGGTTTTACTTATATCCGCATTTGCAGTTTTAAATATGGAAAAACTGACGGCAATTCTTGCCGGAAGGCCAGGCTGTGCTATAAAGCTTTGCAGTTGATTTGGTTTTGATCTAAAGCTGACCGTTGCAATATCTGACAGATTAACAATGCTTCCGTTTACATGAATTCTGATATCTCTAATATCCTCAATACTTGAAATTAGAGGATCAACGCTTAAAGTAAAAGAAGAAGCTTCTGTCCTGACGGTTCCTGCAGGAAGCGACTTTGTAGCATTTGTGATTGCACTCATTAAAACCTGGGGATTAAAACCGTAAGTTGAAAGGCTTTCGGGTTTTATTGTTATCTGGATTTCCTGTTCTTCAAGACCTGATATGCCGACTCTGTCAACCGTTGGTATTTCCTCAATTCTGTCTTTAAGTCTTTTAGAAAATTCAATTAAAGATGCTGTATCCTCGCTTTTGCTTATTAAAGAAAACGACCAAACAGGGAATTGTTCAAAATCAACTTTGGTGGTTGTTGGATCAATTGCGTCTTTAGGAATACTGACATTATCAACAACCGTCTTTACATCCCCTGCCGCTTTATCCGCATCAACTCCGCTGTTAAATTCAACCTGTATTACCGAAAACGAATCTCTTGAGGAAGACGTATAGGTTTTAATATTGGAAACCGAACCTAGGGAATCTTCCAGGGGATCTGTAACCAAAGATTCAACTTCGGATGGAGAAGCTCCTGGAAAAGGAGTTGAGATTATAACAAGCGGGATTTTAATTTCAGGAAAAAGTCGTCTTGGCAGATTGAAGTAGCTGAAAATTCCAAAAGAAAAAATCATTGCCAGAATAAGAACCAGGAGTCTTGGATTGCGAAGATATTTCGCCTGAACTGAATCAGCCAGTTTTTTATCAAATCTTAGGTGAGTAAGGAAGGATGCATGCTTCATTTAGTTTTTGACTATCCTGACGGGGTCTCCCTCAATGACATTTCTGTCTATAATTACCTGATCTGAGGGCAAAAGACCTGACTCAATTTCTACAAATCTTCCAAATACTTGCCCTAAGATTACTTTTTTGCTTTGCGCTTTCTGGTCTTTTGCAACATAGACAAAAGCCTGATCTTGCGTTTGGAAAATACTGTCTAAGGGAACAAAAGGAACTGCCGAACCTGTCTTTGGGAAACCAATAGGAATATCAATTGTTATGTACCCTTTATCAGAAATCTCTGATGCAAATTCATCGGGAATACTAAACTGTGCGGAATACAGACTTCCGTCTGTTGCCTCCTTCGATACATAGAAAGGTGCCTCCTCGTAGGTTTTACTGCCAAAATACAAAGTGGACATTTCAGCCTGCGAGAGCGATCCTGCTATTTCTCTACTTAGAAATGCAGTAGCCGTTAATGAACTTTTGTCTCCGGTAACCTGGGCTATCGGCATTCCGGGGGTTAGAACTTGCCCAACTCTTACATAAATTCTTTCAACAACTCCGTTGACAGGTGACGAGGGAAACATAAGTGCTTCGTTAACTTGAGCCAGCATTACATTTAATCTTGATACTTCCTTATTTAGATCCAAAGCTTTTTCCTGCAGATCAAGTTGCCTTATCGCAATATCTTTTCCAAGATCTGAAAGATTTGCCAAAACTTCATCATCGGAAGTTGAATACTCGCTATTTCTAAGTGCTAACTCAAGCTGGTTATTTCCTGCTAAAAGTTGTGACCTTAATTGTTTCATTTGTAAAACCAGGGCATCATTCATTCCGCCTGAATTGGTTGCCTCATACTGGGATTGGTTGAAAGAAAGAGTATTTAAGATATCGTTATTTAAATTTATAAGTCCTCTTGTATCATCCAAAGACTCTCTTCCTATTCTTCTTAGCTCATCAGCATTTTCGTCATTTTTATTTGCGAGTTCTTTTTGTTTTCCAATCAAGTCTTTTTGGGCTTGGTATGTATCTAAAACGTTTTTATATTGGGTTTGCGCAAGTTGTCTTTGCAAAGAGAAGGCGTTTCCGCCCTGGTAGTTTGTTGACATGGAGATAAGATTTGTTCCCCTGTATATCTGTTGTCCTACAAAAACATTAATACCTTGGACTACGCCTGATCCCAAAGAAACAATTTTAATTACACCGGATTTTTCTACCTGTGCCTGAACTTTAATCTTGGGGGAAGTACCTATTGTATAAACTGAAACGTCTTTTGTGGTTAATCCCGCCTCTTCTACCTCTGGCACCGGTCTGTTAATTAAATTGCTTAATACTATTAACGAGAAAAGGACTGCCAAAAGCATTAAAAAAGCCGTTATAGGCTTTCTTTTGGAAAAAATAATAAATCTTTTATAAAAAGGGGAAACTTTCTTTTTAGATAAAGAGAGAGAATTCTTAACTTTTTTAACAACTTTATTAATTGTAGTTTTTATAAACTTATTCATATATAAATACAGAGGCAGTTTGAGGCAGCGGGGAAGATTGTACCAAGAAATCTATCCCAAAGTCAATGATATTAGATGTGTTTTTAGAAAAAGAGGAGGCCCGTAGTTAAAATAAATAGCTAGAAGCATAATTGAGTAATAAATTTATTCGGTAAAACTGGAAATATTTTTTAGATCAAGTTTTGTATTCATTTAATTATTTACTGGATTATACTTTATTATTTTCAAAATAACCGTTGTGTTTTAAAAGATGATATGATATATTATTGGAGATGAATAAATTTGCAGCTTTTTATTTCTACTTTACATCCCTAACCGGGAGGTAACGTATTGCTGAAAAGCAAAAATTAGACCTCCCGAACGGGAGGTTTTTTTGTTGTCAAATTTTGAAAGGAGATAAATATGATTGAAAGAAATAGAATGATAATTGCAGGACCGTGTGCCGCTGAATCGCGAAGTCAAGTTCTTGCTTCAGCCATCATGGCGAAAGAGCGCGGTGTTGAAATAGTTAGGGCAAGTTTATGGAAACCTAGAACAAGACCCGAATTTGACGGAGTACAAGAAGCAGGTATTAGCTGGCTTGAGGAGGTTACGCAACTTGGTTTAACTCCTGCAACAGAAGTATTAAATGAAAGCAATGCTGAACAAGTGGTGAACAGGATTGCCGGTGGTTTAGGAAAAGACGTATTGATTTGGATTGGCTCAAGAAATCAAAATCATTTAATTCAGCGTCACATCGGAGAAATCGCAAAAGGGGAGAGACACGTGAAGGTTCTAATCAAAAATCAACCATGGCCAGACTTATCACACTGGTTAGGAATCGTAGATCATGTAGTAAACGGTAGCGGAGACTCTTCTCAAATAATTTTATGTCATAGGGGTTTTTCGCCTGGAACAAATGGTCTTAGAAATAATCCCGATTTCGAAATGGCTATGCAGGTTAAAGCCGAAACGGGACTACCCATGTTAATTGACCCATCACATATGGGTGGGACTAGGGAAAAAGTGTTAGATGTCATAAAACAAGCACAAGAATTTAATATTAACGGTGTAGGATTTGATGGCTTAATGATAGAGGTTCATCCAAATCCAGAAGAAGCTTGGACAGATAAATTACAACAACTTTCTTGGGATCAGTTTGACCAGGCGGTAAGAATTTAATGAATAAAATTATGTTAAAAAAATTAAGGAAGGAAATAGACGAAATTGATAGGGAACTCTTATCTGTCGTGGCAAAAAGGGCAAGCGTTGTACGAAAGATCGGAAAACTTAAAAGAAAAAATAATATTAAGCCTCTTGATCAAAAAAGATGGGAAGAGGTTTTAGAATCAAGAATATTAATTGCAAAATCTTTAAATCTTGACAAAGACTTTATTAAAAACCTATATACACTTATTCATAAAAATTCACTTACTATAGAAAGTGAAGAAAAATAATTATGAACACAACAAAACAGGC
The DNA here is from genome assembly GCA_016199085.1 of Candidatus Levyibacteriota bacterium. Taxonomy (GTDB): domain Bacteria; phylum Patescibacteriota; class Microgenomatia; order Levybacterales; family UBA12049; genus JACQHJ01. The sequence continues at coordinate 153,272 of JACQHJ010000002.1, read as the reverse complement.
AAAAAGATTGGATTTATTTTCAGAGTATATCCATGCAAGCCTTGCTAAAAAGAGGGTGGAGGTTGAGAAAAAGGCAAAAAGAAAAGTTTTAAACTTTGGGCCAGGAACACCTGACATAAAACCAAGCAATCTATATATCAGAAAACTTAGTGAGTTTATTAACCAAAATGACGCACACTTATATCCCGGTTATGGTGCAATAGAAGAGTTCTCCAATGCGTTAATTTGGTGGTACAAAAAAAGGTTTAATGTGTCCATAGGCAAGGAAGAGCTTCTTCCGTTGTTAGGAGCAAAAGATGGAATTAGTCATTTGCCTCTTGCTCTTTTGGACAATGGTCAAGAGGTGCTCATTCCTGATCCTGGATACCCGGCATTTAGAGATCCTGCATTAATGATTGGAGCAAAACCAATCGCATATTCTTTAAGAGAAGAAGATGGTTTTAAAATTAATTTTAATATATTAAAAAATAAACTTTCTCCTAAAACAAAATTTATGTGGGTTAACTTTCCTTCAAACCCAACTGGACAGGTTGCAAGTAGAGAGGACTTACTAAAAATAGTGAAGTTTGCAAAACAAAATAATATTTTTATTGTTTACGACAATGCCTATTCGGAACTTACGTTTGAGGGCTTTAGGGCACCAAGTATTTTAGAAATAGAGGAAGCAAAAGACATAGCTGTTGAAATTGGTTCTTTTTCTAAAACATTCTCCTTTGCTGGTTTTAGAATGGGATGGATTGTCGGAAATAAAGATATTATTCGAGCAATTTCCAAAGTGAAATCACAAATGGATTCAGGCCTTTCTATTCCTCTTCAAAAACTTGGCGCTTTTGCCCTAACTAATTTTGATAAAACCTGGAACAAGCAAATGCTTGAAAGTTATAAAAAAAGAAGAGATCTAATTGCAAACCATTTGAGAAAACTTGGGCTTACTTTTATTTTACCTAAAGCAGGACTATATATTTGGGCAAAAATTCCAGATAATGAAAAAAACTCAGAGGAGTTTGTTAATAAACTTCTCGAAGAAAAACAAATACTTTTTACACCGGGTACTGCTTTTGGAAAAAACGGGAGAAGGTTTGTAAGAATTAGTATTTGTGTAAATATTGATAATATCAATGACTATTTTAGATCATGAAACAAGTTAGTATTATCGGATTTGGCAGATTTGGCAAAACCCTATATCGTCTTATAAAAGATGATTTTAAAATTCTGCTTTACAACAAAAGTAAGATAGATACAAAAGGACTTAATCTTTCCAAACACACCTTTATCGAAACTAATTTAAGTAATGTTTATAAAAGTGAAGCTGTGTTTTTTGCCGTACCTATTTCAAAATTTGAGAAAGTAATCAGGGATCATGGAAAATATTTTACTGAGAAAAATCTTCTCATTGATGTATTATCTGTAAAAATACACCCTCAAAACGTGTTAGAGAAATATCTTAAAAATACAAATATTCAGGCACTTCTTACTCATCCAATGTTTGGACCCGACAGTACAAAAGATGGATTTGAAAAACATACGATCATCTTAGATAAGTTCAAAACAGATGATGCAAATTACAAATTTTGGAAGAATTATTTTTTAAATAAAAAAATAAAAGTCATAGAGATGTCTGCTGGGCAACACGATAAAATTGCAGCTAATTCTCAGGGATTAACCCATTTTATTGGAAGGCTTCTTAATGAATATAAATTTCAAAAAAGCGACATTGATTCACTGGGTGCAAAAAAATTATTAGATATTATGCAACAAACGTGTAATGACACCTGGCAGTTATTTAACGATTTACAGCAATATAATCCATATACAAAGCAGGTGCGGGTCAAGCTGGGAATCTCGTTTGACAAGCTATATAACAAATTATTGCCTAAACAGATTAATCCTAAATATATAACTTTTGGTATTCAAGGAGGCAGGGGAAGTTTTAATGAAGAAGCATTATTCTATTACATAAAAAAATCAAAAATCCAAAATTACAGAGTAAAATATCTCTATACAAGTGGAAATGTGCTATCCTCACTGCATAAAGGCGAGATTGATAGGGGGCAGTTTGCCATTCACAATGCCGTAGGCGGGGTCGTAAAAGAAAGCATCGTGGCAATGGCAAAATATAAATTTAATATTGTGGATCAATTTTCGATAAAAATCGCTCATGCTCTTATGATAAGAAAAGATGCAAACTTAAAAGAAATAAACAGTATAATGTCACATCCACAAGTTTTTGCACAATGTGGGCAAACTTTGTTAAGAAAATATCCCGACTTAAAACAACTTTCTGGATCTGGAGACTTAATAGATCATGCAATGGTAGCAAAATATCTTTCTCAAAAAAAACTATCGAAAAATATTGCTACTATTGGTAGTAAGATTCTTGCCCAGATCTACAATCTAAGAGTCGTTGAGGATAATCTGCAAGACGCCAAAGAAAACTATACTAGTTTTTTACAAATATCAAGGCTATAATTATATTTAATGGAAGAGGAACTTATTGGCATTAAAAATGCCGCATTGTCATTTGTCTTAGAAGCCGAGGACTTAAAATCCCTGGAAGAAACAAAATTGCAGTTCCTTGGGAAAAGCGGAAAGTTAACACTTGCCTTAAAAGAGGTCACAAAACTTCCCGCTGAGAAACGCCCTGCGTTTGGAGTTTTGGCAAATGAAGTAAAACAGACTATTGAAGAAGCAATAGAAGATAAAATCAAATCCCTTTCGGCGGTTAAGAAAACAACTCTTCTTGAAAAAATTGACGTTACAAATCCGGGAGTCAAACCACCTCTTGGCCATTTGCATTTGGTTACCCAGGCGATTGAAGAGATTCAAAGTATTTTTGAAAAAATAGGATTTGTAAGGGTAAGGTACCCTGAGGTTGAATGGGATTGGTATGCATTTGAAGCCTTAAATTTCCCGCCTAACCATCCAGCACGTGATGACTGGGAAACATTTTTTGTAGATGAAAAGCCACATCCAAAATACGGACCAGTACTTCTTACACCTCAAACATCAAGCGGGCAAATTCGAGAAATGACAACAAATAAACCCCCGATAAAAATGTTAAACATTGCTAAATGTTATAGAAGACAAAGTGATATTTCCCATGTCCCGATGTTTCATCAGTTTGAAGGGCTAGCTGTCAATACTGATCTTTCGATAAGCAACTTAAAAGGAGTCTTGGATTACTTTGTTAAAGCATACTTTGGAAAAGAAAGACAATCAAGAATAAGACCTTATCATTTTGAATTTACAGAACCATCATTTGAAGTCGATGTAAGCTGCGGCGCTTGTAACGGGAAAGGATGCAAACTTTGTAAAGAGGGATGGTTGGAAATGGGAGGAGCAGGAATGGTCCATCCCAATGTTTTAAAAAACTGCGAAATAGACCCAAGCGTTTATAACGGGTTTGCTTTTGGCTGGGGAGTGGAAAGAGTGCTTATGATGAAAGACGGAATTAAGCTCGATGACATAAGAACGATCTACTCGGATAGAATGGAATTTTTAGAACAATTTTAATTATGAATATAAAAATAGTTGATAGTTGGTTAAGAGAATTTCTAGACACTAAAACCTCTGTAAAAGATATTGCAACTGAGCTTTCTTTAACAAGTGTATCTGTTGAAAAAATAGAAAAAGTCGAAAACGATGATATTTACGACATTGAGGTTACGACCAATAGGCCGGATCTGATGTCAGTTATTGGGATCGCAAGAGAAGCATCGGCTGTCTTAAAAAACTCAAGATTCAACGATCTTAAAATTAAATCTTTCCCAAAATCTTTTAATAAATTTCCCATTGAAATTGTTAATGATCCAAAACTTGTAAATAGAATCTGTGCGGTTATCCTGGAGATTGAGATAGGGGATAGTCCCAAAGAAATTTCCCAAAGACTTGAAAAATCAGGTATCAGAAGCCTAAATAATTTAATCGATGTAACCAATTATGTCATGAGAGAGGTAGGTCATCCGACACACGTCTTTGATTTTGATAGATTAAATACAAAAAAAATAATTATCAGACAAGCCAAAAAGGGAGAAGTGATTTCAACGCTTGATGGAAAAACGCACGTACTTTTGGGAGGAGATATAGTTGCAGATGATGGAACCGGAAAGATAATTGATCTTTTAGGTGTTATGGGAACCGCAAATTCCGTCGTTACCCAAAATACCAAGAAAATAATGTTTTTTATTGATAACAATAATCCAGTAAATATCAGAAATACTTCAATGAGTTTGGGCATTAGAAGCGAAGCTGCAATCTTAAATGAAAAAGGCGTTGATCCCGAACTTTCCCTAAAAGCATTGCTTCGGGGCATTGAACTTTATGAGAAAATTGCCAAAGGAAAAGTAATTTCTGAGATTTTAGACATTTACCCCAATAAACCAAAAGAGAAGAAAATCAAAGTAGATCATGAAAAAATTAAAAAAGTGATTGGCGTTGAATTAGAAACTAAAACCTCGGTTGAGATATTAAATAAATTAGGTTTTAATGCCAAGGCCTCAGGGAGCATACTTGAGATTACTGTTCCACCCATTAGAGCTGACGTCTCAATAGACGAAGATATAATAGAAGAAGTCGCAAGGATTTATGGATATCACAATCTTCCAAGCGTTGTCCCAACCTTCTTGTCGAATAAGGTTGTTGGTTTTGCAGATAATTTTTACTTTGAAAAAAAAGCTAAAAATGCATTTAAATATTTTGGATTCACAGAAGTTTATACATATTCACTGATCTCAGAAGAATTATTTGACGGACCAATAGATGATGCGATAAAACTTAAAAATCCGCTGTCAGAAGACATGGCATATTTGAGAAATTCACTTATCCCAAGTCTTTTAAACGTAGTCAGAGATAATAAAGGATTGGACGAACTTAGGGTCTTTGAGTTGTCTAATATTTATTTAAAAAAACAAAATGATTTACCCAATGAGGTGCAAATGCTTTCAGGTATATATAAAAAACCACATGCGTCTTTTTACGAGGTAAAAGGATTTATCGAGCAGGTATTATTAGATTTAGGAATCAAAAATGTTGATTTTAAAAAGTCACAAAAGGGTGGACTTGGAGCATCAATCTTTATTGAAAAGGATTATCTTGGAGAGATAGAGGTACTAGACACAAACCTTGTTGATTTTGAGTTAAATTTTGAAACAATACTAAAACATGCTTCAAACAAAAAAACATTTAAGCCCTTTGCAAAATTTCCACCAATCGTTGAAGACATTTCTGTTATTTCGGACTCTTCAACTCAGGATTTGATAAACACAATTAAAAACCAAGACGCTCTTATTACAGAGGTTACTCTTAAAGACACCTACAAAGATACTAGGACTTTCCATATCGTCTATCTGGATTTTGAAAAGAATCTGACAAATCAAGAGGTCTCAAAAATAAGGGAAAAGGTAATTAGTGTTTTAAAAGAAAAATTTAAAGCTACAATTAAGGAGTAGGCGTTAACGTTGGGGTAGGCGTTTCCGATGGAGTAGGCGTTGGAGTATCGCTTGAACCCTCTTCTTCTTTATATGAAGACGTCTCTGTCGGTGGATAATATTCAGGGTGATCTGCAGCATAAGTTTTCTTTATCCATTCAGTTATTCCCTCCATCCATCTGTTTTTACCATCCTGAGAAATCGGATCATCTTCTTTTAGGACAATGTAATCTTTAGTGTCATATTGTCCGTGTTCAATTTCCCAAGGACTGGCAAGTTTTCCGTTGTCATGTTTTGAAAGCTTAATTTTCTGATAGATATTAGAAGGACCGGAGGGCTGTGTTCCTTTGATAAAGTATTCGCTTCTTTGCGGCTTTCCGTCAACAGGAGCTCCTCCTCCATATGCGTCAATAATTGCCGCCTCGACATTATCCGGTTTGTTAAATGGCTCGTCTTCTTTACCTTTAAGAACAAATGTCATCAGCCTGTTAAAGATCGGTGCTGCGCCAGTTACTCCGGAGGTGATGTTTCCCATCGGCGTATTGTCATTATTTCCAACCCAAGAACCTACGACAAATGACTTTGTATATCCCACTGTCCAGTTGTCTCTTTTTTCATCCGTTGTTCCTGTTTTTACCGAAACGCTCGGGTGTCCGGGTATTACAAGATATGAATTTGTACCAAATGTTGCACTTCTTACCGTATTATCAAGCAAAATGTGAGAGATAAGAAAACTTATGTCCTCGCCAAATATTCTTTGCGGAGAGGGCTGGTTATATTTGTAAAGCGTATTTCCTTTCGAATCTTTTACTTCAAGTATTGAAACCAAAGATTGCTTTTGTCCGCCGTTTGCAAAAACCCCGTATGCTTCCACTTCATCCAAAAGTCTTACATCTCTTCCTCCCAAAACTAAAGAGTAGCCGACGTTTCTTAGATTCTCATCTGTAGGCTGCCAGTTATCTATTCCCATTTCATAGGCCTTTTGCATGACGTTTTTTACACCAACCATTGAAAGCATTTTTACGGCAGGGACATTAAGTGAGTTTGCAAGAGCAAATCTTACCTGAACAGGACCTCTGTATTTACCGTCGTAATTGACCGGAATATAATCTTTTTCGTCGTCGTTTGCCTTAAAATTTGTCTGAGAATCTATTAAAAGAGTAGAGGGGGTATAACCCCTGCTAAAAGCAACCGCGTAAGTTATCGGCTTTAATGAGGATCCAGGCTGTCTAAAACCTGCTGCAGCGTTAAAGTTTCCGTCGTTATCGGTATTGAAATAATCTTCACTTCCTACCATTGCCAAAATCTCGCCGGTTTTTGGGTTTGTCACCATGGCTGCTCCGTTTCCTACTTTATAGTTTTTGAGTTTCTTAATCTCTTCGTTGACAATTTTTTCAGCTTCTTTTTCGATTTTATAATCAAGGGTTGTTGTGACTCTTAATCCTCCGTTTTCAACCGCTGATTCGCCAAACTGTTTAACCAAAGCTTGCTTTACAAACATAACAAAATGAGGAGCTTTTATACCTATATCGCTTCCTGAAAACTTTTTGTTCTCAATTTCTTTATATGCTTTCTCTGCCTGTTTTTTAGTGATATACCCCTGGGATTCCATTTGGGCCAAAACGTTTTTTGTTCTTGATAAATAATATTTGTCACCGCTAAATGGACTATAAGTACTTGGGCTTTGAGGAAGGCCTGCCAAAAATGCGCTTTCGGCAAGATTTAGATCCTTGACGTCTTTATTAAAATAAATTTGGGAAGCTGCCTGGACTCCAATGGCGGTTCCGCCATATGGAACGTCATTTAAATACATTTCCAAAATTTCATCTTTGGTGTATTTTCGATCAACTTGGATAGCAAGCATTAATTCCTTGATCTTTCTTGGCAAACTTCGCTCCGATGTTAGAAGAACGTTTTTAACCAGCTGCTGGGTGATTGTAGAACCTCCAGTGACCCTTTGTCTAAGTATCGGGTCAATGATAAGCCCTCTTATATAACCTGTTATAGAAAAGCCTTCGTTTTCATAAAAACTCTTGTCTTCAATTGCTATTGTCCCTTGTCTTAAGAATTTGGGTATCTTATCCAAAGTTACGTAAATCCTGTTCTGGTTTTGGTAGACGGAAAACAAAAGCTCTCCGTTTCGATCATATATTCCACTCGACTGGGAAACTTGGGCCTCAACGAGCTTTCCTGGAGCAGGAAGATCTCTTCCGTACCAGATAAACAAAACCGCCATCAGGAGAATAAGGCCGATAAGACCAAAAAAAGAATACTTAAAAATCTTACTTATCAAGACATCTTTGGGGGTATTTGAAAAGTTATTAAATTTCCCAAATCTTCCAAAATTTGGAATTGAAAGAGTGAAATATGAACTTCTTCTCCTTGACTTCCTTGCGTAATCAAACATATTCCTAAAGTATATCAAATTTGAGCTAAACTGTGCTATACTGAGGCTATGAAGCAAGTTGAAGAGATCTTAACAAGGGGTGTCGCAAACATCATTCCAAACAAAAATATGTTGGCCGGAAAACTGATGTCGGGAAAGAAACTAAACATCTATTTAGGAATTGACCCAACTTCAACCAAAATCCATTTAGGACATGCTGTCGTTCTTAGAAAGCTAAACCAGTTTGCGCTTTTGGGCCAAAACGTCACTTTTTTAATAGGCGATTTTACGGCTTTAATCGGTGACACTTCCGATAAGGATTCTGAAAGACCTGCGTTAACCATCGAAGAGATTGAGGAAAATTTCAAAACATATAAAAAACAGGCAGAAAAAATACTGGATTTTAATAAGGTTAAAGTAAGATATAACAGTGAATGGTTAAAAAAACTTAACTTTGTCGATATTTTAAAACTGACCCAGCATTTTTCAGTAGGGGACTTCGTGGGAAGAGAACTTATCAAAAAAAGACTAACTGATGGGAAAAGAGTAGGGCTTCATGAGTTTTTGTATCCAGTCATGCAGGGATATGACAGCTATTTTATGGACACAGACCTTCAGATTGGTGGGACAGATCAGACTTTCAATATGCAGGCGGGAAGAGCGTTAATAAGAGATTTAAAAGAGAAAGAATCTTTTGTCTTAACAACGGTAATTTTAGAAGGGACCGACACAAGAAAAATGAGTAAATCCTGGGGAAACGCTATCTGGCTTGATGACAAGCCGTTTGATATTTATAGAAAAGTGATGGCGATAAATGATGATCTCATTTTAAATTATCTAATGCTAGCCACCAATTTTTCCTTGGAGGAAGTTGGAAGGTTTGAAAAAAGACTTAAATCAAAGGAAAACCCAAGAGATATTAAAAAAGAGCTTGCTTTTGAAATAGTTAAAGAGCTTGTTGATGAGAAATCAGCTAAAAAAGCAAAAGAGGAATTTGAAAAAACAGTTCAAAACAAAGAAGTTCCCCAAAATCTACATACAATTACTGTGCGAAGGGATATGACCGCTTCCGAAGTTCTAGTTAATGCAAATTTTTCCCAAAGCAAATCAGAAGCTAAGAGACTGATAGAGCAAGGGGGGGTAACCGTAAATGATAAAAAGATTACCGACCAAAACCAGGTTTTAGAAGAAGGAATTCTCAAGGTTGGCAAGAAACGTTTTGTAAAACTTGTGGTAAAATAAAGCATATGGAGTTTATAAGAAAAAATAATTGGATCTGGAAAATAATAATTGTAATAGTCAGTTTCGCACTAATTGCGTCATCTGTTTTGCCCTTCCTAACCCTTTAAGTTATGGATTTAAATACACCTGTAGGTTCTTTCTCAAAAGCATATAAAATGTATGCAGGAAGACTCTCTAAATTAAACATCTTCAAACTCGAAGATTTTTTATTCCATATCCCTTTTAGATATGACGACTTTTCCCTTGTTTCTCAAATTGGCCTGGTCCAGGCTGGAGAAACTGTAACCGTCAGAGGAAAAGTTGAAAAAATCCAAAACCAATACACAAGAAAATGGAAAAGTCTACAAAGAGGGATCGTTTACGACGAAACTGGAAAAATTGAAGTCCTTTGGTTTAACCAGCCATTTATTCCTAAAACAATCAAAGAGGGTGATGAAATTTCAATGTCTGGAAAAGTTGATCTTGACGGAAATAAACTGATAATGAAATCTCCTGACTATGAAGTTATTTTCCAAAATCAGACAATTCATACCGGAAGACTTGTCCCGATATATCCTGAAACAAAAGGAATTTCTTCTAAGTGGTTACGAAGACAGGTTTTCAAACTCTTACAGGAGTTTCCAAGTATTGACGATTATTTACCAAAAGATTTAATAAAAGAGAATGGTTTAATGAACTTAGATGAAGCAGTTAGAAAAATCCATTTCCCAAGCTCTTTAAATGAGGCCGAAGAGGCAAGGGAAAGGCTTTCCTTTGACGAATTATTTAATCTTCAACTCTCATCTTTGGTCAGAAAGAAACAGTGGGAAAAGGAAAAGATAAAGAAATGGGAAGTGGAAAAGCATAAGGAAAAGGTAAAAAAATTTATTAAAACACTTTCATTTGAGCTAACCAATGCCCAGAAAAATGCAACTAGGGAGATATTAAAAGATCTTTCTTTGGATTCACCCATGAATAGGCTTTTAGAAGGAGACGTTGGAAGCGGAAAAACAATAGTGGCAACCGTTGCTGCCTACATAGCCTTTCTAAACGGATATCAGACGGCCTTTATGGCGCCAACCGAGATACTCGCAAACCAGCACTTCAATGTTATTTCAAAGCTTTTATCTAACCTCAACGTTAACGTTGCTCTTTTTACGGGCACCACCAAATCAAAAGACACTAAATTTGACATCGCAATCGGCACTCATGCTTTAATTCATAAAAAGGTTAAATTTAAAAACCTCGGCCTTATCGTAATTGATGAGCAGCAAAGATTCGGAGTGGAACAAAGAGGCATTTTAAGGCAAAAAGCCAAAAACCCCCATCTTCTAACAATGACGGCAACGCCAATCCCAAGAACCGTTGCACTAACTTTGTATGGAGATCTGGATCTATCCATCTTAGACGAAATGCCAAAAGGTAGAAAAACAATCAAAACCTGGGTAGTTCCACCAAGCAAAAGAACAGGAGCATATAACTGGATTGAGGAAAAGATCGTAAAGGGAAAAGACCAGGTTTTTATTGTCTGTCCTTTTATAGAAGAATCTGAATCCATGGTTACGGTAAAAGCGGCAACAAAAGAATTTGAAAGACTGTCTAAAGAAGTTTTTCCAAAACTTTCCCTGGGACTTTTGCATGGAAAAATGAAAGCCAAAGAAAAAGATGAGGTTTTAGATACCTTCAGGAGTGGAAAAACAGATATTTTGGTCTCAACTCCCGTTGTTGAAGTAGGCATTGATATACCAAATGCAACCATCATGATGATCGAAGAAGCAGAGCGCTTCGGCCTTGCCCAGCTTCATCAACTAAGAGGAAGGGTGGGTAGGGGAGGCAAGGAATCATTCTGCCTTTTATTTACCTCAAGTAAAAACCCCGTTACTCTAGAACGCCTTAAATCCATGGAGGCAATTTTCTCAGGAGCAGTTCTTTCTGAGATAGATTTAAAACTAAGAGGCCCCGGACAAATGTATGGAACGCTTCAGCATGGAATACCGCAACTTAAAGTAGCAAGTTTTTCTGATTTTGATTTAATTGAAAAAACTAAAAAAGAGGCGGAAAAGGTCTTTGCAAAACTGAGCGAGTATCCTAATCTTGCTAAAAAAATTGAAGAAGAAAATCTTAAAGAGGTGTCCCCAGACTAAGAATTAACTTGTTTTTTGGATAGTTATTGAAACTCGGCCTCAAATAAAGTAAAATACCTTATATGCCGCAAGAGCCAAAGAAAAGACATTCAAGACAAAGACAGGGGAAAAGAAGAGCAAGCATCCACTTGTCTTTATCTCATACTGTAACTTGTCCAAACTGCCAAACCGAAATTTTAGCCCACCAGATTTGTCCTAAATGTGGCTTCTATAAGGGTAGGGAAGTAATTTCGATGCAAAAAAAGGAAGATAAGAAAAAGAAAAGAGAAGAAGAAACAAAAGAAAATACCCAACAGACAACAAAGTAATGAAAAATCCTCTAGATATTAGGCATCTTAGACGGCAAAAAGTCGTCGAAGACCTCTTCAAAACACAATTCCATAAACAAAGAGTGGGAGATACGGCATCAGAAATTCTAAAAAACAAAGATAAGATTGATGATTTTATCAAAATCTCTGCGCCTCAGTTTCCTATTGAAAAAATCAATAGGGTTGATCTTGCAATACTTCGCCTTGCCGTCTTCGAACTTACCATTGAAAAAAAGCAGCCGCCAAGAGTTATAATAGATGAAGCGATAGAACTTGCCAAAGAATACGGAGGCGAAGCAAGCCCTAAGTTTATAAACGGAGCACTGGCAAATTTAATCAAAAATGACAAAGCTACCAGTATTTAAAAATAAAAACCTTTTCGATCAGGCTTTTACTCACAGAAGCTTTCTAAATGAAACGAAAGAAGACGTCTCCTCAAACGAAAGGCTCGAATTCTTAGGAGACAGCATAATCTCTTTTGTTATCTCTAAGCTTTTATTTACCAAATACCCTAAGTATAACGAGGGAATTTTAACAAACATGAGATCGCTTCTGGTAAACACGAAAAGTCTTGCAGATATTGCAAGGGAGCTTAATTTTGGAAAATATTTAAAACTCTCCAAGGGAGAGGAAGAATCAAAGGGAAGACAAAACCAAAGCTTACTCGCAGATTGCTTTGAGGGATTTATTGGCGCACTTTTCCAAGACTCTGGTATTGAGGTTACTCAGGATTTTATAAAAGATGTTTTCCTAACCCGAATCGAAGCTTTGGAAAACGAAAGATCTTTCAAAGATCCTAAAAGCCTTCTTCAGGAATATGTGCAGTCCAAAAAACAAAGCTCACCGCAATACAAAGTAATGTCTGAGCATGGCCCTGCTCATTCAAAAACGTTTACAATGGGAGTTTTTATAGGCAACAAGCTCTTTGGACAGGGACAAGGCAAATCAAAACAGGAAGCAGAAGAAGACGCTGCGCTGAAAGCTTTGCAAAAACTCAAAACCCCTAAGACCCCTTGAGTAAACCACAAATAAATGGTAAAATTACGATTATGTCAGTAGTAATTCGAAGCGCCAGAATTGGTAAAAGAGGAGAAAGAAAATTCAGAATTGTCGTTAAAGAAAAAAGGTCTGCTAGGGATGGCAAGTCCATTGAGCAGTTGGGTTGGTATGAAAAAGGCAAAAACGGCGTATTTAAAATAGACAAAAAGAGATATGATTACTGGGTTTCTGTAGGAGCACAACCTTCTTTGGTGATAGAAAAACTCGTAAAATAATATGAAAGACACACTTAACTATATTGTCTCCTCAATAGTCGAAAAAGAGACTGCCGTTGAAATATCAGAGACTGAAGAAAACGGAATTTTAAACTTTGTCATAAAAGTAGATCCAACGGATATGGGAAGAATTATCGGAAAAAACGGAAAAGTAATTAAGGCAATCAGAAACATCATGAAAATCCCCGCTATGAAACAAAATAAAAAAGTATTTATATCACTTTCCGAAAACCTCTAAAAATATATGAAAATTTCGGTTATAACGCTTTTCCCCGAAATGTTTTCCTCACCATTTAACAGTTCTATTATTAAAAGAGCTGTTGAAAAGGGACTGGTTGAACTTGAATTTATTGATATCCGTGATTTTGGCATAGGAAAACATAAATTAGTCGATGATACTCCTTACGGCGGGGGGGCGGGAATGGTTTTAAGGGTAGACGTGCTTTTCGACGCAATAGAAAAAGCAAAAGACAAAAAATACAAAAAAAGCGAGGAAAAAATTATTTTGCTAACTGCAAGTGGAAAGACCTTTAACCAAAAAACTGCTAAAAGATATTCAAAGCTAAAACACCTTATTTTAGTCTGCGGACATTATGAGGGCGTTGACGAAAGGATAATCAAGTATCTTGATGAACAAGTTAGTATTGGTGACTTTGTGCTAACAGGTGGGGAAATTCCAGCAATGCTTATAGTAGACTCTGTTGTAAGGCTTATCAAAGGAGTAATCACCGACAAATCTTTGGCAAATGAGTCCTTTGGTTTGCTTTTGGAACACCCTCAATATACAAAACCTTCAGTTTATAAAGGTGCAAAAGTTCCTGATGTGCTTATCTCGGGTAATCACGCAAAGATTGATGCTTGGAAAAAAGAACAATCTCTTAAGCTCACTCAAAAAGTTAGGCCCGATTTAATAAAGAAATAATTACTGTGTTTGCGCAGAACTTGATGCGTTAAGGGCTGAAGACGAAGAAGCCTCTTGGGGCACTGTATTTAATATCAAAGAAGCATTTGCAACACCGCTTCCCCAATTAGTAATCTCCTCTATTAAGTCCTTTTCTTTTTCTGAGAAGGAAATAATTGGCGTCTCGTTACTAATTGTGCCTTGGGGAAACGCCTTGTAATAAAACTGGAGTTTGATCGTAGCCGAATTACCGGATATAGCAATACTCGTTACCTCTGTTAAAGGCGTTGATGCATAGAGCCTTTTGATAAAGTTTAATATTGCTGGGGGGTTACCGCTGACTCTTAAATCAAGTCTTAGGCTTGGAAAAGGCGTAGTGTTTGGTTCTTTTTCCGAAATGTCTCCAACTGTGAATTCAAAATCAGACAAAACAACAGAGGCATTAAGAGCGTTATATGAAATCGAATTTATTATCCCGGCAAAATCCTTGCTAGGAGAAAGGCCTCGTGAAAGGCTCTGTAAATCCTGGCCTAAACTTATTTCATCCATACTTGATAAAAGAACAAAGTTATTCTTAAGCTTATTCAGTCTTTCTCTTGCAACCTGCTCTTTTTGTTTTGCATCTAAAACGCCCTGGAGTTGGGGAATAACCACCATAAAAAATAAAATCAGGCAAGCAATAATGGCAACGGTCGGAAGCAGAAAGCTCTTGTATTTTCTATAAAGAATATTAAGAGTGCTCGAATTAAAATTTATATGTATGTCTTTTATATCCTTGTTTAAATCCATAATTATAAAATTTTTGCCTGTAAGGTTACTATGTACCGACCTGCCTGCGTATCTAAACCAAGCGAGGTTAACTTGACGTCTGTAATAACTTTTTCTTCTCTTCCAAGATCATAAATTGCACTTATTGTTTCATTTATGGGAACAAGCGATGAGGCTGTTAAGCTAACCGTCAGCTTATCTTTTTCTATGGAAAAAGCATTTATGGATAACTGGCTGTTTATTTTATCCAAAACTGTATCGATCGGCACAATATAGTTCTCCCTTACCTGAATAAGGTTTCCGATATTATTAATCCTATCTTTAACAAGATAATAAGTCGTCAGTTTATCATGCAGGGCTGAGATGCTCGTTAAAGTCTGTTCTTCCTCCTGTTTTATCTGGGAAAGGGGAATTTGGGTACTGACGATAAAAGCAGTTATCGATACAACCGCAATTGTGATAAGCATGGAAACAGCTGTAACCCTAATTATTTTTAAGATTTTTAGCTCTTTTTCCAGCTGTTCGTTTTTGCTTGATACAAGATTAATACTGTTACTCATAGTCTCTCATCGCAAGACCGACTGCGATGGGGTAGTCAGAAGCATTTTGCAATACTTCTTTCGGGATTTGCTGTGAGGCGAGTGCCTTCCAGGGGTTTGCTATGGCAGTTTCAATTCCCGAATTTTGCGCAAAGAATAGTTCAATTCCGGGAAGCTTTGCCGTTCCTCCTGAAAGAATAATCTGCCTGATAGGACTATCGTCTTTATATTTTTGGGAATAAAATGCTACGGATTTTTTTATTTCAGCTAAAATTGCATTTAAGATAGGCTCTGTTGATTTACCAACTCTTCCTCCCAAAGACTTTCCCGAAATTCCGTAAACTCTCTTATATTCCTCTGCCTGCTGGGGCGTAAGGCTGAAATCAGTGGCAATTGCTCTGTTAATAGCAGCGCCTCCTATTGCCATCGAGTAGGTAAATACCATTATCCCTTTTCTTACAATGGCAAAAGATGTACTGATTGCGCCGATATTGACAACTAAGCTTGTTGGAAAATTCTCGTCTAGAACAAGAGAGCGGATCGTTGCCAGGATTTCCGTCTCCATTGCGTTTATTTCAAGTCCCGCCATTGAGACGATCTTTTGATATTTGTTAACAAGCATAGATGGTGCTCCTACCATTAAAACCTGCATTTTTTCATCGGGCGTTGCTTTTTCAGGTCTTTTTAAAACGTTCCAAACAAGCTTAATGTTTGTCAAAGGGACCGGAATATATTGTTCGGCTTCCCAATAAATGGCTGAGGCAACCTCTCTGTCAGAAAGCACAGGCATATCCAATACCTTTGTATAAACCTGGTTTTCAGGAAGAGCAACGTTTACCTTTTTGGTATTAACCGATGCCGTGTCAGCTGCTTTTCGAAGAGTCTGGGCCATTTCTTCCTCATCTAGGGGGGACTCTGAAAGCATTCCCTTGGGAGGAACAGGCATAATTAATGCCGCCTTTAAAATAAAGCCTGATAACTGCTTATTTAGCCACACAAGTTTTAAAGATGTAGCTCCTATATCGAGCCCGAATCCTTTTTTGTTATTCATTTTTTACAAAGAAAGTAAGCTATAAAGGAATAGTTCTGGCGGCAATATGGGATACCCCTGGAAGACGGTCACTTTACGCTGGGTGTTACCCGAAGTGCCAGATGCGGTTACGATTTTGCCCTGCGTGGGCAGATTTGTTCCCTGGGCTCCTATATATGATGACGTATAAACAGGCGTCACTCTTACCAAAAATCCTGAAACGACGCTGATAGTGTATCTGTATTTTAACGATTTACCCCCGACATTAAAATTTCCTGTTTGGGCAACGTTTGCAAAATTGTTGCTCGTTCTTCTGGTTCCGTCAGGATCAACAGCATATCTTGTAACAGTTGCGCTGTTTTTATCCGGACCAGATAAAAGAACTATTTCCAAAGCAGCATTTGCTGAATCTGCAGCTCCTGGATCACCCCAATAGATATCTAAATTTCCACTCCAGCTATCAGACCATGGGTTTGCTTCATTATATGTGGAAAGCCAGATTGAGGATCCTTCTGACTTAGTTACTGCAATTCCTCCGTTTAGCAAAAAAGATGAGCTTGCTAAAACATCGCTTATTGTCGCCGTATAGGTCGTATTGCCAAATGAAGCTGGGGTATCCACGCCAATACTAGCATTGTTTTTAATAGCTTGCTCAACTCCTGCCTCGGCTGCCGCTAAAGCTTTTTGAGATTCGGATTGCTCGACAGAGGTTCTTAGGTTTACAACAGATCTTGAAACAATAGAGAGGGTAACGGTTAGAGCTATTACCATAACCAGAACAACTATCAATAGAGCTTGACCCTTTTGACTTTGTAGGTTTTTAACCATACTTATAAATATCTAAATATAGAGTAGCAATAAAAAGCTACCTTTGTCAACTAATTTTAAAGCTAATTCGCCAGGTTCCTAAATCCGACTGTTGTTCCGAAAGGTATGCTTATTTTATTTTCTACAAACGTTGAAGGAGAGTTTTTAGAAAGGGTGAAATTTATCTCTATTACAGGAGCGGTTGCGATACTGTTTTGTGTACATTTAAAAGTGCACACGTCCAAGTTAAACTTCGTAGAGTTAATCAATTCTACGGTTCTTGAAGCGCTTTGAGAAGCAATTGTGGTTGCGTTGTAATCACAGATAAACGTCGTTTGTGTATTATCAAAAGAGGTAAGTTTTAAATGCGTAAATTCAACGCCAGCTTGAGTAGTGCAGTCTGTTTCATAAACTATGTTTCCAAGCACTAACTTACCAATACCGTCAAAGCTTTTGGCAAAAGCAACCATTTTAGTCATTTGGGAAAGAGTATACTCTCCGGTTTGCCTTACCTCGTTTACATTAACGCTTCTGTTTCCTCCCCTTAAAGACACAACAATTATTCCAGCAATTATGCTTCCGACAGCAATAATTATCATCATGACAACCAGAAGCTCTATTAAAGTAAAACCCTTATGTGTTTTTTCTCTCATGGCGTTGGCAGGGTATTATTGTCTGCAAAACAAGATTCCAAAACAACATTGTGACAAAATTGGCCACTTTGGCATTTTCCGTCACTCCAAAAAACACTTACTCTTACTTTCCTTGAATTTGTGCAACCGCTTGTGTTAAAGTCATATAAATCAACTTGTCTTATATAATAATTATCCAAATTCGCAGTTGAACAGTTTGAGACGGACGATTCTAATACCTCATTTGATCCAACACAATATATCCCAGATCCTTGAGAAGAAAAATTAGACCAGCTTATTTCACTTGATTCCCTTAGCGATTCCAGTTCCTCCTGGGCATAAAGCGTAGCTTTATTCTGATTTTTTGAATAATCGGAATTTCCTACAGATGTCAAAACAGCAACGGCAATTGCTGAAATAATCAAAACAGCGGCGCTTAATGCCACTATTGCCTCTATTAAGCTTTGTCCTTTTTGTTTAATCAAAGTTTTCATTCTATTTTACCCGAGTTATCTATTGTGATTGATTTTGAGAGCCCAGCGCTTTCATTTTCCAAAACAATACTCCCATTGGTAATTTCATTACCCGCGCTATTTTTAAGTATCACTCCTCCTGTCAAAACACGGAAATAAATTGTAGAAACGTTTGTTAAAACTGGGTCAAAAGTAATAGTCTGGGGGAATGTATAGACGGTGGGGCCTGGATCTGATCCTGGTCCGCAAGCAACTCCAAGTGTATAGGTATTTTTATCACCGGTTGTAATAAGAGTAACTATGTATCCGTCAAGTGTTAAAAGATTTGCTCCGACA
This sequence comes from Candidatus Levyibacteriota bacterium, assembly GCA_016199085.1. GTDB lineage: Bacteria > Patescibacteriota > Microgenomatia > Levybacterales > UBA12049 > JACQHJ01. The sequence continues at coordinate 135,027 of JACQHJ010000002.1, read as the reverse complement.
CATTTGGTCGAAGGCTTAACCTGAGAAATTGCATTTGAGCGGGCTAAATTAATTACAGAAGTCAGGGTATTGACTTCTGTAACCAAAGCCTGCTGCCTGCTGTAAGAGACAAAGGAAGCAAGGCCTGCTACGGAAATAACTGCCAAAACCGCAAAGACAACAATGATTTCAATTAGGGTAAAACCTAGGCTAGATTTTGACAAAAAAAAACTTTTAACTATCACAGAAGATATGCCAATATGCTTTCTTGCTCTCATGGGTTATTTAGAACGAAATATCTTACGCCTGGACAAGTATCCGGGTCTCCGGGATTTGACGTTATGGGGTCAATGTTTGTCGTGCCCGAAGACGTATCAGAGCCATTTTCAAGACACGCCCCAATAGTATAATTAGTACCACCGCTATTGTAATAATATTTCCCGCTGTTATAGGTTGTACTTGTAGGATCGCAGGGAACTTTTTGCATATAGATGGTTGAACCGCTTGACATAGCTGCTAAACAGTCGTAGGGGAGAGCATTGGAAACCGATACCGGGTATGAACCGTTATCTGACCTGTAAAGCTCTAAGGCAGATTGAACTTGTCTTAGATCCGATTTCCTCTGTGAATCTCTGGCTCTTTGCCGTACCCCTATGAAATTTGACATTAGTAAGGCAGCCAAGACTCCAATTATTGCGATAACAATTAAAAGCTCTATTAAAGTAAAACCTTTGGTTATATTTTTAAACTGTTTAAACATTTTAATCTATGGGCTTACGTTTGAACTCGACACTCCGTAATTGCAAATAAGATTTGAGCCCCCCGCAGGCGAACAAAATGCGCCTACTCCCAAAAGACTCGTGCATTCACTACCTCCATTGCAAACATCGTCATCTTTTACTCCTCTTTCCAGCCTAGCATATAGGTAATAAGTTTGTCCATCGGGCGAGTAATAAACATATTGCTGGTTGGAATTTGGATCATCGGGTAAAACACTCATATAAGGAGTCCAGCTTGCACCCCAAGCAATGTCTGATCCTGTAGAAGTCGGTTTAATCCTAAAAACAGCCGAGTGGTACGGATATCTCCCGTTGTCATTATAAAAGGTCTCAAGCGCTTTTTTAATTTGGCCCAAATCTGACTTCCTTCTTGAATCGGTTGCTTTCTGAAACTGCCCTAATGGATCAAGAGTTGCCGCAATTGCCGCAAACATTATTGCAATGATACCAAATACTACAATAAGCTCTATGAAAGTGAAACCTTTTTGGAAAAAACCTAGATTTTTAAAAATAGGGGGATGAAAGACAAAATTTTGTCTGACCAAAACAGAGTTATCAGGAAACCGACTGTTAAAAAAGGACCGAAGGGAATTGAATCCGTAAGCTTTATATTTTTCCTCCATATTATTAGTATGATAGAGTAAATAGCCGCTGTCAAGAAAGCTATATACAAACACAATATTATATTGGGAAAACCCAAGAAAAGTCCTAAAAACAAGGCTAATTTTATGTCTCCTCCTCCCATTGCAATTTTTTTTCTTATTAGATAGTAAACAAAGACTATTAAAGCAAAAAATAGTGCCGAAAATATTGAAGTGAGAATATGATTTAGTATATTAGAAGGATTTGAATACATTAACCAGATAAGAGTAAGCACGGTTAATAAAACAACTACTTTGTCTAAGATAACCCCATATTTTAAATCAATAAAAAAAACAACTATTAATAAGGAAACTGTGACAATATAAACGAAGAATTTAATGAAATTAAAAACTGTGAACAAAATCGCAGTATTATTCTCTAAGGGTGAAAACACAAAAAAGAAAGTTATAAAAAAAAGTATTGCGGTTATTAGTTCAATAATCGGATAAAAATAAGAAAGCTTAACCTTACAATACCTGCATTTTCCTTGTAGAAAAATAAAAGACAGTAGCGGTATTAGATCAAGCATGCCAAGATTCTTTTTACATTTATCGCACTTTGACCTTGAAAATATAAAAGACCTGTTTTTATAAAGCCTGTCTGTCAATACTCCCAAAAAAGACCCTACAAAAAGTCCAATAAAACCGACAACTAGAGAAAGTATATATATCATTATCAGCTAACCCAATAATTTAGGCTATGCATTATTAAAAAAACTGCTTGTACTATTATAAGAAATATAACAGTCGGATAAAACAAGAGCTTAAGCCTTGGTTTCTCAAAATACAAGACAAAAACCATAAATATCGGAAACACCAATAAAACATATCTTGTATAAGACATAAAATTTCCAAAAACAGGAACCATACCAAGCATTAACGCATAAGAAAAAAGGGTTTTATCCAATTTTTTATAGATTAAATACAGGGAAAATAAAAATCCCATAAAAACTCCTCTGTCAATTATGGAATTTGTAAATCCATGTAGGGTGGGGGAGTCGGGAAAAAATAAGTTTACAAAGAAAAATACCGGATTAAAAATATTGGCTATCTGCCAGTTGCCAACTACGCTTTCTTGCAAGGCGCTTATACCTGACAAATAACTTTGGGTAGTAAGCTGCATTATTAAAAAATATAATCCCAAACCCAAAAAAGAACTTAGGACTAGATAAGTCTCTTTATTGAAAACCACTTTTTTTATAAAATCAACTGAAAAACGCTTTTCCTTTTTATATAGGTATGAAATCCAAAATACAGCATGGGGAATAACAATAAATATTCCAACCGGTCTTACTAAAGGCAGAAAAAAAGCAAAGATAGAAGCCTTTAAGAAGTCTTTCTTATAAAGAAAATAGAAAAAACCCATTGTTAGAAAAAAACAAGCGCCTTCGGAATAAATCAGGGAGATATAAAAAGCGGTCGGAAAGGAAAGTAGGAGTAAAATAGCTCTAAATGCAGTATTCTCATTTTTAAAATATTTTTTGCAAAACCTATAAAAAAACACTAACCCTAAAATACTGAAAATAAAAGAAGCTAAAAGACCGGCAAAGACCTTGTTGCCCACTACAAGTGAGACCAGTTTTATTGAAAAGGGATATAAAGGGAAAAAGCGGTTTGACGCAATACTTTGGGAATATCCTTTTTCGCTTAAATATAAATAATGCTGGCTGTCCCAGGTTTTAAACGAGGAAACAAGCGATATTTTTTCATCTATCGGGTAATGAAAATTGCCAAAAAACCCTTCTTTATTAAAAGGAAGATAGAAAAAGGCGATGAAAATGGTAGTAAAAATAAATATTTTTGAAAAAACAATGAGAAACAATAATTTTCTATTTATTTTTATTTTCTTCATTTAATGTTGCTGAAGACGATGCTGCGTCTTTGAAAAAATCAGATTTAAAAGTCTTATTGTATAGTAAAACAACATCTTTTGCTTTCTCAATATCCTTAAAACATTCTATATAATTTAAGTACGACAATGTATAAACGTTTTTATCAAATGGGTAAATTTGTCTTGCTTTTGTCAGGTTTTGCCTGGTCAATTCACAGTCTTTTTTATAAGAATAATAGACACCGATTGTGAGATAGCTTTTGTAATTGTTTTCGGCAATTTCTATCGATTTCTTATACAGTTTAAATGCATAATCCGTATTTTCATAGTTTGAAAAGACAAAATTGCCGTACGCAATCATTGAGTCCGAGTAGAAAATGGGGATTTCGGCAATCGTCAGGCTTCCTGTGGCCAAGCTTTTGTTTTTCATATATTCATTAAACTTAAAACTTTGCCAAATACTTTCCCTGGTTCTTAGATATTCTTCTTCACTTGGAATATCATCTTTGTTTTCTAAAAGTTCATAAGTTAATCCATATGGTATCCAGGTCAACTTCTCCCCGCTGTTGGGCTGTAGCATAGCGATAGAAAAAACTTTCTTTTCTTTTGCAATTTCTCTTATAACATTTATGGGAAAATTTGGATCTTTATCAGCCTTGGGATGTTTTTTAAGGTAATCCTTTTTCTTTGCCTCAACGTATTTGCTTCCGCTAAGACCGCCTATGCTTGCAACCTCCACATCTTTTCTAAAACCTAATCCATAGTGAACATACCAAGTGTTAAAAACCATAGTGTCTCCGGATAATAAAAGCACGGAATTTTTGGGAAGAGGCGAGAGGAAATCATAAGCTAAATAGTCTCCGACCCAAATGTTATGCAGGTCTGTTTTTGGAAAATTGTAATAAAAAAGCATTATCGGAATTAATAAAAAGACCCCGATAACCAATCTTACCAAGTCTCTGTTGATTATTTTACAAAGCAGCTTGGAAAGATATTTTAAACCAAGAGGCAAAAACAAAAGCAAAACTATTGCAGACATAGCAAAAAACCTTTCGTAGATACCTATAAAGAAGACGTTTGTAATTGGAAAACCCGCATAGGCAATAAAAAGAGGTCCGCTTATTAAAAATCCTAATAAAATAGCCAAAAATAACCTTTTGTCTCTTAGATAAGAATATATTGCCCCAAGAAAACTAAGTACAACGACTGGAATTGTAACCTGAGTCAAAAGATTAAAGAGAAAACTGTTAAGAATTACTACTCTTTGTGCAGCTACCGGAGTTGGAAAAAGGCCGGCGCTTAAAGTGCCGTAATCTTTCCGTAAAAAAAGATGCAGAAATGAATTTAAATCTTTGACCTTATCCCAGTTTACAACCGGGTCAAAATAGGAAGCTATCGGAACATAAATGTAGACTGACAAACCCAAAATAAAAAACAAAATGCATTTGGCTATGTCTTTTGGTTTTTGAAATATTTTTTTGTAATTTGCTAAAACCAGTATTGCCAAAGAGGGGAATAGAAGTACTATTGTATGATGATTAGTCAGTGAAAGTCCGGCTAAAAGCGACAACAGATATAAATATTTTATTTCTTTGCTTTTATAATATAGGTAAGCGACAAACATTAGAGAGAGTACAAACAGGTTGTTTAAGGCAAAGACCTCTGCGATTTCTGCATAAAACCAAAACAGATAATTAAAAGCTAAAATAAGCGAGGAGATAAAAGAGATTAACTTACTGTTTGTTAATTTAAGAGAAAAAAAGTAATAAATTAAAACTGCCATAGAAGAGGAAAATACGGAAATTAGCCCTACCATAAAGGCAGGCGTTGCGAAATCAAACCTAGTTAAAATAAGGCCTAAAACCATAAATAAAGGGTACCCAGGGGGATGAGCCACTCCGCCAACCACCGCTGCCGTTACCAAGTCTCCTACATCTCCACCGTAGACGCTTAACGAGAGATTGTGTAGATAAGAAAAGAAGCTTATGCCAAGCAAGAAAAGAGGCAGAATAATTGATAATCTCTTAGAGGGCATCGAAAAATTTATAAGCTACACCAGTAGCAGTTAGTAGCTGTTCCGCCACTTTGTCCAGCACATCCTGTGGTAAGCACCCCGGAGGCATTATATTTCGTGTTAGGATCTCTTTGCTGGGATTTTGATTCAGGCAGGAAGCAGGCCGTAACTTCATTTGAGCCTCCAAAGAATTGGACCTGATTTAATACGTTTGTTGCGGTAGTGAATCCACCTTTAAGTTCTCCGTCAGCTATTAACGTTGTCAAACAGTTTATAGCGCTGGCATCTGAAAGAGTACCTGTTGTAGCACATGATGCATTATCTCCCCAAGGCATTGCATTGTGAGTTGTATAGTAGCGGATATTAGCGTTTAAAAACTCGACCGCTACATTTTTCTTGTTTGCATCATTTGCTTTTTTGATTTGTTCAAAAGGATCGATGGTTGCGATTAAGGCTGCAGCTAGTACTCCTAAAATTCCGATGACGACTAAAAGTTCTATAAGGGTAAATCCTGCGGATTTTTTAAGCGTCTTGAAATAATTTCTCATGTATGTATTAATCATAATCATATTTAAAAAACCTTGTCAATAGGTAGTTTAAGCTTAATTTTTATTGAATACTTGAGATTAGGCTATAAATTGGCGTAATAACCGAAATTATCAAAAATGCTACGCCAATTCCAAGAACAATCATGATGAAAGGCTCCATCGCAGTAGTTAAGGTTTTTACCAACTGGTCTACTTCTCTTTCAAAATATTCCGAAGCTTTTTGCAAGGTTTCATCCATTTTTCCAGTTTGCTCACCGATTTTGACAAGCTGAACCAAGAGCGAAGGAAAGAGGGTAGACTGGGCCATAGCGGCGCCCACCGTTACTCCTTTTTCAACCTGTTGACCCACCCCGACAATTGCATTATAAAAATGGACGTTTCCGGTTGTTTCGGCGGTCTCGTTTAATGCTTCAACCACCAAGGTTCCTGTTCCTACCAAAAGGCCGAAAGTTCTGGAAAACTCGGCAAGAATTGTTTGCTTTATTAGTTTTCCAAAAACTGGCATCTTTAATACAAGATCATCAATTATAAGCCTTCCCCCAAGCGTCTTAGCCCATTTTCTGTAAAGGTAAATTAGGGCCGCAATAATGATTAGGATTACCGGCCAGAAAAGGGTGACAAAATCTGAGACAGATATTAAAATCTGTGTCGGAAGAGGGAGGGCAACACCCAGGTTTTCATATAAAACAGTCAGCTGGGGGATGACAAAAACCATCATAACAAGCATGACTACCGCCATTAAAATAATGACAATAATCGGGTACATAAGGGCAGATTTTATTGTTGATTTTAACTTTGCCTGTTTTTCCAAATTGTCGGCAAGCCTAAGTAAAACCTTATCCAGTAAGCCGGAAGATTCTCCCGCTTTTATAATGGAAACATAGATATTACTAAACACCTTAGGGTGTTTTGAGATTGCCTGGGAAAGTGTTTTTCCCTCGGAAACGTCGTTTATTATTGTTGTTACAATTTCAGCCATTGCCGGGTTTTGAATCTGATCTTTTAGTATCTCCAGGGATTTCATAACCGTAAGCCCTGAGGAAAGCATTGAGGAAAGCTGTCTTGTAAAAAGAACTAGGTCCTGGGTTTTTACGCTGTTTAGAAAGGGAAGTTGAGTAGAGAGCTTATTATCTATTCTTACAATCTGGATGGGCAGAAAGCCTTTGCTTCGAAGATACAATGCTGCCTCCTCTATGTCTTTTGCATCGAGAAGTCCTTGAGTTAGTTTTCCTTCTTTGGTAGCAGCTTTATATCTAAGTCTCATAATTTAGCCAATAAGCCTCAAAAGTTCATCAGGTCTTAACGCATAGCTTTTGGCTGTTTCAAGACTTATTGCACCGGATAAAACAAGGGATGCCAAAGATATCTCAAGCGGAATCATACCCAAGCTTTGTGAGGTCTGGATGACCGAATCAATAAGATGGGTTTTTCCGTCCCTAATATTGCTTGAAACCGCCGTGTTTCCGATTAGAACTTCCACTGCCGGGATTCTGCCTCCGTTTATCATTGGTATTAGCCTTTGGGATACAATGCCTTTTAATGTTGCCGCAAGCTGTATCCTTATTTGCGTCTGTTGATTTGAAGGAAATGAATCCAAAATTCTGTCAATCGTCTGAGAAGCGGAATTTGTATGTAGCGTTGAGAATACTAGATGTCCTGTTTCGGCAATAGTAATGGCAGCAGCCATGGTTTCGGGATCTCTCATTTCTCCAACCAAAACAACATCCGGATCTTCCCTTAACGCCGATTTTAAAGACATCGCCCATGAGTGCGTATCAATATCCATTTCCCTTTGGGATATAATGCTTTTACCCAATGGGTAGACATACTCAACAGGATCTTCAATTGTTAGAATGTGCAAAGACTTACCTAGATTAATCTCATTAATAATCGCAGCCAGTGTCGTTGATTTTCCATGACCTGTCGGGCCGGTTACCAAAACAAATCCTTGCTTTAATCCTGAAAAACTGTGACAAACCTTGGGAAGCTTTAGTTCCTCGATAGTTCGAATGCTTGGTTGTAAGAATCTGAATGCACCTGAAAGTACTCCTCTTTGATAATAGAGGTTTGTCCTAAACCTACCTAGGTCTCCGTAAGCTCCGCCTCCAAACCCGAAAGAAAAGTCAAGTTCTTTGTTATTTAATAAAAGCTGCTTTTGGTCAGGTTTTAAAAGTGAGAAAATCATTTCCTCAAGCTGCCCTGCAGTTAAAGCAGGATAGCTTGTAAGAAACGTTAAAACTCCGTCTATTCTTATAGTAGGAGGAATTCCTGCAAGAAGATGCAGGTCTGACGCATTATTTTTTATCACTATATTTAATAATTCAGCTATTTGCATGTTTATTCCTGAGCAACTCTTAGTACCTCTTCAATTGTTGTTATGCCGTTTAAGACTTTAATATATCCGTCCTGTTTCATCGTTATCATACCTTCTAACCTTCCTTCCTTTTCAATTGCGCCGCTATCTGCGTGTTGCAAAATTAGGCTTGCTATTTTTTCCGTTATCGGAAGTGTCTCAAAAATTCCGACTCTTCCCATGTAGCCAGACTTTCCGCAGTCTTCGCAACCCTGGCCTTTGTATAGTTTGGGGTCAGTTAAATTTGGAGGGAAATATTTCCCCAAGACCACTTTCATTTCCTCAACCATCTGGGGCGGGGGAGTATATGACACTTTGCAATGAGGACAGATTTTTCTAACAATCCTTTGGGCAAGTACGGCATTCATAGTAGAAGCAAGCAAAAATGTTTCAGCGCCTAAATCCAAAAGCCTAGGGAGTGCTCCAGCGGCAGAGGAAGTATGAAGCGTTGAAAAAACCAAATGTCCAGTTAAAGCAGCCTGGATTGCCAGCTCTGTTGTTTCTCCGTCTCTTATTTCTCCGACCAAGATAATATTTGGGTCTTGTCTTAGAAATGATCTTAAACCTTCTGCAAAAGTGAGCCCTACAGCCGGATTTACCTGGACCTGGTTGATTCCCGCTATTTGGTACTCAACCGGATCTTCCAAAGTTGAGATATTAACTCTTGTTGTATTAAGTTTTGATAAAACAGAATAAAGCGTAGTTGTTTTTCCACTGCCAGTTGGTCCGCAGACAATAATTATTCCGTGAGGCCTTTGTATTGCTATTTCAAGCACTTTTTCCGAAAAACCAGCAAGCCCGAGTTCTGCAAGACCTGGGATTCCTCCTGTTTTTCGAAGAAGCCTCATGACAATCTTTTCTCCAAAAACTGTTGGAAGGACGCTGATACGAAGGTCAACCTCTTTTTGGTCAACTTTAAAGTTAAAGCGTCCATCCTGTGGACTTCTGTGTTCGTCAATTTTCATTTCTGATAAAATCTTAATCCTTGAGATTACCGCTTCCTGAACTGCTTTGGGAAGAGAAAGTCGGTCATAGAGTATTCCGTCGATTCTGTACCTGACTCTGACCCTGTCTTCCTGGGGTTCGATATGTACATCAGAAGCCCTGCTGGTTACGGCATATTCCAAAATAGTTGAGACGATTTTGGCAATAGGAGCTTCTTTAATCAGCTGGGCTATCTGGTCCGTATCAACGGTCTTTATTTTGTTAACGTCTTCCGTCTCTTTTATTGCCGCTCCGACTTCACCGACTAGTTCTTGCCTGTATTGCTGATTGATTTCTTTTACGACTTCTGTCGGGGTTGCGGCAAAGGACTTAATACTTAATCCTGTTTTTTCCCTGACAAAAGTTATTGCTTCCAAATCTACAGGATTTGCCATCGCAACGGAAAGCGTTTTTGTATTGTCGTCGTAGGCAAAAGGGATTAGGGAAAATCTTTCGGCAACAGCTCTTGGAACAAGACCCAATGCTTCGGGAGAAAATGAAGCGTTAACAACGTCTACAAAAGGAATGCCTAAAAGTTTTGCTTTTGCTTCGGCAAGCTTTGCAGGCGAAACAACCTCCATTGATTCGATAATTGCTTCTTCAGAAACACCTTTGGAAGCAGATTTTACCTTAATATCGTCATACTGGCTTTTATTAAGAAGCTTTTCTAAGTAGAGAATATCTGCCAAAGTCTGGGTCGTTACGTCTATTTGTTCATCTACGACGCTTGGCGTTTGGGCCGGTGCGGTCTTGGACTGGTCTGATAAATTAGATGTATCGGGCATTACTATAATAGTAGGCTAAAATATGATATAAAGTCAACAGAAAAACAATGCAAAGTCTCATTATTATTTCTAAAAGTACCCAAAGAGCAAGGGATAAAGTCTTGCAGATGGCAAGAGAGGAAAAAATCTCTAATTTTGATGTTTTTACCCTCACATCGGAGAAACAAATAGGCATACAAGACATAAAAAATCTGACAAGACAGATATTTCTAAAACCACTTAGGGGAGACAAAAAAATGGTTGTACTTGAGGCATTTTTCGGCGCAACAATCGATGCCCAAAATGCTTTTTTAAAAGTTTTAGAAGAACCGCCGCTTTCAACTACTATAATAATCCTTGCTTCATCAAATTTTTTCCTTCCTACAATTGTCTCAAGGTGCAAACTGATAGAACTCTCCTCAAAGATAAGTTTTGAGGAAAATGAGGAAGGAAATATAATTGAAATTCTTGAGGACCTAAAAAAAGCCGAAGTAGGGGAGAGACTAAAAATTGCCCAGGATCTTGCCAAAGACAAAGAAAGTACGCTTTTGTTTTTGGAAAAATTAATTGTTGCGGCCAGAAATGAGATGGTAAAAAAACAAAAAGTAGAATATGGAAAGCAAATCGTTTTGCTGCAAAAATATTACAGACAGATAAAACAATCCAACGTCAATCTTCGCTTGGGACTTGAGAGTTTATTTTTAGAATTGTAGTAATCATATTTACTTTTATCATTGACAATATAAATCCCCGGCAATAGAATGGCCTATGACATGTCAGCGGAAGCACCAAGAGGGATATTTTGGAGAACTCTAGTCGGTGTGTTCCAAAGACAAAGAGCCAAAGAAGCTACTCAAATAAGATCATATTCAAGATTACCCACTGTAAGTTCATACATAAACCTGTATTCCGACTCACAGATTGAAGTGGCAAATATCAATGAGTTTGCTTATCCCATTGTCGAATTCATAAGAACTACTCAGCCAGACTTCGTAGTTGTCAATTCAAGAACTGCAAGGCTTTTTGGACTATGTGTTTTCATGCTACACCGGAATTTATATCAAGAACCTTTTCCGACAAGAAACCATAATATTTCATTTGCAAATCTTTCCGATCTTTCCAATATACCGCTTGAGGACAGAAGAAAATATCTACAACCACATATTGAAAAAATGACAGAAACAGTTGAAAGACCAAGAGTCTTAATATTAGATGACCAAGTCAAAGATGAAGCGGTAAAATCGTTAAGAGATTTAGTTGGGACTCTTTCTGGTGGAAGAGTTGAATTGTTATTTGGTGCAGCTCATGGACCAGGAGGCGATATTTCCGGTCAACCAGATCACGAAGGCGTACAAAGATGGCAATATAATCCGCTTGCAAACGGAGTAAGGCATGATGGGATAAACATTGAGAGAGTTAAAGGTAAATTTAAGTATGGACTCACAACTGATCTTTCCCTTGCAACTGTGCTTTTTGCACGAGATATAAAAGACAAGCTGCGTAAATAATCTATATCGCAATATTTTAATGTTCCATGTATTTATCTTCACATCCGTTTTTGTTATAATCTTGGCTTATGAGTAAGTTGCTTAGACCAATTGCAAAGACAATTACAAGAAGAGCCGCTTTAAGAAGTGCACTTGGTGTGGCACGTATATTTACTGCAGGCTTAACTAGTGCACAACGAGCAGAGATAGAGGCGGGTATTAGAAATCAACATAAACTAGTAACCAACATTGAGCGTTTTCGAACTAGATAGCTCCAAATCGCTCCTCTAAGCAATATAATCAATATTTTTTCGTTATACTTATAAATGTAACGTAAATCCGCAAAAACAGCATTGATTTTACATATACCTCTAACTATAATGCAACCGATGCGAAGAAATTTTGTCGAAACTCTTAGGCTTCCTCTGCGTTTTACCCAAAAAAGAATCTGGGGCAATGTTAACGAAGCTCTTTCCTCACTTGAGAGCGAAGGTGTAATTGGGGCGACAACGACTGAAATTTTTGAAAGAATTGGCCAATTACATCCGCAAAGAGGCAGATTTTCAATTTTGAATAAAATCATGCGAGGAGATATTTTCTTAGGACTATTAGATCTGGAAGCACAAGGACTAGTGCGACAAGTTCTTATTGAACGACGCGATGCAAACAATAATGCTTTTGTTGGTATTGGGTTTCAGAGAGTAACTAATCCAAGCCCCCAAGGGAAATAGAATAAAAAATTTATTCTTACTTAAAATTTGTGTATAATTTATCAAATGAGTAATCCACCAAGCATTGAAGAAAGAATCCAAAAAATTGAAAAAAGAAACAAAGAGGTTGAGTCGAACAAATCCTGGGAAACAAGCTGGAGTAGAAAAATACTTTTAAGTTTCTTTACCTATTTTTCAATTGCCCTGTACCTTAAGTACATTGTCCAAATCGACCCATGGGTAAACGCAATTGTTCCCGCAATCGGCTTTTTGCTTTCAACGCTTACGCTTCCATATTTTAAAAAGCTTTGGGAGAAATATATTTATAAACAATGAGAATGGCAATTTATTTTCTTACCTGTCAGGGTAACTTTGAGGCAGAGAAAATTTCCAAAGCTTTACTTGAAAAACGTTTAATAGCGTGTGCCAAAAGACTTCCCGTTTCCTCAAGCTTTTGGTGGAATAATCATATAGATAATGCAAAGGAAGTAGTGGTATTACTTGAAAGCATTGAGGAAAATTTTGCAAAAATTGAAAAAGAAGTGAAAAAATTATCAAGCTATGAAGTACCGATGCTTTTCTCAGTTAAAGTTTCAAAAACTACCAAAATTGTTGAAAAATGGCTTAAAGAAGAACTTAGAAAATAACTATTGATTTGGTGTATTGATGGGCATATAATCCAGCTATGGCAAGCGTTGTTGAGCTTTTAGGAAACACCCCATATTTTTTAAGTAGAGAGAGATATTCCATTTTTGATCTTTTGCTGGAAGGGACTCCAAAACCACAAAGAAAACCATCGCGCAGAGAAAGAGGGCGTATGCTTGCAGTTAAGGCTCTTGAATCGCTAAGAGACGAAGGAACATTTTTTGCAAGACCTAATCAAATAGTAACCAGAATGAACGAGATAAACCCCCCAAGACATTTTTGGGATAGGTATAGGACACTTAATCCTTTATCAGGCCTTATAAGAGATGGCCTTGTTAGGAGGAGGCTTTCTCAGGATCGAGGCAGTGATGGGATAATGCGCGAAACTCCTGCTTATTATTTAGTAATAATGGAGCCTACCCCACAGCGGCAACCTTTGCATCGCTAATAACCTCTGGAAATCCTTACTGATATTTGCTAAACTAGTAATATAAATGGCAAAGTCCTCAGATTACAGTGCAGCACAAATCCAAGTCCTTGAAGGACTCGAGCCGGTAAGAAAAAGACCGGGAATGTACATTGGTAGTACCGATGTAACTGGTCTTCATGAATCTTTAAGAGAAATCATTGATAACTCAGTTGATGAAGCCCTTGCCGGTTTTGCCAAAAATGTCTGGATTGTTTTAAACGATGACGGATCAGCTACTGTTGCAGATGACGGAAGAGGAATCCCGATTGACATAATGCCTCAGTATAAAAAGTCAGCCTTAGAAATTGTCATGACTAAACTCCACGCCGGGGGAAAATTCGGAGGATCTGCATATAAAATCTCAGGAGGGTTGCATGGAGTTGGAGCATCAGTTGTCAACGCGTTATCCGAATGGATGTGGGTAGAAGTCAAAAGAGGTGGAAAAGTCTATACGCAGGAATACTCAAGAGGACTCGTCAAAACAAAACTTGACACGGTTAACAAATCAAGATTAGACCATGACTTTATCCACGGAAGAGACTCTGGAAACTTAACCTCCTTTTTACCTGACACAAAAATCTTCTCAACCACCGAATTTGATTTCGACACTATTAAAAAGGCAATTAGAGAGAGGGCATACCTTGTCCCAAATCTGTATTTCCATTTTTATGATCACCGAAAAGGGAAAGAACAGGAAGTTAACTATTATTTCGAAGGAGGAATTACCTCATTAATTTCAAAACTAAACGAAAACAAACAGGGACTTCATAAAGTTATCTTTATAGAAAAACAGGAAGGAGACGTAAACGTAGAGGTTGCTCTTCAGTTCAACGACAGCTATGCGGAAAATGTAGAATCTTATGTTAACGTTATCAACACAGTTAACGGAGGAACTCATTTAACAGGTTTTAGAATGGCATTAACCAGAGCTGTTAATGATTATGGTAAAAAAATAGGCAGCTTTAAGGAAGAAGAGGATTCGATAACTGGTGACGATACAAGGGAAGGATTGACAGCCGTAGTCTATGTCAAAATGCCACAGGACAGAATCCAATTCGAAGGCCAGACAAAAGGAAAACTAGGTAATGCCGAAATCCAGCCGGTTGTTCAAAGTATTGTCAAAGAAGGCTTATCTACATACTTTGAAGAAAACCCGCAGGATGGAAGAAGAATACTTGAAAAAGTATATTTGGCTGCAAAGGCAAGACTTGCCGCAAAAGCTGCCAAGGAAGCGATACTTCGAAAAGGCGCACTGGAAGGATCAACTCTTCCCGGAAAACTTGCGGATTGCCAGGAAAAGGATCCAAGTATTTCAGAGATATTCTTGGTTGAGGGAGATAGCGCAGGTGGATGTTTTTCAGAAGATACTAAAGTGGCATTAACCGATGGAAGGAATGTAACCTTTAAACGATTAATAAAGGAGGGCATTGAGGGCAAAAAGAATTACTGTTATACGATAAAAAATGACGGTAATATCGGTATTGAAGAAATAATAAACCCTAGAAGAACAAAGCAGAATGCAAAAGTTATAAAGCTGACTTTGGATAACGGCGAAGAGATAATCTGCACACTGGATCATAAATTCATGTTAAGAAGCGGGGAATATAAGGAAGCTAAAGATTTAATAGACACGGATTCCTTAATGCCGTTTTACAAACCTTATTCTCGAATTGGGAGAAACGAAAAGTTTCAGCCAATATTTTTGACCTATAATCACAAAATTCTAAAAATTGAGAAAGTAAAAGAGAAAATGGATGTATATGATATTGAAGTTCCAAATACCAACAATTTTGCACTTTCCTCCGGAGTATTTGTTCACAACAGTGCAAAGGGTGGAAGAGACAGAAAGTTCCAAGCAATACTTCCACTTAAAGGAAAAATATTAAACACAGAAAGAGCAAGGCTTGATAAGATAATCGAACATGAAGAAGTTAAAAATTTAATCATTGCTTTGGGTATGGGAATAGGGGAGACAATTAAGTTTGAAAAGCTAAGATACCATAGAATCATTATTATGACAGATGCAGACGTTGACGGAGAACATATTGAAACACTGATTTTGACATTCTTCTATCGCCATATGCCAGAAGTTATAAAAGAGGGCTTTTTATATATAGCAATGCCTCCTTTATATAAAATCTCTGCAGGAAAAGACGCAAGGTATGCTTACAGCGATGAAGAAAAAGATGAGATAACTAAAGAGATTCAAAAAGTTAATACAAAAAACGTAATTAATATCCAGCGCTACAAAGGTCTTGGAGAAATGAACCCTCAGCAACTTTGGGAAACAACGATGGATCCGCAAAACAGAATCTTAAAACAGGTTGGTATTGACGATGCAGAAGAAGCAGATGCAGTTTTTACAATGCTTATGGGCGATGAAGTACCACCGAGAAAACATTTTATCCAGTCAAACGCAAAACAAGCCACGCTAGATGTCTAAATTAAACCATCCTCTTTTGATATAATTACCTCATGGATTTTATTAAGACAAAAAGTTTTCAATTGGCAACTTATTCAAAAGGCGATGCAAACTCAAAAAAACTTGCACTTGTTTTGCCGGGGAAATTAGATACCAAAGATTATGCTCATATGAAAAGCCACGTTAATCACTTGGCAGATTTGGGTTTTTATGCTTTATCTTTTGATCCTCCAGGAACCTGGGAAAGCAAAGGTGATATTTCTCTTTACAATACAACTAGTTATTTAAAAGCAGTTGATGAGTTAATCGAACATTTTGGAAATAAACCAACTTTTGTAATGGGACATAGCAGGGGAGCAAGTGTTGCAATGATTGCCGGAACTAGGAATCCAGCCATTAAATCATTTGTGCCAATAATGCCATCCTTTTCAGAGAGAGGTTTTGACCATACTAGAGATGAGAAGTGGAAGACACAAGGATTTATCGTTTCGCTAAGAGATTTACCTCCTGGTGGCGGGCCTAAAATAAAAAAGTTTAGACTTCCATACAGTTTTTTTGAAGATCAACTTAAATATGAGATGACAAACGATCTTAAGAGTTCTCAAAAACCTAAATTAATAATATTAGGGAATAAAGATGCAGACGTATCCCCAGACCAAGTAAGGGAATTATTCTTCACTTTATCAAAACCAAAAGAATTGTATGAACTGAAATCAGATCATAATTACAGATTAGATTCTCATTTAATTGATGAAGTTAACCAAGTAGTAGAAAAGTTTATTCAAGATTACAATGTTTAAAGATCCAGTTTTAAAAAAGTTATATAAAAAATACGGCCCTCATCAGTTTGAAGACAGAAGTAAACGCTTACTTGAGGAGCTGGTAGAATCAATAATCTCTCAGCAACTATCAAATAAGGCTGCTGATACTATATATAATAGATTCCTAGCACTTTTTGGAAATAAATTTCCTTTAACAAAGCAACTCTTAGATATTGATATTGAAAAACTTCGAAGTGCCGGAATGAGCTATTCAAAAGGACAATACATTAAAAACATTACCAAAGCTTTTAAAGAGAAAGAATTAGTTATTGAAAACATTATTAAATTAAGCGATGAAGAGGTTATAAAAGAATTAACAAAGATAAAGGGGATAGGGAAGTGGACTGCGGAAATGACGCTTATTTTTACATTAAAAAGGGAAGACGTTTTCTCAATCGGTGATGCAGGATTAAAAAGAGCAATCAAAAAATTGTATAATTTGGAAAAGGATTCTGAGATACTGAAGCTAAGCCAAAAATGGAAACCGAAAAGAAGTCATGCATCATGGTACTTATGGAGGAGTTTAGAAAATGATTAAGGTTATTGCATTTGATTATGCTGGAGTTGTTATTCCAGGTCCCATGACGCAATGGGTGAGAAACAATTTACATGAAACGGACCAGATGTGGAAGAAATATGTCGAGAATTCAAACAGATGGGACAAAGGCGAACTGTCTTTAGAGAGGGTTTATGAGATCTTATCCGAAATCACAGGAATTCCCAAAGAACAAATTTGGGAAAAATTTTATTCAAAAGCAGAACTAAATGAAGACGTAGTTGAAATAATAAAAAAACTTAAGAGAAACTACAAAGTTTTTCTATTTTCAAATTTTGTATCAGAACTTTTAAGAAAGCTTTTGGAGAGTCATAAAATTACAGATATATTTGATGAAATAATCATCTCTTCGGAATACAAAATGAGAAAGCCTGATCCAAGGTTTTATGAATTGCTTTTAAAAACAGCCGGGGTAAAGGCAGAAGAAATACTATTTATAGATGACAGGCAAGAGAATATAGAAGCAGCAAAGGTTTTCGGTATTAACACCGTATTATTTAAAGATGTAAAAACTCTAAAAGATAATTTAAAATTAATGCAATTATCCTTTTAGAGACTTGAAAAACGGTCTAAATTTATCTATAATATTTAGGTTCTTATGGATTTATCTTTTATTTTTGAAAACAGGTTTTTAATTGTTGTTGCCTCTGCAATTCTTGCAATCCTCTACGGAACTTTTCTAACTTTTAGGGTCTTATCTTCACCAAAGGGCGACAAAAAAATGAATGACATTTCTGACGCAATTGCAGAAGGAGCGGTTGCATACATGAAAAGACAATATACGGTAGTTGCGATTATCGGAGTTGTAATTTTTGCAGTCCTTTATTATTTTCTTGGCTTTAACGACGCGGTCGGCTTTGCAATCGGAGCAGTATTTTCAACGATTGCAGGAGTTATAGGAATGAGCGTAGCCGTTCGAAGCAATATCAGAACGGCCCAGGCGGCAAAAACAGGACTTCCCAGTGCATTTTCAATGGCTTTTAGAGGAGGGGCAGTCACTGGTCTTATGGTCGCAGGACTTGCTCTTTTATCTGTAATAGGATTCTATTTTATTTTAGATAAATTCAGTTGCTCTAACGTTCAAAGTCTTCTTCCTTGCACCCCAGATCTTAGACCACTCGTTGCCCTTGGATTTGGAGGAAGCTTAATTTCTGTATTTGCTCGTCTTGGAGGAGGAATCTTTACAAAATCAGCTGACGTTGGAACCGACATGGTTGGAAAAATTGAAAAAGGAATTCCGGAGGATGATCCAAGAAACCCCGGGGTTATCGCAGATCTAGTAGGGGACAACGTCGGAGACGACGCCGGAATGGCAGCGGATTTATTTGAGACATACGTTATTACCGCTGTTGCCGCAATGATTTTGGGACAATTATTGTTTCCTGGAAACATCGGGGTTTTATTCTTTCCTCTTCTAATAGGAGCCATTTCAATTGCTGCAAGTATCATCGGAACTTGGTTTGTAAAAGTAAACGGATCGGGCATTATGAAAGCTTTATATATGGGGCTTGGCGTTGCAATCGTTGTCTCAATTGCAGGTTTTTACTTTTTGACCCAGGCCATATTTCCACAAGGTCTATCTAATATCCCCGCAATGAATCTTTTCTATACTTCAATTATAGGGTTAATCGTAACAGTCGGAATGGTAGCAATTACAGAATACTTTACGTCTAAAAAGTTTTCGCCTGTTAAGACAATCGCAAATGCTTCAACAACAGGACATGGAACAAATGTCATCGCAGGACTTGCGGTTTCAATGAAATCTACCCTTGCCCCAATTCTTTTAATAGCAGCGGCAATTTTGGTTTCATTTAATTTGGCAGGACTATATGGCGTTGCAATTGCAGCCATGAGCATGTTGTCTTTGGCAGGAATTATCGTTGCAATCGATGCATTCGGACCCATTACCGATAACGCAGGAGGAATTGCCGAGATGGCAGGCCTGGATAAGAAAGTAAGGGACGTAACAGATCCTTTGGATGCTGTAGGAAATACAACCAAAGCAGTTACAAAAGCATATGCCATAGGAAGTGCCGGTCTTGCAGCTTTGGTTTTATTTGCAAGCTATACCCAGGAACTGACAAAGGGAGGGACAGGAATTAATCTTGCAAGCGCTTTCTCGCTTTCAGATCCACTTGTTATTATCGGCCTATTCATTGGAGGGGCTCTCCCATACTTTTTTGCAGCCCTGGCAATGGAGGCTGTTGGAAAAGCTTCGGTTGCGGTTGTTGATGAAGTAAGACGCCAGTTTAGGGAAATTAAAGGTATTATGAGCGGGAAAGTAAAACCGGAATATGGAAAAGCAGTCGATATTGTCACCAAAGCAGCTATCAAGGAAATGATTCTTCCGACAGCTATTACGGTTGCGGCACCAATTATAGTTGGTTTCACTCTTGGACCAAGGGCATTGGGAGGATTACTCGTTGGGAGCATAGTCACAGGACTTTTTCTTGGAATATCAATGACAACCGGGGGAGCCGCATGGGATAACACTAAAAAATATATTGAAGAAGGAAACTTGGGAGGCAAGGGAAGCTTTGCCCACCAGGCAGCAGTAACCGGGGATACAGTAGGAGATCCTTACAAAGATACCGCAGGACCAGCGATCAATCCGATGATCAAGGTCTTAAATATTGTAGCCTTACTTATTGCATCCTTTCTAATCTAAAATCTAAATGGCAGAAATAGGAAAACTTCAAAAAACAGAAATATCGCAGGAGATGAGACGTGCGTACCTTGACTACGCAATGTCTGTTATTGTCTCAAGGGCTTTGCCTGACGTCAGGGATGGTCTAAAACCCGTCCACAGACGCATTCTTTTTGCCATGAGCGAAATGGGACTTTCGCCAACTTCCAAGTTTCTAAAGTCAGCCCGTATTGTCGGAGAGGTCATGGGAAAATACCACCCTCACGGAAATATGGCAATTTATGACTCACTCGTAAGACTTGCCCAGGATTTTTCAATGAGGTATCCACTTATCAACGGCCAGGGAAACTTTGGCTGTTTTACTAAAGACACAAAGATACAGTTGACAGATGGTCGGGTAATAAGCTTTGAAAGCCTTATTAATGAACATAAAACAGGGAAAAAACACTGGACATTTGCTTTTAACGACAAAGATAACAGAATTGAAGTTGCCCAAATTAAAAATCCAAGACTAACAATAAAAGACGCAAAACTTATAGAAATTACGCTTGATAATGGCGAAAAAATTCGCTGTACGCCAAATCACCGCTTTATGCTTCGAAACGGAAAATACAGACAAGCGCAAAATCTTAAATCAGGAGACTCCCTTATGCCTTTGTATTTGGAAAATTATGAAGGAAATGATAATAATCTTAAAGGCTACAAACAAGTCCATCAACCCACTCTAAACATATGGCAATTTGTTCATCATCTTTCAGACCAGTGGAACTTAGGACATAATGTCTATAATAAAGCCTCAGGCAGAATTAGGCACCACAAAGATATCAATAAGTTTAATAATAACCCGGACAATATAGTTAGGCTGGATTGGAAAGAACACTGGCTTATCCACTCTCAACTTGCATCATGGAGACATCATAATGATCCTGAATATGTCAAAAAGCTTGACATAGGCAGAAAAAAGTATTTGGAAGAAAATAAAGAAAAAATCTCACAGCGAACTTCTGCTCTTAATAAAAAACTTTGGAAAAATGAAAAATATCGCCAAAAACACATAATGATCATTAAAAAAATGTGGAAAGACGATAACTATAAAAAGATGATGACAAGGCTTTCCAGCGACCATCTTAAAGCCAGATGGCTTGAACCCGTTTTTAGAGAATACATTGGAAATCTTAAGTCCCAAGAGTTGAAAAATAAATGGCAAAATCCTGATTACAGGAAAGCTATGAGTCTAAATATGAAAGTTATTTCCCAAAAACTCTGGGAAGATCCAGCCCACAGAAGCAGAATTTCAAACCTTATGAAACAGAAAGCGGCTGATCCTAAGTGGAGGAAAGAGAGAAGTAAGATGTCTAAGGCACTTTGGCAAGATGAAACATATAAAAAGAAATTTACAAAAGACCATTTTAGCAAAATGGCAAAAATATTATGGTCCGATAGTAAGACTGCCAAATTCCACCGAGAGAAACTAGCAAAACAGCGACAGGACCCTGAATTTAGAAAGAAATTAGCTGCTGCAGTTTTAAAGAGCTATAAAAAGCGTCTTGCCCAAGATCAAGATCTCATGATAAAACTAGCCCAGCTTTCAGCACAGTCCTTGAGAAAAAAATGGCAAGATCCAGAATATAAGAAAAATGTCATTAAAAGTAAAACTCTCCGTTTTGCTTCAACTCTACTTACTAAGTATGAAGAAATAACGCCGGAAATGTATGAAAGAGAAAGGATAAACAATGGCACTCCTAAGTTGGAAAATGCACTCAAATACTTTTCTAACTTCACAGAAATTACCTCACAAGCCCGTCACTATAATCACAAAGTGGCTTCAGTCAAATTACTCACAGTAAAAGAGGACGTTTATGATCTGACAATAGAAAAATGGCATAATTTTGCTCTTGCAGCAGGTATTTTCGTTCATAATTCAATGGACGGAGATCCACCGGCTGCAGACCGTTATACAGAGGCAAAGCTCCAGGCAATATCCATGGAAATGCTTTTAGATATTGATAAAGAAACCGTTGATTTCATCCCAAACTACGACGGGAGCTTTAAGGAACCGGCCTTTTTACCATCCCTTTTACCAAACCTTTTACTTATGGGATCAGAAGGTATTGCCGTTGGTATGGCAACCAAAATCCCACCGCATAATCTTTCCGAAGTAATTGAAGGATTATCTTTTCTAATAGACAAGCTTAAAGTTACAACTGAACCAAGCCTTCACGTTTCCTCGGAAGTAACTGTAGATGAGCTTTTGGAGTTTATAAAAGGACCAGATTTCCCAACAGCCGGCGCAATCTATGACTTTACCGAAATTAAAAATGTCTATACAACAGGCAGGGGAAGAATATTAATTCGAGGAAAAGCAGAGATTGAAGACATCGGCCAGGGAAAATCGGCAATTATCATTACCGAACTTCCATATCAGGTAAATAAAGCACTATTGGTTGCAAGAATTGCTGACCTTGCCAAGGAAAAAAAGGTTGACGGGATTTCAGACCTTCGGGACGAATCAGACAGACACGGGATAAGAGTAGTAGTAGAGCTTAAAAGAGACGCAGCTCCCAAAAAAGTACTCAATAATCTTTTTAAACACACGAGTCTTCAAACGACTTTTCCTGCAAATATTGTCGCCCTCGTTGACGGAACACCACAAACTCTAAATCTTAAAACAATTTTGGAGGAATTTCTAAAACACCGCTATCTTGTTGTCAAAAGAAGATCCGAGTTTGAACTAAAACAGGCAAAAGCAAGACTTCATATATTGGAAGGGCTTAAAATTGCTGTTGAAAACATAGACGCAGTCGTTAAAACAATCAGGGAATCCAAAACGCAGGAAGAAGCAAAAGAAAACCTGATGAAAAAGTTTAAGCTTTCAGATATCCAGGCAACAGCAATTTTAGATATGCAACTTCGAAGACTGGCAGCGCTTGAAAGACAAAAGATTGAAGAAGAGTACCAGATGGTCAAAGAAACAATAGCCTATCTTGAGGATCTCCTTTCCCACCCAGCCAAAATCTTGGTTGTTATAAAAGAAGAGCTTACAAAACTTAAAGAAAAATATAAAGATGAAAGAAGGACCAAGGTCTACAAAGGAAAAGTCGGAGAATTTAGCGAAGAAGACTTAATTCCAAACGAACCAACCGTCATCACAATGACTGATACGGGATATATTAAAAGACAATCGACAATGAGCTTTAGAACCCAGCAAAGAGGCGGAAAAGGCATAATCGGCATGACGACAAAAGAAGAAGATAATATCGCAGATATTAAATTTGCCCAAACCCATGACAATTTACTTTTCTTTACCAATAAAGGAAAAGTCTACCAGATAAAAGCGTATGAGATAGGGGAGTCGTCAAGAACTTCTAAGGGAACTGCCATAGTCAATCTTTTGAATATCGAAGCAGGAGAAAAGGTTGAAGCTTTTGTGGCGTATGGTAAAGATGACAAATCAACCTATGTCTTACTTGCAACCAGAAACGGAACCGTTAAGAAATCAAGGATTTCTGAGTTTGAAAACATCAGAAAGAGTGGAATTTTGGCAATTAAGCTGGAAAACCAAGACGAATTAGTCTGGAGTAAGTTAACAAGCGCAAACGACCAGGTCTTTTTGTTTACCAGAAACGGAAAATGCATTAAGTTCTCCGAGGATCAGGTAAGACCTATGGGCAGAAATACAATGGGAGTAAGAGGAATATTGCTTGGTAAAGAGGACCAAGTAATCCAGATGGATATTGTCCAAAAAGGACAAAAAGCCTTTGCTCTTACAATAATGCAAAATGGTTATGGCAAGAAAACCGCAACAGACCAATTCCCCAAGCAAGGAAGGGGAGGACAAGGAGTTAAAGTTGCAGAAGTAACCGCTAAAACTGGAAAAATTGCCTATACCCAGATAATCCCAGCAAGCTGCAAGGAAGTAATTATAACTTCGCAAAAAGGACAAATTGTAAAACTTGATGTCAACTCAATTCCTGCTCTTTCCCGTGCAACACAGGGAGTAATACTGATGAGATTTTCAAAACAAGGTGACCTTGTAGCATCTGCCACCTGCATCGAAGAATAAATGAAAATTGACGGAAAAGTTGTTGCCGAGGAGATTTTGGAAAATCTCAAAGAGAGGGTGGAAAAACTTAAAGAAAGAAAAGTTACCCCCCATCTATATATCATTACTTTTGGTACAAATCCCCAGACCGAAAGCTATCTAAAGCAAAAACTACTTAGGGCAAAACAAATTGGCGCAAAGACTACAATTAAAAAATTCCCCGTCAAGGTTTCTCCAAAGACTGTCTTTTCCCTTATTGAAAACCTAAATAAGGATAAAAAGATCCATGGCATAATCGTTCAAAGACCTCTTCCCAAACAAATAGACGAAGAGAAAATCTCTTTAGCAATTACTCTTCCCAAAGACGTTGACGGCTTCCATCCTCATTCCAAATTCGCTCCTCCTGTAGGACTTGCCGTACTTAAGCTAATTGAGGATACGTTGGGCAATCAGGATATCTATGAGTTTTTAAAATCTAAAAAAATTGTTCTGATAGGGAAGGGTATAACAGCCGGAAAACCGATCATTAATTTATTTAAAAGGTTAAACATTAAAGTAAAAATCGTTGACAGCAAAACAAAAGACAGGAAAAAAATTATAAAATCTGCTGATATTATTGTTAGTAGTGTTGGTAAAAGAATAATTAAAAAAGAAGACCTCAAAAGAAACGTTTTGCTTATCGGAGTCGGAATGCATACGCTTAACGGAAAACTTAAAGGAGATTTTGATGAAGAGGATATAAAAGACAAAGTTTCTTTTTATTCACCAACGCCGGGAGGAGTGGGACCTGTTAATGTAACTATGCTTATGAAAAACTTGGTTGAAGCAACAGAAAATTAGGGTTCTTATTGACACTAAAGCCTCAATTGATTTAATATAGCTTTAGTGAAAAACTTCTACGAACAGTTTAAAACCCCGATAGTCACAGTTGTTTTAATTTTTCTCGGATTTGCGATCTACACAACCCTTCTAGGTCCCATTCCATTTTCCATAAATAGCGTTAACACTACCAAGACTGATTTGTTTTCGGCAAGTGGAAATGGGGAAGAAACTGCAGTGCCAGACACTGCAAGTATCTCAATCGGAGTCACCAAAGAAGCCACAACAGTTGAACAGGCCCAAAACCAGGTAAACGGCATTTCGTCCAAATTAATTTCAGATATTAAAAAGTTGGGAGTTCAAGATAAAGATATTAAAACGACAAATTACAGCGTTAACCCAAATTATGGCAGTGGGGGACCACAACCCTTAATGATGCCAGAAACCGGATCAAGTGAGAGAATAACGGGATATACGGTAACGCAAAATATAGAAATTAAGGTAAAACCCTTGGGGAAAGTAAATACAGTAGTCGATACGGCAACAAATGACGGAGCAAATTTGGTAGGCGGAGTCTATTTTACTTTCTCAGATGATGTCTTAAAAGAACTGGAAAGAAAAGCAACAATAAAAGCGGTAAGTCAAGCAAAAGAAAAAGCCCAGGTTTTGGCAAATGCTTCTGGCATTAGACTTGGTAAAATAGTTAATGTTGTTTCAAGTTCAAATCAACCTTACTTTGCAAGAGACATGGCGCTTTCAAACGAGAAAACGGTTAATCCATCTCAACCTACCACTATAACTCCAGGAGAAAGCAAAGTAACTATAGGAGTTACAATCTATTACGAAACTAATTAGTTTTTGCCTAGTTGACAATCTAAATTTAAAATTTTAGAATAAATCCAATGAAGTATTTATTGGCAGCAATCTCTCTTTTATTACTTGTCATCATTATCGCAGGCGGTGCCTTTTATTTTGGCCAGCAAACCGCACAAAGAGGTAAAGAAATGACTACGACTCCAACGCCGACGCCTTTTGTTACGCAGGAAATACCCGTTGCAACCATTTCTCTTATACCTGGTGAAGAAAAACAAACCTTAAGCGGGGGAGGAGTATTGGTTTTTAACGCTTATACCCTTGAAGCTCTAAGGAACTGGACTTCTGCAGCCGAAAAAGATCAAGATCTTGATAGACTAACTCTTTCATATAACGGGTATTCTATAAAGATTTTTCAGGCTGCAACAGGTGGAGCTCTTTGTCTTTATCCCTCTGATCCAGACGTTGAGGGACCAAGTTCAAGATTTATTTCCTTTGTAGATTTGACAAGTAAGGACGGTAAAAAACTAAGAAGGGGAACAACCGGTGCACAAAATGCAATGACAGTCTGCGAATCTAAAAGCGGGAATTGGGAACAACCTACCAGCTTTGGACATATAAGCTATCAAACGCCTGCAAATCCCGATGCAAAGATTATGGACGAAATGGATGACATTGTTTCCTCTTTGAAGAAAAAATAAACTTATTTATTACCGCTGTGGAATTCCTTGTGAACGTTTTTTAGTTGGGGATTTGTTACGTGAGTATAAATCTGGGTGGTGGCAATATTCTTGTGTCCCAGCATCTCCTGCACACTCCTAAGATCAGCTCCGTTATACAACAAATCTGTTGCAAAACTATGCCTCAAGGTATGCACAGTTGCATCAACAGGAATCCTTGCACTCCGAACATATTTTTTGACTATTCGCTCAACGCTTCTTGCTGTAAGCCGCATGCGTTCACCATCATCTTCCTCTAAGACTTTTCCGCTGTAACGAATAAACAATGGTTTGAATTTATCTTTCCTTGCATCTAAATATATCTTGACCCATTGAGCCGCTCTATCGGAAATGAATACAATCCTTGCTCTGCCGCCTTTACCTATTACACCAAACTCTCTGCGCTCAAAATTGATTTTTTCCCTGTCCAGTCTGACAAGTTCTGAAACACGAAGACCTGTTGAAAACAAAAGTTCCATGACAGCCCTGTCACGCATTCCTTCTTCTTTAGAAGTATCAGGAGCCGTAACGAGTCTATCTACCATATCTTTAGGCAAAAACTTAAGACTCCTTGATTCGGTTTTTGGAAGATCAATTTTGGATGGCTCTAAAGTTTTGAAATCGTTTTTTATAAGAAATCTTAAAAAGCTCCTTAAAGCAATTACGTAATAATTCTGGGTTACTCTTTGCAATGTTTGTCCTTTAACGTCTGCCTTATTAGCCAAGAAAACCCTATATTTTCTAATTGTGGCAAGATCTAAATTTTCTACAGTTTTAGTAGGTTGGGTAGAGGTAAACCAGTTATTAAATACAAGCAGGTAGTGCTTGTAGTCACGAAGGGTAAGCTTGGAGCAGTTTTTTTCTATCTCCAGGTATTCGAGGAATTGGTCAATTAAACCGGGCAGTTCGTCTTGCATCTACAATATTGTGCGACACAATAGAGCACTTTGTCAAGTTGACAAAGCTTTTGGCTAGATGGTAATCTAACTATATGCAAGATTACAATTCGGAAATCCCCAGGGGCTTAAGACAAGCAAAACCTGTAGCGCCGGGATCGCATGTGCCCCGTTCAGAACTGGCAAGACACCCGGAAGCAGTAAAGCCCAGATCACTCATTAGAAGAGCCTTTGCTTGGATTGGTGAACACAAAAAAGGTATAGCTAAAAGCGTTGCCGTAGGTACAGCAACAGTAGCAACTGCAGTAGCAGTTTCCCAAGTAATTGAAAAAGCTACGTCTGCACCAACACCCGAAGCAAACCGAGTACATATGGGAACCCAAGTCGAGGTCGTAATCGGCGAAGGCGGCGCGCCAATTTTAAAAAGCACACAGTGGCATGAGCCCAATCAAGGTCTTCGACCGGATGAAATCTTACCAGAAGAAATAGATACTGTTAATAATACAGAGGTGGACTTAAGCCATGGTCCCCAGACAATATTGGTTGAAAATTATGAGTCTTGGGCTCCTCAAAATGTTCCAGAAGGAAGAGAAATGGTAATGGTAGTTACTATAAATGGCAGCACATTGGGATATATTCCAATCGAAGAGAATAGAAATAAAATGGATATTACGCATATAGAAGGACAGCAGACGACATTGGTTATCGGTCCGGATGGTAGCCCAACACCCGAAGAGGCAAACAAAACCTCCGTAGTAACTAAAAACAGCTAAGAACCCACTGAATAAAGCTTCTCCCTATATTCTTCTTCCCAAGGCTTAATTATCTCATCGTCTAACTTCAAAGGCTCCCAAACATGAATGTCTTTCTGCCTTACTCTTGCAAACAGATTTGATACGGCATCCTGAATAACTACTGCGCTTTGCTGCTGATTTGGCGTTCTAGCGTGCGAGATTTCTCCTTGTAATTTAAGCAAGGATTCGTAAGCCCGACCAAGCTTAGTTTTTCTCCTATTGGCCACGTTAAGTAACACCCTAGAAAGAAAACCAAGTATTCTTCTTCTAGAGATCCCTCTAGGATTGACCCAACCAGCTACCCTGTCTGCTGAAGCCATTTGCTCCGCAATGACCTTAATCGCTACTGCATCCCTTAAGGTCGCAATTTGATACTGCTTAGTATGCATAGCAAGTCTTCTCGGCAATTCGTTAATCCTTATAAATTCGTCGCCAAGCACATAGGCGTAAGCAACTGCTGGTTCAGGATTGGGAATATAATCTGGAAACCGTTCTTTTCCCGACGCCATGTGTTTAATTATACACTTTCAGCCTCGGGGAATGTCAATAGTTTTAAATTTTAGCTTCAATTAGCCTCAATAAATTTCGTGTTAATAACCCTATAGTAGGGGAGTATAAAAATATCCGATATTTGAGGAAAACAAGGGGTAAGAATAGGAAGACGAGTAAGTGTTGTAATAAATATGATAATTAAGTCATTAAAAATATATCCAAAAAGAACCACTTCTCCCACAAGTCCAGCCTGCGTGACGTCGTAAAAGTATTATTGTGCGACATAATCACTTTAGCTTTCCTACTGCCGCTGAGACACTGTTTTTTATATCCCACCATTTCTAGGGAGAAAGAGATAAACATAAAGATAGAGATCTTCGTAGACACTGCTCCCTGTAAAGTCCTACAACGAATTATTTTGGAAAAGATGCACTACTTATCATTCTCTTCCCACGTCGCTTTTTAATAGATGTTAATTTAGATTGTAAAATCAATCTAATCGTTTCATTTTGAGGCTAGAAATGATTAATTTAGTATATTATTATTGGCGTCTCTCCCCGGGGAAAGAGGCGTTCGTATTTTTTACAGAATTGTAAGAACTAGCCTCATTTATGCATGGATATACGCATATACGTGGCTGCATTGAGAGCAGTGAGGTTGTAGAGTCGTGAAAAGTCGAGGCTTAGCTTCAAATTCCGTGTGAAAACATAGTAAGTTATCCACATTAAATAATTATAGGATATTTATTATAGGACTATATCAAGCCCTATCTATATCAGACTATATCACTTGAATTTCCCGAATCCTATGACACTTCCCTCTTCTCTACCTTAAGTCCTAAAAAATTTTTTTAAAACCAGCTTGAAAATAGCGTAAGGAAGATAAAAGCAATGACCGTAACCCAGAAGTATTCCAAAATTACACCCCTGAAAAGCCTTCTCTCAAACCAAGCGTGAGTGAGGCCAAGGATTACGTAAAATATCGCTGTTAAAAATAACGCAATTACAGTCGGCGTACTTAAGTTAAACCACAAGAATGCCGCCACTTCTACAAGACAAACCGTTATCGTCAAAACCCAAAAGACCTGGGAAAAAAGATTTCTTTCCTGGGCATAGGTCCAGACAGAATGCATGACAATCGGAAATGTATATAGGAAAACTAAAAGTAAGGTTATAAAAACGTTTATATGCAAAGAAAAGACGACGTTTGAGATGAAAAAGTATGAGAGCATTGTCAATACCAAAGAAACTGTTCGCGCTCCCGATAAAAGCTGGATAGTCCTGATTGCAGAAACAGTAAAAATGTTCTCACTTAAGAATAATGAGTAAAGACCCAATGCGTAAAGAAAAGTCATTCCAAAACGGGTAAGAAGCCTTGCAGGAACCAACAGGTAGAAAAGCCCAAGCGC
This sequence comes from Candidatus Levyibacteriota bacterium, assembly GCA_016199085.1. GTDB lineage: Bacteria > Patescibacteriota > Microgenomatia > Levybacterales > UBA12049 > JACQHJ01. The sequence continues at coordinate 105,394 of JACQHJ010000002.1, read as the reverse complement.
AAGAGTATAGAAAAATGGCAAAATTAAAACCTGAGGAGTAAAGTTTTCTTTTAAGTCCTCTCTTAAGGAAAAATATAATAGAAATGACGTAAGAAAGGATAAAACCAAAACTATCACAATTCCCGACTTCCCTAAAACGTATTCAGCGATAAAAAGACCGATAGATAACAAAGTTACGGAAAGCAAAAACTTCTGCCTTTTATTGGTAAAGAAATGTAGGATTCTTTTTAAAAGCTTACTTTTGCTCTTAGTCCCCTCTTGTCGTTTGAAAAAATTCATAAATTAGGAAAGATTGGTGTAGACTTTTTGAACGTCGTCTAAGGCCTCAAGAGCACTTATAAATTCATGTATCTTATTAAGCTTATCATCTTCGGTAATCTCCATGGGAACAATAGGCACTCTTTCCATGTCCGCCCCAGCTACCAAAAGACCTGCCTGAGAAAGACTATCCTTTACTTTGGCAAGGTTCTCAACTGCCGTATAAATAAAGACTTCGTCTCCAAATTCTTCTACGTCCTCTGCTCCAGCGTTTACCGCGATTTCAAAAATTTCTTCAAATGTCTTTGAATTTTTTAAAACAACAATTCTACCGATCTGTCTAAATTGATAAGCTACACTTCCCGGCTGGCCAAACGATCCCCCGCTTTTGTTAAAAATACTTTTAATTTCAGAGGATGTTCTCATATGATTATCAGTTGCCGCTTCTATGATTACCGAAGCGCCGCCCGGTGCAAAGCCTTCATAGATAACTTCTGACAAATCCCCTACCTCAGAGCCGCTTGCTCTTTTAATAGCTCTTTCGATATTTTCTTTTGGCATGTTTACGTTTCTTGCCGCTTCTATCGCCAGCCTTAACCTGAAATTCTGGTTAGGATCCGTTACTGCCCCACCCTGCTTAACGGCAATTGTTATTGCGTTTGAAAGCTTGGTAAAAGTCTGTCCGCGTTTTTGGTCGTTTACTCCCTTTTGCCTTTTGATTTGTGCCCACTTTGAATGTCCACTCATAAATATTGTCTCCTCCAAGATGATATTATACTGTTTATCCCTTGACTTTTGCAATAAAAGTAGGTTAAAATTTCTCATCGATTTTATCGTAAAAAATGTCTATTAAAAACCAAGCCATTCAAACCGCATTACAAGGAAACTGGAGTCAGGCAATTACATTAAACAAAGGTCTTATTAAGGAAAACCCGGAAGATATAGATGCTTTAAATAGGCTTGCTCTGGCTTATACCATACTAGGTAAGGTAAGAGAGGCAAAGTCAGCCTACCAAAAGGTTGTCAACATTGACCCCCTTAACTCCATCGCTTTAAGAAACCTCAAAAGACTAAAAGACAAAAACCTAAAACTTGCGCCCAGTAACGGAAATTACCATATAAACAATAAGTTTTTGGAAGAACCTGGAAAAACAAAAGTCATTGAGCTAATTAACATAGCCCAGGCAAAAGTTGTTGAGGGACTAAGAACCGGACAGTCATTAACGCTTTCAATAAAACGGTTTAAGATTTTTGTTTTGGAGCAAGATCAATACGTCGGAGTTTTGCCCGATGATATTGCAACAAGACTGATCAAATTTTTAAAAGCAGGAGCAATCTACGAAGCTTATTTAAAATCAGCAAGTGCTCATAAGGTAAGTGTTTTCATAAAAGAGATCAAAAGGGCAAAAAGATATAAAGACCAACCTTCCTTTTTGTCAAACAGCGAATCGGCGCTTTTAGTCAAAGCTCCAAGAAGGGGCGATAAAGATGGCGATGAGGATGAAAACAATGAACCTTACTTGGAAGAGTGACCTCTGAAAATTACCCTGTGCTTATCTAGGCTTTTTTTAACATCCGTAACTTTCGGTTTTTCATTTAAATGTTTTAAGGAACGAAGAGACAAGAAAAACGATATCAGTAAGATAATCAAAGCTACTATCAACACTTAAAACTTACCTCCTTCTACTTTGTCCTCGCCTATTATTATGGTAACATCTGCGACTCCCCTTTTGTTTGTTTTTGCTTTAGGAAATTCTAAATATTTGCTTAGTCTTTTAACTGTATAGCCTTCATCGTTTTGGTAAATTATTTCAGATTTTTTTTGAACATCCTTGGTGCTGACTAGGATAACGCTTCCGCCGATGTTTGAGATAAGAGCTGCAAGTCTTGATCCAAGACCAAAAGTATCAGTTGCGTTTACAACTTCAATACTTAGACCCTCTTCCTCAATTCCAGGATCTTTAAAACTTTGGGATATAATTTTTAGATCCTCCGTTTCTTGTCCATTAATAGTTTCAATCTTTACAAAACTACCGGAAACGGTTCTGGCAAATAGAGCAAGTCTTAAGCTATCAAGGCTTGTTAGTTGGACAAAGTTTTTATGGAAAGCAAATGTCGACTTAATAAAAAATGAAGTAATGTGATTGGGATCAAAGCTATTGTCATCGGTTGAGATTTTTGCGTCAATTGGAATGCTTAGGAAGAGCGATAAATTTTGTGTGTTTATTTTTGGGCCAATCTGCAAAACGGATATTGTTTTGTCTTTGGGTGAAAAAGAAACTACGTCTCTCTCCCCTCCTTCTACAATTTCTACATTAAAATTATTATTTGGATCAAATGTGCTTTCTTTTACAAGAAAAAATATTTTGAAGGAAAAAGAAACAAACGCAAAAAACAAAACCACGGCAATAAAAAGAATGGCTAACCGAAAATTTTCTGGCTTGTCTTTTTTTGTGTGGGTCATAAAAATATATTAATAGTCTTTTTTCTTTTTGGAGATAATCTCAGGCATAGGAACAATAAAGGGATTTGTAACGCTTGGTTTTCCCTTTTCGTCCTTTTTTTGTTTTTTCTTATCTCCTTTATAAAATCCGCCGAAACTGCCCATAAAATTCACCTCCACATATAATTTTGGGGTAAAACTAAACGGATGTCAATGTTTTAAGCGTTCTATAGTTTGGGTAAGTTCGTAAGGAAGCGGAGAGGTAAAAGAAATTTCTTTATTTGTTTTAGGATGAAAAAAGCTAATTTTAGAAGCATGCAGAAAAACTCTTTGTAAGATCTTTCTGTCATCCCTTGCGGTTTTTCTCCCGCCATAAAGATAGTCTGCAAAAATAGGATGATTAATGTATTTAAGATGAACCCTTATCTGGTGTGTTCTTCCGGTTTTTGGAGAAAGTTCCAAAAGAGTAAAGGGTAAGTCTAATTCCAAAAGCGTCTTATAAAAAGTCTGAGCCTGCCTCCCCCCTGCCAAAACTCCGAATCTTTCCCTATTCCAGGGTAGCCTTCCTACGGGAACAGAGATTTCTCCCTCATTTGGAATTACATGTCCATGAACAAGCGCAATGTAGACTTTATTTACTTTTCTTTCTTTAAACTGTGCTTGCAGATTTTTAAATGAATCAATGTTTTTGGCTACAAGTAAAATTCCCGAAGTTTCCTTATCAATCCTATGAACAATTCCTGCTCTTAAATAAAAATCCTCAGTCTCGTTTTGTTTTTGACTAAAGCTTTTATATCTTTTTTCTATAAAATCCTGAACTGTTTGTTCATGGGTAGTCGTATTTGATCTGTTTACCGTGATACCTGCGGGTTTATCCAAAACCAGAATATCATCGTCTTCAAAAATTATTTTAATTGGTGTCATTTTTTCTCCAGGAATTTGTCCATTATCTCGTGGTTTATAAGTAAGACTATTGAGGAAAAAATAGTAATAAACAAAACAATATTCTCGGTCTCAAAGAATGAAAAATTTCCCAAATTTACGAAAAGCTTGCTTAAAAAATAAATCAGAGAAAATATTGCAAGGAAAATTAATGTGCAACTGCCGTCTTTGATCTCCCCTATTTCGGCAAACTTAAAAATTATTTTTCTAAAAACAACGACCAATAAAAAAGATGAAGCAAGCAGGATATTAAAAATTAAATCAGTCTTTCCCAGATCTTTAGCAAATATTGCCAAAAAACCAAGCGGTAAAACTCCCAAGAAAGAAATCGTAAACAGATCAAGCATTTTTCCTATCGGAAGTTTTTTTGCCCTAAAATACAAGCCTAAGAAAAGTGCTGTTGCCGCCATTCCGCCGATTAATGAAAAACCCGGAAAATAAGGATAGGCAATAAAACCAATAATGCTTAAAAACTTAGGTGTTGGATTAAAGATTACGTAAAAAAGCCTGGAGAAAAACAAGAACATAAATCCTGCTAAAAAGGCGATGTTAAATATTCTCTCCATCTGAATATCTCTTCTTACGATTACGAAATCCTCATGGGAAAAATAATAAAGGTTGTATAAAAATATTAAAAAACAAACAACTTGTATGATTAGTAAAAGATACATTTTATTTTCTATCCGTTATAAAAATCCTGATACCCGCAATGACCAAAACAATAAGCCCTATTGCGCTTATGACAGCTTTTACTCCGATTATATCAGCAAGTCCTCCTACGGCAACAACCGGAACAAAAGACAAAACCCCCACCAAGGAGTTTAATAATCCGTAAATCTTTCCCCTACTCTCGTCAGATGTTTCTTCCTGTAAAATTGTATTTGCCGGAACAAAAACAAAAGCCGTTGCAAATCCAATTATAAAAGCCAAGAAAATCATAATATGCAAAACGTTTATCTGCAAAAACATCGGAAGGTAAAGATTTAAAAATTGGACAATGTCTCTTGACGTTAGTTTATCTCCGTAGGGTAAAAGTAAAATCGCAATTCCCAAAATTAAAAGACCGAGTTTGGTTAGATAGGTCTTGGATTTTTTGTAAAGTATACTTCCCAAAATTAAGGCAGCTAAACTCATTCCTATCACCGCCGGTGTTACAAACAAAAACGGAAAGCTTTCAATAGGAATTTTTAGAATGCTTTGGGCATAACCCGGTCCAATTACAGCCAGGACATAAATTAGGATTTGGGCAAGCGTTAATGAGAAAAGCGCGTGATAAAGAGTTTTTGTTTTTGACACAAGAGCAACAAGGGTTCTAATCTCGGAAGAAAAAGAAAGACCTATACTTTCAACTGGTAGTGTTGGGCTTATCGCTTCTTTCTTTTTTACTTTGATTACAAATGCAAAAAAAGCGGCGATTAAGAAAAACAATGCTAGAAAGACAAAAACATTTTGCTTACCGAATAAATACAAAATAGGACCTGAAAGTGCATAGGCTAAGAATATTGAGGAATACATTACCACTCCAAAAATTGCATTTGCAGACAAAAGATATTTTCTTTTTACCAAAACAGGAATCATCGGAGTTTCTGCGGGAATAAAAAACTGCGTCACTATAGAAACTCCGAATGTTACGGCATAGATGAAGAATAAATTGCCGTGTAATAAAAATAGCGGCAAAACCATAAGTGCTCTTAAAAGGTTTGTCAAAAACAAAACCTTTTTCTTATTCCACTTATCTACCAATACTCCGGCAAGTATTCCAAAAATAATTGTCGGAAAAGTAAAAGCAATAACAACACCTGAGACTGCCGAGTTTGATCTTGCGATGGAAAAGACAATGATAAGTAGAATAAAGTTGAAGACGTTCATGGAGATTTGAGAGAAGAATTCAGATAAAATAAGATACAAAAAGGGCTTGATTTGAAGAGTTTTTAAAATGTGATTTTCGCTCATATTATTGAGCTTTTTCGCTGTAAGCTCCTGTTCTTGTATCTACTTTTACCTTATCGCCTATTTTAATAAACAAGGGAACTTTTACGATTTGCCCATTTTCTAGTGTAGCATCTTTGAAAACATTTGTGGCGCTGTTGCCCTTAACACCCGGAGCTGTTTCTAAAACCGTAAAAACCATTTTAGGGGGGAGGTTAACGGATAATGCTTCATCGCCTAGGAAACTTATATTACTACTCTCCCCTTCTTTAAGATAATAGACATCATTTCCAACTGTTTTTAAGGAAACGGCAACTTGCTCAAATGTCGTAGGATTCATAAAATATACGTTTTCTAAGTCTTTATAAAGATACTGGAGATCTTTTTTAAAAACCTGCACGTCGTTTACTTTTGCTCCGTTTATAAAGCTTTTTTCCGTAGTTGATCCGCTTCTGACGTTTTTAACTTTAACTTTTATGTTTGCGCTTCCCCGCCCCATCTTAATATGTTCATAAGACAAAACTTGCAAAAGGTTTCCGTTTTCTTCATAAATTGTTCCGGCCCTTAAATCTGTTACTGAAATCATTTTGCCCTCCTTACCCTGATAAGTCCCGAACAGGGAATGATCTCAATTCCTCTTTTTTCTAAGCTGTCCAGGAAAATATTTGCTCCGATTGAGTCTGCAGCCATATGTCCGCAGTCGATTACATTTATATGCAGTTTCTTTAGCTCCGTTAATGCATCTTCAGGAACGTGCATTTCAACTAATGTCCCAACGCCTGCTTTTGCAAGTTCTGCATAGAGTTCTTTTGAGGGAGATGTTCCACCTGTAAAACCAACTGCAATCTTTCCGGCTCTATTGGAGCCAGACCCTGCTGCTATAAAAGGGCCTGCTTTTCCTCTTGTGCTTTCCGTAAATTCAGGAATTTCGTTGACATAATCTAAAACATCTCCCGCTGTATGAAAAGTTTTTTTGGCAAGATAGTCTTGCATGAATTTGTTTCCAATGTTATCCCAAACAGTATGCTGGGAAATAAGCGGAATTTTCAAAAGCCTTGCCATATCAATTGTCTGATTATGATTAAGCGGAGAGATTTTTCTATGTACTTCTCCTTTTCTCTCCTGCATTAAAGCATGGGAAACATTAATAGGAACTCCTGCAATACCAAACATCTCGATTTGAATGTCCATTACTTCGTAAAGTCCTGCTAAGGCGTGGCCTGATGGATGATGAGAAATAACCAGATCAATTTTTTCATTCTTTTGATTAAGCCTATCTGCCAAAAGAATTTCTGAAGCATCGGCGTCTATCCCAACTAATACCTTTTTTACTTGTAACTTTGGATCGCCAAATAAAATTCTTGAATCAGAGTAGGGATTGTTTAAAGATTCATTGTCAAACAGCTTTTTCTTTTTAGAAGGCATTGCTTCGTAGTCTTTTTTAAGCCTATCCATATAAGCCTTGACTTCCCTCTCTCCCCTTGGATCTGCTTTTGTGGCCATAGCAAGGCCTAAATCGTAAATTTGTTGAAGTGTCATAAGTGAAAGTATATAATATATAAGCTCAAAAATCAAAGATTTTGGGCCATAAAAGGGCGAGTGGTGGAATGGTAGACACGCACGCCTCAAGAGCGTGTGATCCTAAAGATCATGAGAGTTCGAATCTCTCTTCGCCCACTTTAGTTAGTTATAATAAATATGGACATGAATTTTATTCCTACAAAAAGAAGATTTAATAGATTTATCCAAGGCATTAAAAAACTACCTCACGGGAAAAATCATCTAGACTTTATAACAGCCCTCTTATCAATTCCTGTTTTGCTCTCGGTCATCATCTTAAATTACAATAATCTGCAGAACGCAAAACAAGCGCCTAACCCCTCCCCTTCCGTTGTACCAACCGTGAGAGAGAAAATAATTCTCGTTCCGCAAGAGAGCAATGCAAGTACGTCCCCTTCTGTTACAAGCGGCGTATGCAAAAAAGATATCGGACCGATTGAGATAACCTCTCCCAAAGAAAACGAAACCGTAACAAATAATCCAGTTTGCGTAAATATAAAATATGATGACACTAATTACTGTTCTGTTGTTTGGTCATATAGAGTAGGAAACGGAAACTGGTCCGAGTTTACAAGCAACAATCCCTGTCTTTATAATTTTCCAGACGGAAACATCAAGTTTGAATTAAGAGTACAAAGTACTGTTGCCCAGAAAGAACAAACTTTAACAAGAAATTTCACATATAAAAACGCAGATCCCCAGGCTTCAGGTTCCGCAACTGGGCAGTAAAAAATTAAACTAACAATTTTCAGGCTGTTAGTTTAATTTAAGATTATAATCTAGTACAAGATTACTAAGCTGCAGGTGCTCCGTTTCCTTGATCTCCCCCTGCTGGAGGTGTCCATTGTCCAGGATTTGGGTTTGAAACCGGTTCTTCTGGCGCTGGTTCCCCTGCTCCCGGAGCTTGAGGCTCTGGTGCTGGTGGAACTGCTGGCACATCTTCTGCTGGAACATTAGGCTCAACAGGTGTTTGTACTGGTGGTACAACAGGCTGTCCTGCTCCTGGCATATTTGGGTCTGTTGGTTGTCCGTCCATTATTCTCATTCACCTCCTTCTCTTTTTTTATCCATACTATAAAATCTTATCCTATCTCCTTTGAAAAGTAAATCTATTTCTCCCATCGGTCCGTTTCTATGTTTGGCAATTGAAAGTTTTGTCGGAATTACGCTACCCACTGCTTCCGCATCTGTTCTATATAAAAACATGACAACGTCACTATCTTGTTCTATTGATCCCGATTCGCGAAGATCCGCAAGCTGTGGTCTTCTCTCTCCTCTATGTTCTACCGCACGGGAGAGCTGAGAAACTGCCAAAAGTGGAATTTTTAATTCTCTTGCTAGGTTTTTAAGTCCTTGGGAAACAATTGAAACTTCCTGAACCCTGCTGTCGTATCTTCTGCCAGGATCTGCAAGCTGGAGATAATCAACTATTAAGAGTTTAATCCCCTGCTCTAGCTGAAGTCTTCTTGCTTTAGTTCTCATTTCGGAAACAGAAATACCAGGAGTATCATCAATAAAAATGGGGGCATCGGCCAGTTCTCCCATGGCTGTTGAAAGTTTGGTAAAATCCGCTTCAACCAGTTTTCCTGTTTTTAATCTCCATGCATCAACGTCGGCCTGTCCTACTAAAAGCCTGTCTACCAGCTCTTCCTGGCTCATTTCCAAAGAGAAAATACCAACGGGAATTTTCTGGTTAACAGCAACATTTTGCGCAATGTTTACGACCATGGCTGTTTTTCCCTGTCCCGGACGAGCAGCAAGTATCAAAAGATTTGAATCCTGCATTCCAGACAATATGTTATCCAAATCGGGAAAACCCGTCTGAATACCCCTGAAACCCGCTCCTTTTTTATGAAGTTCATCTATTCTGTCAAAGCTTTCGGCAAGACTTTCTTTGATCGGAAGAAATCCCTTTGTATTGTGCCCCGTTGAAATTGCAAAGATACTGCTTTCTGCCTTATCTAAAAGCTCTTCAACCTGGGCGTCTTCCTTAAATGCGTTCTCTGCAATATTGGTTCCGGCCGAAATCAGATTTCTTTTGGTTGAAGCTTCTTTTATGATACTTGCGTATTCTTCGATGTTGGCGGCTGTCGGAACTACGTTTACCAGATCCGAGATATAGTTTGAATCAACCTTGTCTCCGTTTTTTATTTTCTTAAGTTTCTGGGTTAAAGTTAAAATATCTATCGGTTTTCTTTCCTCAAAAAGCGAAAGCATTGCGTCAAATAATACTGCGTTTAAATCATCGTAAAAATCATCTGGGTGTATAACCTCGGAGATAAGTCCTATTGCGTCTTTATCAATTAAAATTGCGCCCAGTACGCTTTGCTCTGCCTGACTGTTATGAGGGGGTGATTTTAAGCTTGCCATATTTGTATAAGAACTTTAATAGAAATTTGTTAAGTTTACAAGATGTAAAATTAGCTCAGAAGGTAAATCTCTGTCTCTTCAGGAAGACTATTTTCAGAAATACTGACTTTTGAAGACTTAGCTGCCTGACTTCCCAATGCTTTTGCTCCTTCCCTAGCATGCTCTCCGTATAAAACAACTGCTCTTGGTTCCATTGAGGTGATTGCGTTTTGAGGGATACTTACGTCTACGTTTACGATTACAACGCCATAATCTTGTAACTTGTCCGATGGAACTTTGGATAATCCGCTTGCCTTTGCAAGGAGAATATCTACGCCTTCGCTACTAAAAGAGAAAACCAATTCTTTTTCCACTCTAAAGGAGGATATCTTTAATCCTCCCACTTCATACTCCCCTGCCTCATTAATCAAAACCCGAAAGTCATTTACGCGAGAAACGTCTGCTTCTTCTTCAAGAGAAATTATAGCGTCTGCTTCTGTTTTTGGCATTTGTGGTTTTGGATCAACAATAAGGGAGGTTTTTTTTATTTTTATTTTCAAACTGTCTTTGCTTAGTACTGCGATATCCATTGTCAAATTATCCTATCACAGTTAAAATTCCTTGACAAGACAAATCTTTTTTCGTATTATGGGTTACCGTTATGAAACAAGAAAGAGTAGTGCTTTCATTTATCATGGTTTTCATTGGTCTTGTCGTAGCAGCAGGAGCATTCTTTTTTTATCAGTCTACTAAAGATACAGGAACACAGGTTAAAGAAGCTGCAGTTAATATAACGCCTACTCCACAATCTGGTCCAACAATTTTTCTAAAAGTAAACGAGCCAAAAGATGAAAGTCTTTCCGATCGAAAAACAGTTAAAGTTTCTGGAAAAACAAACACGGAGGCAACGATTGTAATCTTAACCGTAGGGGGACAGGAGGTTGTCAAACCATCTTTGCAGGGAGATTTTACAACGACTATTACAATTGACGACGGTCCAAACTATATTAAAATTCAGGCAATTTTGCCAAACGGAGAAATACTAACAGAGGAAAGAGTCGTTTCTTATACAACAGAGGATTTTTAATTTATGAGAAAAATATTACTTATCATTTCATCAATTTTTTTAATACAGTTTTTAGCGGCTGGCTCTTTTGCGCAAAGCCCGACAAAAACTCCAACTCCCATTGATCTATCCGACCAGATTGACCAGTTAAAAAGCAAAATTGCTTCAAAGGTTGCGCAATTAAATCTTGTTGAAAAACGTGGAGTTTATGGAGAAGTAGCAGATGCATCAGATACTCAAATTACCCTAAAAACAACAAGCGGAAATACGAGATTTATTGACGTAGACGAATTAACAAAGTTTTCTTCAGAGGAAAATGATTCGTTTGGAATTTCAGACATTGAAAAAGGAATGTATTTAGGAGTGGTAGGACTTTATAATAAACAGTCTCAAAGGCTTCAGGCAAGAGTCGTCGAAGAAGAAAGCCAGCTCCCCAACTTTATCTACGGAGCAGTTTACTCAATTGATGCCGAAAACTTTATTATTACTGTTGCCAAAGAAAACGGTGCAAAAAACAGTATTGATGTTGAAAGTATTACCAAAACCTACTCTTTTACCAACGGAGAACTGACTAAATCAGGGTTTTCTAAAATTAAAGAGACTCAGCCGATTATTGTAGTAGGCTTTTTCCAAAAAAATGACAAAACAAAGATTTTGGCTTCAAGAATAATAATCTTTCCCGAAATTAGTGCAAACAGCAAAATCAACCTAAACCCTAATCAGCCTACAGTTGTTCCTTCAACAGGCAGCGGAAGAAAGCTTGTTCCAATTACAAAATAGTTCTATAATAAATTTGTGATTGAGAATTTCAAAAACCAATATACTTCTTTTAGAATCCTCGTTATTCTTTCGATCATAGCGGTTTCTATCTATCTATTCCAAATCTTCTGGCAGGTGCTTTCGAATTTCTCAGATATTTTAGTCATGCTTGTCCTAGCCTGGCTTTTAAGTTTTGTCTTGGAACCTCTTGTCAATTTTGTGTCCAAAGTTACCAAACTTTCCAAATTGTTTTCAGCTTTAATTATCTATTTGTTCTTTGCGATTTTGTTTGCAGTCGGAATTTTTCTTTTTATCCCAATAGTCATAGAACAATTGCAGTCTCTTTCAAAAGTTGTTCCCAAATTCCTATCTACCTATCCTGCCTTTGCCCAAGCTTGGAATAATTCAATCGCAAGGTCTTTGGATATTCTAATTACTTTACTGCCCTCTTTGGCAACAATAGTAATTGACACAATTTTAATGTTAATTCTTTCTTTTTATTTAATAGTAGACAAAGAAAGAATAAATAACGAGATCTATAGTCTTTTGCCGATGTCTTTTAGAAAGCATTTCAAGTTTATCCAAGTCGTTATTGATACAACTTTTTCTTCATTTTTTAGAATTCAGATAATATTTGGAATAATTGCGGCAATTTCTACCTGGATCGTAATGACAGCCTGGGGAGTAAACTTTGCTGCCTCAGCTTCTTTAATAGCTGGAATCCTAACCGTTATTCCTGTTTTGGGACAATTCTTAGGAGCAATTCCGCCTGCTTTTGTTGTACTTGTGACAAGACCCGATGCTCCTTTGGAAGCAGTTTTGGTCTTTGCCATACTGGTCGGTATTCAACAGGTTGCTTTTAACGTACTAGGTCCCAAACTTATGGGAAATGCATTTAAGCTTCATCCTATTATTGTTTTTCTTTCAATCATAATTGGATTTAAAATTGCAGGCGCAATAGGAGCTGTATTTGTAGTTCCTCTTTTGGCAATTGCCGTTATTGTAATAAAACAGCTTGGAATCTATTTTATTAATCCCCAAGAAGCTTCTGAAAATAAGTAATTTGACAATTAAATAAGTTTATGAGAAAATTCCTTTTATGGAAATTAGCTTAATATCGTTAAATCATCATTTCCGTCTTGGTGGCGGATGTGATTGTTGAGCTTAAAAACTAGTTTTAATAAATCATAGCCGCCTAAAGGCGGTTTTTTAGTGGAAAAATATGAAAAAAGAATATTCTACAAAATATTTGCAAATTAATAGAAAAAGGGGTGTAATTTTTGATTCATCAGAAACTCCTTTTACCACAATAAGACCAGATTTATCTGATCTTGGTACAAGCTCAGGTTTGGCAGAACAACTTAGAGCTAGATTTCCTGCGCTCACCTTTTCTCAAGCATGCATTGCTGATGGAGCCGTAATTATTCAAGACATAAGCCCTTTGGAAAAATTGACCCAAAAAGCAAAACTATTAAACTCATCCTCTGGTATTACTCTTCAAGTAGTAGATGGATTTACCCTAGCAAACAATCTAGGAGATTTATTAACAAACTCGCAGCGACCAACAATCAACACAACTAGAATTTTCCCCGGAGAAGGAGCGCGAGCAATGTTTAAAATCTCAGGAATGCAATCAAATGAGAATACGTATTTTTTGCAAACGCAAAGAATCATGCGAGGACCAGGTTCTTTTTATCTAAGCGTTGACTACCCTACTCTTCCTACACAAATGGAAGAAGCAATTATTTATGATGATGTTGTTGCAACAGGACAAACTGCATCTACAATAGCTAAGGAATTAAAACGTAGATATCCTGGAATTAAATGCAAGGTTGCTACTTGGATTATGGTGGAACCAAGAAATAGTTTTCTTTCTGGAATTGAGGATGTTGATTTCGTTTTCGCCTCTAGTGTTGTACGAGGAAATTATGTTAGGCAACCCCCCATAAATAGCCTTTCATGCTTCGTGAGATCTACGAGAAAATATGAAGCCATTAAAAATAACTTTCTACAAAAATATATAAAAGATGCAAATTTATTTAATGCAACCTTGCAAGAATTGAGAGGTGAAATTTAATGCAAAATCATATTAAATGCACAAAAAGTCAGTATTCAAGAATTGTCTTAATGCCTGGAGACCCAGCAAGAGCTGAATATATTGCTAAAAAATTTTTATCATATAGTAAAAAATTATCAAGCTATAGAGAATTTATTACATATGTCGGATTTTACAAAGGGGTCAAAATTGCTGTTACATCTACAGGAATTGGAAGTCCATCTACGTCAATCGCTGTCGAGGAAGCAATAAATTTGGGTGCAAATATTATAATAAGAGTAGGCACTTGTGGAGGATCTTTAAAAAAAGAGATTAAAGTAGGATCGATTATAATCCCTACGGCAAGTATTCGTGAAGAAGGAACAACTAGGGAATATATGCCAGCTGAGTTCCCAGCAGTTGCTGATGTGGATGTTGTTCAGGCACTAAAAGTTGCTGCTTTGAATTTGAAGTATAATTATTTCGTAGGAATAAATAGAACACATGACGCTTTTTACGGAAAATCACAAAATCTTAAAAAATGGGGAGAGATATATTTAAATAAACGAATGAGAGAATGGTATTTTCCATTAATAAGCTCTGAGATGGAATGTGCGCCATTATTCTTAATCGGCACACTTAGAGGAATAAAAACAGGTGCTGTTTTGGCGGTAAATGCGAATCCAGAGCCACTCAAGGACATGATATTGAATAAGCTCCGTTTTGATGTTCCAAAATCAAAGATCTATACCAATGAAGCAAAGTTAAGTGTAGATAGGACCATTCAAACCGCACTTGATGCTTCAATAATATTGTCTAAAATGTTATGATTAAAAATATGGTAAACGTTCAAACATTAAAAGGTTTTCGTGATTTTCTGCCTACTTCTTCCTTAAAGAGGCAGTTTGTTTTAGACACTTTGAGAAAAGTGTTTATCTCCTATGGCTTTGAGCCTTTGGAAACCCCTGCCTTGGAATACGAAGAAATATTAACCGGCAAATACGGGGCTGAAGGAGATAAATTAATGTATAAGTTTACGGATAACGGAGGAAGAAAGGTAGCCTTAAAATACGACCAAACAGTTCCTTTGGCAAGAGTGGTAGCCCAATACCAAAACGCCCTTCCCCTCCCCTTTAAAAGGTATCAGATGCAAAATGTATATAGGGCTGAAAATACACAAAAAGGAAGATATAGGGAATTTTTGCAGGTTGATATTGACATCGTTGGTGTATACTCTCCCCTTTCAGACGCCGAAGTCATTGCTGTACTTGCCAAAAGTCTTGAAAAGTTAGGTTTTAAAAATTTCAAGGTCTTAGTTAATGACAGAAAAGTTTTTGAAAATCTGTCTGATCGCGGAATTACAGATAAAGATATTCCAGTTGTTGTAAGAACGATAGATAAACTTAAAAAAATCGGCAAAGAAAAAGTCATTGAAGAACTTGTAGATAATGGGGTAGATAACCAAAAGGCATTAGCATTAATCGAAGCTCTTGAGTCTCAAAAACCAACTCCTAAAATTCAAGAGATATTATCAGCTCTTTCCAAAATGGGGATTGATGAAAAGTTAGTAGAATTCTTGCCTACTCTTGCAAGAGGTCTTGATTACTATACTGGTGTAATATTTGAAGTGGAAATTGACGGATATGACGTAGGTTCCATTGCGGGAGGCGGAAGATATGATAATTTAATAGGTATATTTAAAGGATCTGATGTTCCGGCCGTTGGTTTTGCTTTCGGATTTGATAGGCTAATGGAGGCAATGGAAACTCTGGATTTATTTCCCAAAGATTTAAATTCCAAAAACATTCTTATTGCCTTCTCAACCTCTGATTTGGAAGAAAAAGCATTAGAGGCGGCAAATCAGTTAAGAACTAAAGGATTAAATACACAAATTTTTCTTGAAGATGCAACTTTAGAAAAACAGTTAAAATATGCTGATAAAAAACAAATTCCTTTTGTTCTAATCGTAAACGAAGATGACTTTATTTTAAAAAACATGCAGTCAGGAGAACAAAAGTCGGTTACTTTAGGCAGTCTGCCCGATGAACTCTAAAGCAAAACTTGCAATTATTTTTTTAATTCTTGCCAATATTATTTGGGGAGCGGCGTTTCCTATCTATAAGCTGACTCTTGAAGTTATTCCTCCCTTTACCTTTGTACTACTTCGGTTTTTATTGGGCGCTTTAATTTTGTTCCCCTTTGTCTATAAGGATTTAAAGGTTAAGTTAAGAGACGGGGTAACTTTGATTTTACTTTCAATACTTGGAATAACCTTGACAATTTCATTTTTAAATTTCGGGTTAAAACTTTCTTCTAGTATTAACGCACCAATTATTCTTTCTGCAAGTCCAATTTTTCTTATTATCGGAGGTTTTTTCTACCTTAAAGAAAAACTAAAGACAAAAGTAGTCCTGGGAACATTGGTCAGCTTTCTTGGTGTAATGACAATTGTCTTACTACCTGTCTTAAAAGAGGGCTTAGACGGTTCAATTACAGGCAATTTGTTTTTGGTTTTTGCAACATTTTTTTCAGTAATCCATGCACTTTTACTTAAGAAGATTCTTCCCAAATATAACCCGATGAGCATTGCCTTCTGGTCTTTCATAATTGGTTCTTTACCTATGATTCCCTTTTTTATGACAGACCTAAATCAAACGCAGTGGATAAGCAAATTAAACAACGAGATTATTTTAGGACTACTGTTTTCCGTTGTTGTTGCGACCGTTATCGCCCATTCTCTTTTCACTTTCGGAATTAAATATATAAAGGCATCGGAAATTGGAATTTTTAGTTATATTGATCCTGTTGCGACAATAGTCGTTGCCTATTACCTCTTACATGAACACATTACTGTCCCCTATTTAATTGGCGCCTTTTTGGTCTTTGTAGGAATCTTTATTGCCCAAGGAAGAATCCATTATCACCCCTTGCATAAACTGTTAAATTAGGACATTAAAGAAGAAACAGTAGATTATTTATCTTGTGTATTTAAATACGTCCGTGGTTGGGCCTACCGGTCCTCCTGACCTAGCAGAACGAACCATCTGCTCTACTTCTAATGCAGGGTTTACTGGTGTTCTATGCGATAAACTATTTAATCTTATTAAATAGGTCTCATTGGCAACTATTGCCGGATGAGGAATGCTTCTGCCTGCACTTGTCTCAGCTGTTAATTTCATAAAAAAGATTATATCAAATCTGCCACATATGTCAACTATAGGATAGTAACCCGAGTGGGTTTTATAATAATTGTCTTGTAAATACCCTCAAATTAAGGTATAATTGTATTTAATGAAAGCTGCAGTTCACCCACAATATTTTGAGAACGCGCAGGTAATTTGTGCATGCGGAAATAAGTTTACGACAGGTTCAACTGTTGAAGTTATTCATGTGGAACTCTGTAGCAAATGCCACCCCTTCTATACAGGTGAGCAAAGATTTGTTGACAGTGCTTCAAGAATTCAGAAATTCCAGAAAAAACAGGAAGTAGCAAGTCTTCATGTAACCAAGAAGGCAAAAAAAGAAGCTAAAAAAGACAATTCCCCCAAGACTCTTCGAGAAATGCTTTTAGAAGTTCAATAGATAAACCTTCTGACAATGGAAGATTACAGACAAGTACAAATTGCCCAAATTGACAGAAAAATTGAAGAAACAAAGATTCTTTTAAATGATCCTTCATTGTCAATACTTGCCCAGGAAGAGATAGAAAGTCTTGAAAAACAGAAGCAGGACATTTTGGCTACCTTTGAGGCAAACAGTAAAGAAACTTCTAGTGAAGATTTAAATGAAAGAAACGTTATTATCCAGGCAAGTGGTGCTGCAGGCGGAGATGAAGCAACCAACTGGGGTCAGGAACTTTTGAGAATGTATTCAAGATATTCCCAAACCAAAGGGTTTAAGGTGGAGGCTTTAGACGACGATATTATTAAAGTATCGGGCAAAGGCGCTTTTGAACTCTTTAAATTTGAGGCTGGCGTCCATAGGGTTCAAAGAATTCCAACAACCGAAAAAAGAGGCAGAGTCCATACCTCTACAGCCACAGTTTCAGTTCTTCCCGAGCTTGAAGATATTGACCTACATGTAAACCCGGACGACGTTGAATTTGAGGCTTTCAGAAGTGGTGGACACGGAGGGCAAAATGTTAATAAGGTATCAACAGCAGTGAGACTAAAACATAAACCTACAGGCATTATAGTTACCTGCCAGACGCAAAGATTCCAGGCTCAAAACAGAGAAATCGCTTTGGAAATGCTACGTGCCAAACTTTGGGAACAAGAAGTTGAAAGGAAACATGGAGAAATAGCAGGGCTTAAAGCAACCCAGGTTGGAAGAGGTATGAGAAGCGAAAAGATTAGAACATATAACTTTCCCCAGGACAGACTAACGGATCACAGGATTAACAAAAATTTTTCAAATCTCGAAGTTATTATGGAAGGAGACTTGGATAAGGTGACTTCTGCTATGAAAGGACTTGAGGAAAACGAAGTTAATCTCTCATAATCTCAATAGATTACTTTAAGTACTTTTTGTCTTTATCCTTTAATTTTTCAAGCTTTGATAGCGCATTTTCTTCTATCAGTTTTGCAATCTGTCTGCCCCCTGCCAGATGAGGCAAGACTACATAATCCGCGCCTTCCCTATAAAGCGTTCTTGCTTCCTTTCCCTCAATTGCCATCATGACAATTTTTGCACGTCTATTTTCATGCCTTAATTCTTTAAGTAAAAGTAAATTGTCTTCAATATCGGGAATTGTAGAAATAACCATCCGGGCATTATCAAGTTTTGCTCTTTGCTGGATATCCAAATCCGAAATATCTCCAAAGAGCCAAAATACCCTTTGCCCAACCTCTTTTTTTTCATACTTTTTAACAATGGTTGGATCAAAATCAACCAGAACTATATCGACTTTTTGATCTTCTAACGCCTCTATTACGCTTGCCCCCATTTGATCTCCGCCGATTACGACAACGTGATCATCCAAGCTCTCAAGCGAACTCTCATCCAGTGTTTTTTCATTTTGTGAATCTTTCTTTTCTAAAAAGGAAAGTGTCTTTTCAAATTTTCTATAAAGAGTTTTCCAGTGTGTGATCATATATGTAGAAACTGCAAAAGTGATAAGACCGACCATAGTTATAAGTGAAACTGTTTTTTGATCAATATGGCCTAAGCTTAAACCTAAAAAGGCTAAAATTAAGGAGAATTCTGAAATTTGGGAAAGTGAAACTCCTGTTAAAAAAGACGTTCTTTTTTTGTATCCTAAAAGCCCTAAAATTACCATTACGATAAACGGTTTTGCAATTAAAACAAACAGGGAAAGAATAATTGCGGGGACAAAGATCTCTGCAATGTTTGCAAACGACATCTGAATTCCAAGGAGTACAAAAAAGATAACTATGAAAAAATCTCTTAAAATCTTTGCTTTGGCAATAATTTGATAATTTACCAAAGAATTTGCAAGAGCAACGCCTGCCAAAAATCCCCCTATTTCAATTGAAAAACCGATAAACTTGGAAGAAACAAACGCTGCCAGTCCAAATACCCATCCAAG
The DNA here is from genome assembly GCA_016199085.1 of Candidatus Levyibacteriota bacterium. Classification (GTDB taxonomy): domain Bacteria; phylum Patescibacteriota; class Microgenomatia; order Levybacterales; family UBA12049; genus JACQHJ01. The sequence goes on along the minus strand of JACQHJ010000002.1, from coordinate 86,505 downwards.
ACTTGCTAAAAAAAGAGTTTCCGAGCTTCTGGCAATTCTTTCAAAAAGCTTTGGAAAGATATTTTTGGACAAAAACGCAATTGCGGCAATTATTAATACTCCTTTAATCAAAACCGAAACAAAATTTCCAACCGGTCCCAAAAACGGACTTTCCCTTGCGGCTGCCGTAAGAAACATTAAAAAGACAATGGCTACAACGTCTTGGGAAAGAAGTATTCCTAAGGAGAATTTACCGTGAAGACTATGGAGCTCGTGCTGATCCGACAAAAGCTTTACGACAATGATTGTGCTTGAAAAAGTTATCGCAGTTGCTATATAAAATGAAGAAAGGCGGTCAAAACCTAAAGTAGCTGAAATTAAAAAGCCAAGGATAAACGAAAGAGATATTTGCCAGGCAGACGAAAGCAAAAGCATCTTCCCCATAGACATAAGCTCTGTAATTCGTATTTCAAGCCCTACCATAAACAAAAGGAGCGTAATTCCTACCTGGGACAAAGCTAAAAGCAAAGGCTGATTGGAAGCGTCAAAGAAGTGGAATGGAGCAATAATTATTCCAGTTAGGATATATGCCAGTATTGCAGGTTGTTTTAAAAGCCTAAAAATTATTGAAAAAAGGGCAGCAAGGCAGATAATAACAGTTAAATCAAAGAAAATATTCTCCACTATTTATTTATAACAAGCTTTGATATATTTGTAAAATGAAATTAAAGTTAATTTCCAAAAAAAGACTCGTTTCCAACATTAAATCGTTTACTTTTAAGCCTCAAAGACCCATCAAATGGAGTGCAGGTCAGTACCTTATCTATTCGCTTTCGCATAAAAATGATGATTTAAGGGGAAAAATGAGATTTTTCACCATCTCCTCTTCCCCGTTTGAAAAAAACATTACGATTACAACCAGGATCTTTAAATCCGCCAGTTCTTTTAAGAAATCTTTAGACAATTTGCAAATCGGAGACACAATTGAAGCAAAAGGGCCGGATGGAGATTTTGTCATCGAAAATCCAAAAAAAAGACTTATCTTTATAGCCGGAGGAATAGGAATTACACCTTTTGTCTCGATAATAAGACAGCTTAGTTTTGAGAAAAAGCCTATCAATATTACTCTTCTATATGCAAACAAAACAAAATCCTTCCTTTTTAAAAATGGCTTGGACGAGACTGCCAAGATTCATAAAGAATTTAAAATTCATTGGTTTTTATCTCCTAAAAAAATTGACAAAAGGACTTTGGGAAGATTTACAAAAAACAAAAGACATATTTTTTATGTATCGGGTCCTGATCCGATGGTGGATGAAATTTCTGATATTTTGAAATTACTGAAAGTTAAAGAAGAAAATATCAGACAGGATTATTTTTCAGGCTATAAAAAGGTCTAATCAACAAACATTACTTCGGGTTCCAGTTCTATTCCAAACTTTTCCCTAACTACTTTTATAATTATTTCAATTAACTTTTTGACATCTTCTGCTTTGGCATTGCCAAGGTTGACTATAAAATTGGTGTGCTTCTCTGAAAGCTTGGCGTCCCCTACCCTTTTACCCGAAAGGCCTGCTAAGAAGTTAATTTTTGCGGTTGGAATAACCGCAAAAGGATCGTCTTTAACATATTGAGACAATTGTTTTATCTGTTCTTTGGTAAACTTTCCTATGGGAACATTTTTGAATATACTTCCTACATTGGGATACTCTAAAGGATGCCTTAACTTTCTTTTTGTCTTTTTGTCTTCTATTAAACTTTCTATTTCTTCCTTTTTACCTTTGGTTAATTTGAATTTTATATAAGTAATGACTTCGTTTGCGGCCGTAGTTTTAAAAATACTAGTTCTGTAGTCAAATTGGCACTGATCATAAGTTCTTGTTTTCTGTTCCAAGGTATCGAGGTTTACGCTGTCAACTTCTACGATTTTGTCCTTTGTTTCTCCCCTGTATGCTCCCGCATTGCCTCTGACCGCTCCTCCGACGGTACCCGGAAGGCCTCCCGCCCACTCAAGACCGGAAAGACTATTTTCTACACAGTAGTCCAATAACTTTGACATTAAAACCCCAGCTCCAACAACCAAAAGATCCTCTTCCATTCTAATCTCGTCTATGGAATTTTTGATAACCAAACCGTCAAAGCCTGCGTCATTAAATAAAACATTAGTTCCTCCTCCTAAAACAAAATATTTTCTTTGAAAATTGCTTTCAATATCGGTTTCTCTCCACTTTCTAACTCCTTCTAGGATATCGTTTACGCTTTTTACTTCCAAAAAATATCTTGCTTTTCCGCCGATTTTAAAATTACTGTAGTCCTTAAGGGAGATATTTTGTTGTATTACAAACATATATTGTCTTTTACTCACTTGGAGCGGAACCAATAGTTGCCGAAAGCGTAACCTGTTTTTGCTCCCTGACTACTATTATATCTGTCTTTTCCCCTACTTTTTTAGAGGCAATTAAACTTGATAGCTCACTTGCTCCTATTACTACTTTCTTTTTGTCAAAACTTGTTATTACGTCTCCCGGTTGTAAACCTGAAAGATCAGCCGGAGAGCCTTTCACTACGCTTTGGATATATGCTCCCTCGACTAGATCATTTAGGTCAGCCTCTTGTTTTGAAAGCATAACGTAAGATACGCCAAGATACGGTCTGTTAAACTGTCCGTTTTGGTTAAAATTAGATAAGGCTTCTTTTAGAACATTTATGGGCAGAGCAAAACCGATGTTTTGACCAGACTGGGATACTGCCGTATTGATCCCGATTACTTCTCCTTGGGAGTTTACCAAAGGTCCTCCGCTGTTGCCAGGGTTAATTGCCGCGTCTGTTTGGATGACGTTATCAAGTTTTTCAACAAAGCCTTCAAAAGCGCTTCCGGCTGTTATTCCCCTGCCAAGTCCGGAGATTACTCCGGTTGTAACAGTATTTCTAAACTCACCAAGTGCAGTTCCAATGGCTATTACAAACTGGCCAACCTGTAGACTTTGTGAATTGCCAAGCGTTACGCTTGCCAGCTTCTTATCTGGGTTTTGATTAGGATTTATTTTAAGAAGTGCTATGTCATTAAGCGGATCTTTTGATACTTTTTCAACGTCGTATGTCTTATTATCGCTTGTCACAACCTGATATTTAACACCCGTATCTGAGACGACGTGTTTGTTTGTGGCAACGAGTCCATCACTGGTTAAGATAAAACCTGATCCTATACTTGATACCTGATCTTCCTGATTTTCTTGGGGTACTTCGAAGAATCCGAATGGACCAAACCCGATAGTGTTTCTAGTTGAAGCTGGAGCAATCCTAACAACCGTAACAACGGACTGACCGACGTTTTTGACAACGTCTATAACAACGGACTCTTCTTTTACCACTTTTACGCTTTCTTTTGATATTGGAGACTGGGGAATATTTAGACTGGAAAGAAATTTGGGGAAAGTACTTGTAAATACAACCCAGATAAACAGGACAAAAATGAGAAGGATTAAAAGTATTCCAAGTTTTTTCATGAAGTCAGAATATTATACCACAGCTGAAAAAGAGTTTAAGAGGTTCCTGCTGGGACATCATCCGGTCCTGGAAAAACGTCATTCTCTAAAGGCAAGGGAGGAACTTGTGCCACATCTTCTTTAATAAACCCTATCCTGAATCTTCCTCTGTTAAGATCAACTCTGGCTGCTCTCCAGTGTGGATCAATGTGAACAATGTCTTGATTAAGTCTTTGTCTAAATGAGGGCATAACCGTAGCAAAAACTTCCTCAACTAATTGCCTGTTCCAGTCAGGATGGGTTGAATCTTCCTCAATATTCTCACCTCGTATCCGTGCACCCTCTGCTTCTTGTTGTAATAAAACGTCAAGCCTAATACCCCCTCTTGTCACTCCTTCTTTGGTAATATCCAGTAAGGCTTGTCTTGTTCTTACAATGTTATTGTCTTCATCGACCTCAAGCGCACCTGAATCAACTACTTTTATCTGAATAAATCCCTCAGGCCTTGAAAGCAAACGTCCCTGGCCTGAAAGCAAAGAATCTGCCGGAAGATCTAATGTTGTCTCGCTACTAGCTTCATCATTTGCTTGATCAACACCCTTAATTATATCTACAAATAAATTTTCTGGGTTTGTCTCTACTGCTACAATACCTTCCTCAACCTCTGCCGCTGCGGCGACTTCTGCAGGTCCAGTTGGCTCTGCGACGGCGGCTGCTTCAGCAAGTCTGACAGCCCGTCCTACCGCAACTGTCGGCCTTGGTCTTTCCTCCCACAGTGTTTGAGGTGCAAAATATCCAAGGTCTTGTTTCATTTTTTGCGACGGATCTCCGTTTTTTATATTAGCCTCATTAAGCCTTCCGGATCCTGCATGTAAACGTGCCTGTAAAACATCCTCAAATTTTAGATAATTTTCTTCTTTAAAAATTGGCCTTAATACCCGATAAAGAGCCTGGACTTGATCCATTACCTTATCTGCTCCTGCTTGGGTAATTTTTCCATCTGCATCAGGTCCTGCAACTTGATAAAAAGTATCTACTAAATGGCCAACGCTTTTATCAGCTTCTACGTTTCTGTCAGAGTTTACCGCAAACTCAGGGAAAAAGGTTCCAGCAAAATAACTTGCAATATCTTCTTGGGTTGTACTTTGAGGATCTCCTGTAAATTTAATTGTTGCCAGGCCATCGAAAAAATTGCTATCATCAGGACTGGTTGAATCTATAAGATCTTTTAAGTCTCTTGCCCTGCTGCCTGCCCAAGCAGTAAGTCTTTCGGAGAAATCTCTTCTTCTATCTCCCGCCCATTCAGCTTGCCTTGTTTCTCCCCATTTCTCATGTATTCGTTGGTATGTCTCTGTTGGATTATTTCGCCTTATTCCGTCTCTTGCTGCTACTCGATCCAAGGGAATTCCGCTATCAAATTGTCCTGAAAGCAGTCTGACTTTATACTGCAAAGACATTTGGTTTACCAGCTCAGTTCTACCATGTTCAGTTGAGCGTCCCCTTGAGTTTGATCCCCTGTTTACCTCTGGTGTTGGCATATCTCTTTCCTTTCTAAAAATAGAACTAAATTGCGTTTTATTTTTATTGAGGCCCTATTCTAGCAGTTCTTGTATACCTTTTTCAAGTTGGGTATCCCTTGAGGGATCTTTTGCATCTAATTGTACTTCAACGTCTGGGGTCAACCCTTTGCCGTTAACCCAGGTTCCAAGAGGAGTAAGCCATTTTGCTATGGTTACATGAAGCCCTGCTCCGTCACCTAGATCTTCAGCCGTCTGAATAGTTCCTTTACCAAATGAGGTCTCACCGACCAGAGTTGCTCTCTTATTGTCTCTTAGAGCCCCTGCGACTATTTCAGAGGCAGAAGCGCTTCCTTTGTTGATTAGGACAATTATTTTGTCTTTCGTAAACAAACCTTCTCTTGTTGCATACATCGTTGATCTATCCGTTATTCCGTTATCCTGGGATACTACTGCTTTTCCTTTATCCAAAAATTCAGAAGCAATAAAGGCTGCATCTGTTAAATATCCTCCTGGGTTGTTACGAAGATCAAACACTATTCCCTTGATATTTTTGTCATTTTTAACCTTGGAGGAAATACTTCCCACAAGACCAAGCCATTCCTGATTGGTATTATCGCCAAACTGGGAAAGCCTGATATAGACAAAACTGGTACATCCTTGCCCCTTACAAGTTTCGGCTTTGGGAGTAATCTTACATTCCTTGTCATTACAATTGGCAGTTCTTACCTCCATAGCAACACTTTTAACGTTGATGATGTCTCTGGTTATTTTTAAGTCAATTTTCTTTGTCGCGTCTTTTCTAACAATCCCTAGAGCTACTTGTGTTCCCTTTGGACCCCTTATTTTTTCAACAGCCTGGGAGATGTTCCAGCCTGAAGTGCTCTGGCCGTCAACAGATACAATAGTATCCCCTGCTTTTATGCCTGCTTTCTCGGCGGGACTTCCATCTAAGGGGGAAATGACAATTATATCCTGATCTTTAGTCCCAAGCTCTGCTCCAATGCCTGAGAACTGTCCGGCAAGACCTTCTTTGAAATCATTATTTTGTATAGGTGGAAGATACAAAGTGAAAGGATCGCCTATGCTAGATACCATTCCAGAAATTGCGCCGTTTAGCATTTTCTGCTGGTCAAGTTTGGATTTATCATAGTAGCTGACCATAAGTTTTTCCCAGACAGTCCAAAAAGGAGTGAAGTTGATGTTTGTAATCCCACTTGGCGGCTCTTTGCTGACGATATTGATATTTGGCTTATACGCTTTCCAGTCAACCGTTACTTTATTGACGCCAAAATAGTAACCAAAAATAAAAGCTATAAATAAGCCTAAAAGTATTTGTAGTATTTTTGTTCTTTTCATAAAATTATTATTGCTTTTCCCTCAACATCACAAAGGATTTTTTTACCATTTATTTTCTCAAGCTTTTCAAATTCTTGTCTTTCTAAAAGCATTATCGCTGCGTTTATTTTTCTTTCTTCGAAATCAATAAAATCTACTTCTTCCAAATCGCTTGTGATAATTCCGATTGCCGAAAGGCCGATTGCCTTATAAAGCAAAAGCTTGTCGGCTTTATCTACTGCAATGATTTTCCCTTCGATATCTTCGGAAAGCTTTACGGGAGGTTTTATAAAAACCAACTCCCCTGTTGCATCCCAACCAAAAGCATCTTTTGCAGCTACTACCGTCTTGGTTGTTTTTAAGACGATTCGTCCATTATTGCAAAAATCAACCGTTCCTTCAACTGGAGAAATTATTGTTTCCTCTTTTGCACTTTTTGCTGTTTGGATATAGACGTCGCAGGTCTGGTCGTCAATTTTTGAGATCGTTCCGTCAACCTCACTTAGTATCTTTTTGCCTCCGAAGAGTTTTTTCTTTATAGCAACCGTCTCCCCTTTCATGACAGCGTCTCCTAAATGTTTTTTTAGAGAGCTTTCCAGATCTTTTGGGGTAATGGAAAAATCCTTAAGGTGAATAATATTTTCTTGTCCTTGGTCTTTTTTTCTAGCAATAGTCTGTCCGTTTGACACTTTTTGACCTATCTTTACGATGGGGATAAAATCTTTGGTTAGACTTATTGGCAGTAAAGTCATTTTATGTTTTTAACCTCTTATAACAAAAGGAAGTATGGCTAAGTGTCTTGCGTGTTTTACAGAAACCGTAAGTTTTTTCTGGTGTTTTGTGCAAAGTCCGCTTCTTACTCTTCCGATAATCTTTCCTCTTTCTGTTACAAATCTGTTAAGAGTTTGGGAATCGAGGAAATCCGGATCTTTTTTTTCAGTGCAAAAATAACACTCCTTAGGAGCGTTAGTCTTTTGTAACCGTTTTAAAAATTTCTTCTTTCTTTTTGCCATTTATATCTTTCTTTAGAATGGGATATCGTCTGCGGCTATATCCTCCCCAGGTAGCTCTTGATCTTCTGCAGTTTCTTGGGCTGATTCTTTCTTCTTTTCCTCTTTTGCCTTCTCTTTGGCTTTAGGTTTTTCTTCCTCTGTTGCAGGCTTAGACGTTACCTCGCCTTCCGGTCTTCTGTTATCAAGTAAAATCATGTCTGAGATGATAATTTCGGTTGTCTGTTTTTGGACTCCGTCTTGGCCTGTCCAAGATCTGGTCGAGAGTCTTCCTTCAACATATGCCTTTCTTCCTTTTGTTAAAAACTGTGAACAGATTTCGGCAAGCTTATTCCAGGCAACGATTCGATGAAACTCACTCTCATCCTTTTTCTCTCCGCTATCGGTTGTCCAGGATCTATTTGTTGCAATACTAAACGAGCAGACAGCAGCCCCTGACGGCGTATATCTTAACTCCGGATCTCTGGTTAGATTTCCTATAAGTTGTACTCTGTTTAAACTTCGTGCCATATTTGTATTATACTCTTATAAGTAAAGATCTTAAAATGTCTTCGTTTCCGATAAGTCTTTTATCAAGCCCTGTAATATCTTCTGCTTCAAAAAGGAAATTATAATATACTCCCTTAGCTTCTTTTTTAATGGAATAGGCTAAATCTTTTTCTCCCATTTCATCAGTTTTAGTAATTTTTGCAGATTTTAGAAAATCTTTGACTAAATCTATTGTCTTTTTTCTGTTTGCATCCGTTAGTGACGGTTTCAAAACAAAAACCAATTGGTAATTTCTCATGGCTCTAATTTTATCAAAGCATGAAGTTATAAGCAAGATAGAAATAAACCTCAAGCTGCTTGGGGCAAACTATATAGCCCTGAGCTTTTATTTACGGCATCTGGATTTAGGCGAACTGCTAAAATTTGGCCTCCAGGTCTTTTTTTATCATGTTCATTATAATACCTTCTTGAATATGCTTTTTCGTCAGAAGCGTCCTGATAAGTGTCTACTCCACCGTATGTCTGAATATTATCAGTATTAAGTCCTGCTTCCAGAGCCTGCATCACAAAAGCGCTTGTTAAATCCACGTATCTTTTTTCAGAAGGATCATCTGTTGTCTTCTCGGTTATATAATCTCCCCAGTTTCTTTCAATAATGCCGTTTCCTCTTCGTTCAGGCTCATTAGTTATAAAATAGTTTTTTGCTAAAACTCCTGGAGCTATACCAAGCACGGCTTGACTTAAATCAACTCCGTATTCATCTCGCAAGACCCATAAACCTTGCCTTATCATTCCTGCATTAAGAGCATCCGCTCCTCCGTGAAGGATAGCTGCAATCGGATTACCTTGACTATCTTTGCAATACAAAACACCCGTTGGACAATCTGCGGGAATAATGTCCAGAGTAAGTTCGGGATCTCTTGTAAAAACTATATTTCCAACGACTTTTGTTTTATCTTTCAACGTATCCACATTTACTTCTTCTATCTGTGGCTCTGCTCCTTCAAATGCTCCGACCGTTTGTAAAACAAATGGGTAGTTTGGAAAACCCAATTGTTCTAAGAATTCACGTCTATTTCTCTCATTTGTTACTTCGCTTTCGCCTTTATTATTATCAAAAAATTTTGCAGACATATTTGGGGCGTTTTTACCATATGAAAACCTGGCTAAGACAGGCCTTCCTGCCAAATTGTCTAGAATTGGAAAATATCCCACTCTATCCTCAAATCCAGGAAGATGTTCTACTTCAAAAAGCGTATCAATCTTATCTACTTCTTGGGTTATTCTTTCTTTTCTTGCAGTTATTTTGGCTTCTATATTGTCTGAGACTTGCTTTACTTCTGCCATTACATTAATCTTTCTCTTGCGATATAGTAATTATATGGGACTAGCAAATGATAAATCAAGCTTTGATTTGGACTTATTTAGAAAACAGCTTCAATATCCCAATTGGTACATAAGGCTTTCTGATTTTTTGAACACAAAAGTTTTCCCCATAGAAGATAATCCTGAAATTAAAACAGAAAGGCATATATTTTATGATCTCGTAACCCAAATGCTTGAAGAAAACCTTATTTCCCTAGCCAAAGAGGGTCCTAATTTTGATAAGGAAAGAAAACCCATTGACACTATTGTCATTCATCATAGCGATGAAGATCCGCATATGAAATTAGATAAGCTTTCGGCAATAGGATTTATTAGGCAATATGGAAGTAACTATCTAAAAGGAGAGGTTAACGGAAATAATGTAAAAGGACAGCCAGTCTGGTCGGGTCATTTCAGGAACGGAAAAATGGTATTTTTTGCGTATCACCATATTGTTTTTCCAAACGGAAAGAATAAAAGACTTTTGGAAGACAAATATATCGGTTGGCAGTCCGGCGACTGGGATATTAATACAAGAAGCGTTGCCATAGTTTTAGCAGGAGATTATAAGCATAAAAGTCCGCAAGACAATCAAATAAATGCAGTTGTTGATATTATTAAACAAAATTACCCCTTTGTTTCTTTAGGGAGAATCTTTGGGCATAGAGAAATTAATCCGAAAACTACTTGCCCAGGAGATCAATTTATCGGAGGATGGAAAAATACACTTCTGGAAGCTGCTAGAACAAAATAGACCAACCTTTTCTTCTTTTCCAAGAACATCCTAGGGTAGTCCACTTCTATCATAAAATGATTATACAAATAATGGCATTACGAATACAAACTAAGCTGCTGGATCAAACTTTTTTAAAAGAAGGGCAGAGGTCCAACCGCCAAATCCATTAGCTGTAACTAGCGCGGTCTGAGGATTAATCCTTCTTGCTGTTTCTACAACATCTAAGTCCTCAAATTCTTCTCCTCTTTCCCTAAGATGTATGGTCGGAGCAACAACTCCGTCAATAATTCCATAAACTGCCTCAATAGTATTAATTGCCCCTGCTGCTCCAAGTGCGTGGCCAAAAGCAGACTTATTGCCTACTAAAGGAATATATCTGGTATATTCTCCCCAAACTTTTCTTATTGCTTCTATCTCTACTCTATCTCCAAGCTCAGTTGACGTTAAATGTAAATAAGCAACGTCTGGAAAAACAATATCTCCTTCTGGAGTTTCCTCCGTTGCCTCTTCTGCTCCTACCTCACATGTCTTTCCTATGGCCATAGCAATTCTGTCTGGATTTGCCTCTGTTTTCTTGAATCCGTCCATTACGTTTTCTCCCCCAGTGATCTCTGCAAGTATCGTTGCTCCTCTTTCCAAAGCCTGATCCTCACTTTCTAAGATTAAGTATCCTGCTCCTTCACCAATAATAAAACCATCTCTATTTCTATCAAGCGGTCTACTTGCGCTTTGAGGATCGGGATTATGCGACAATGAATGCAAGATATCAAATGAGGCAAAAGATAATTCAGGATGGGTTAGGGATCTTTCAATTCCTCCAGCTATTGCCCAACGGTTTTTTCCGCTTTTTATGCTTTCGTATGCATCAACTACTGCAGCTTGACCTGATGCACAAGCCTGTGAAGCATAATTTCCTTTCCCCATAAGCTTATGATATTCAGCTGTCCTTGAATTACCTTGGTCTGGAAAGGCCCGAAAAGCATCTGATCCCTTAATAACCGCTCGTCGTTCTAAAAACGTTGCTCTATCAATTTCTCCACTAGCCAACTGTCTTCTTAGATCATTGTTCAGCTTAATCATATCGTGTATATCTACAAGGCCTAATGCCTGACCTATTCCTGAATTACCAAAAAGACCACCTTTATATGCATTTAATCGTGTTACGTCTAGTCTTCCATTCTCATCCAACATAGAAGCACTACCAAGAGCCTGAGTAATTACATATAGTTCCAAAACTGCAAGTTCCGAATACCATTTATCTTCTCTTCCTAAATCTAGATGTTCTCTAGCATTGAAATTTAAAGGAGCAGCAACACTTACATCATCAATTCCAGTATCAGGAAATGAAACTACAGCAGATTCTCCCCTTAATCTTGCATCTAGCGTGCTTCTTAATCCCCCAAATGGAGTTTGCATATATGCCCCGGTAATGAAAACTCTTTTTGCCAGCCTATCTTCTAAATCAACTCTTCTTAGAATTTCCGGTCGCGGAATAGTAGCTGGTCGATATTCACCTAACATAATTTGCCAATTTTACAGTTTAGAATTTCAGAAGTCAATCAAGTCCCTATCTTAAACTCAATAATATCTCCATCATTAACAATATAATCCCTTCCCTCAAGCCTTGCTTTTCCCTTCTCCCTTGCGCCTTTCCATCCACCATACTCTACAAAATTTTCAAAGGATACGGCCTCTGCTTTTATAAATTTCTTCATAAAATCCGTATGAATTTCTCCGCTTGCCAAGGAAGCTGTAAAACCTTTTTTAATTGTCCATGCCCTTACCTCCTTAACTCCGGCTGTTAAAAAAGAAATAAGACCAAGTTCTAGGTATGCTTTTTGAATGAGTCTTTCAAGACCTGACTTATCAATTCCTAAGCTTTTTAAGTATTCTTTCTGTTCATCCTCGGAAAGCGATGCTAAATCAGATTCTATTTTTGCACAGATTACGACAAGTTTTTCACCATCAATTTTAAGAAGGTCCGAGTATTTACTAACAATGTTTGCAATTGACTCGGGATTATAATCCCCTTCTGAAATATTTAAAACAACAATTTCTTTTTTTGCAGTTAAAAGACTTAATTCCTTAATTGAAATACTTTCTTCCTCGGAAAGCTTTATTTCAAATGCATTTTTTCCTTCATTTAAAACTGCCTTTAGTTTTTCGACGACGGATTTTTTAACAGGATCTGTTCTTAAGGCTTTTTCATTGAGATTTTGCAGAGTTTGTAAGTCTGCAATCTGAAGTTCGGTTCTAATTGTTTCAAAGTCTGATTTTGGATCAACTGCTCCTTCTTTTATGACATTATCGTCTTCAAAACTTCTTACAACGTGGGCTATGACCGAAACCTCTCTTATGTGAGAAAGGAATTTGTTGCCAAGTCCTGCTCCCTCACTGGCTCCCTTAACAAGTCCTGCAATATCGACAAATTCAACAGTAGCCGGCTTAATGGGGGGAAGACTTGCCATTTTCTCCTCTTTACTTGTTATTTCGGCAAGCTTGGTTAGTCTTTCATCAGGGACAGCAACAACTCCTATGTTTGGCTCAATTGTGGCAAAGGGATAGTTTGCAGCCAAAGCCTGCTGTTTTTTCAAAAGCGCGTTAAAAAGCGTTGATTTTCCAACATTTGGAAGACCGACAATTCCAATCCCTAACATGAGGCAATTATAGCAGAGGTCTATGTCTTCTGGAAGAAGATGAGTTTGACTATTTTTCTTCTACGCTAACACCAGAGAGGGGGAAAAGTCTCATTCTCAGAAACTCTGTGTTTGTCATCCCTTTTCTTTTAGCAAACAGGGAGGTATGAGAATCCCAAACTGCTCTTTCATATCTTGCTCTTGAATCTGGAAATGCAGTAAGAAAATCTCTTAAATAAAATAATCCTCTATAAGACAATAATTTCCAAGCACTTTGCCTTATTGCTTCGGCTGTTAAAATTAGATCAGCGTATCCTAAATTTAAATCTTCATTTACCAAAAATCCTGCAGGTATGCGATCAAATGTGGACTGATCCAAATAAAATTTCCCATCAACTTGTTTCCATATAAAATTACCTCCGCCAAATACAAAATTAAATTTTCCTTGAGTGGTAGAGAAATCGTACATGCTCTCTGGCTTAAATTGTGGCCATACTCTGTATAAGTCCTCAAATGTCGCAAAACTTTCAGTGTGAAGTTGGGGCGTAATTCTTTGCCCTTGAATAGATTTTCTCGCAACTGAACTTACTAGATAATCTACGTCTTCTAAATATGCATTAATGAAAGTTATGGCTTCTCCTGCGCGAATATTTCTTCGACTTGAAATAGATTTTTGTTCCATTTCTCCTAATGCGTTTGCCACATGAGTTGTTACTTCATATCTTTCCGCGGCTAAACCTTTGTCTGTATTTTGGAAAACAATTCGCATGGTTGGTGGGTGAAGAAATATTCCGTTTACATCCCGTCTTGGTTTTTGAAACTCTGTGAAAGCACTTGAATAACTAAGTCCTAGAATTATTGGCAGTTCTTCAGGAGTAAAACTTTCACTTTCTGTATACGAATCCCAAGAAGCGCTCCTGCTGGCTACGCCTAATGAATAATGAGTAGCTTGCAGTTTTCTACTAAATTCTTCCTTAGTCAGTCCCGGATTATCCAAGAGCACAGCAGCGGGAATTAATTCATGATAAGGAAAACCCATGCACGAATTCTAACTTTTTCTTTCTTGAAGGTCAAGGTTATATTTTCTGGAAGAATACTAGTTTATAGCCGTAGAGGAGATATTTCCTTTGCAATTCTCGGAGGAGGAAGCTTAATTTTTACAACAAACGGGAAGCTAAAATGTTGATTTGCGCTCTTGCCGTCCCGATTGATAGGTTCATATAAAGCTAATTATATTAGAAGTCAATCATGAGGCTAAAATTTGCTCCGTGGTATAGATGACATTAGGGTTTATTTATATACACCTTGACGATGTTCGATTTTAACTATTTGTATTAAACTTTCTTTTGCATTAAAGCTATATATTATTCTGTAATCTCCAACTCTAAATTTATAGTAATTCTTAAGCTCTCCATGTAACTTAATACCAGAAACTGGATTTTGAATAATTTTATCAAAGGATGAAATTATTCTTGTCTGTATATGTTTTGGGAGTTTTGATAGATTTTTATCAACGCTTTGAGATATGTGTAGATTTTTGGCTGACATTTGAAGCTATTGTTTATTGCTATATTTCTTTTTAACTTCTTCTAATGTTAAGAACCTACCTAGTTTTAATTCTTTTTCAGAAAGCTTAATATCTGAGTAAGAGTTTTTAAGACTATAAATTGTCTCCTCTAGAGAATCAAGATAGTCAGGAGAAACTAAAGTAGCTTTAACCTTACCGTTTTTAGTTAAATCTACTCTTGTATATGCCTCATTTATTTCGTCTACAAGACTAAGAAGTATTCTTCTAGCTTCTGTTACTGGTATTACCTGTGTCATAATATAAATGTACATTAAAATGGGCATTTTGTCAATATATCAATTCCATAATGATATAATCCGTTATTATGTTGGAAACGCCTGGACCAACGATAGATGAGTTAAGCCTAAACCCGGAAGTTTTTGCGGCGCATTTCCCAAGTGGTACTATTACAGAAATAAGTCCGGAAGTTTTACCCGACTCATTAATACAAACCATAAAGCATAAAAAAGGTAGTGTAGCTTTTGCGATAAGTTATGCGGATGGCAGTAAAACTCTTGGCGTAACAGGAGGATTTGGTGGAAAAATTCACATCGAAGATTTTGATAAAAACGATAGGCCTACTGGTAATGGAAATATACAACCCGACCACATCGACGAAATTGGGCTTCCGATTATAGGCTTTTCTTCTACTGCAAAAAAACTTAGAAGAAAAGGCCTGGGCAGACAAAGACTACTGGTAATGAACGCTCTTTCCCATATGTTTTTTGGCATGCCACTAAGATCCAGTTCTTATCAGGAACTTCCCCCACATCTAGCTATCTGGGAAAGATTAGAAAGAGAAGGAAAAGCAGAAAAATATCCAGGATTAAAAATGACCCGTTATCGTTTTACCATATAACTTACTGAATCAATGTCCCCAGCTATCATAATGAAACACGAAAAATTTCAAGAATAAGTTCTGTTTTTTTGAAAACTTAGATTACTCCTATTACCGCTCCCATTGCAAGTAAGGATAATAATTGGTACCCAGTATTTATTGCAAAAAGCTGTAAAGGTTTCTACTTTTAGAGATAATGCTAGGATATTAATAAAATGTAAATGTCAATTGAGGAATTTTAGGAGCGTTTTTTGAAGTTTCTGGATTTCTTTACTCCATCTTTCTTATCTTTACCTTCAATATACCGATTACCATGATTATCTTTAAAATCCTTGACCGGAAATCGTTTTCTTAAATCTTTAATTGTTGTTGCAACAGCCTTATCTATATCGACACCGCTACTGTTTGCCAAATGCGCTAAAAGGAAAAAAATATCTCCTATACCATCGGCAACCTCGTCTTTATTTTTAATAAGTGTTTTCTTTAAGACTTCAGGATCCTGTTCCCACTTAACAATGTTTCTTAGCTCTCCTACCTCCTCAACTATTCCCAAGAGTAAATCTTTAGGATTATGAAACTGTCCCCAATTCCTATCTTTTTCAAATTTTTTAACTATTTTTTGATATTTATTCATTAAATTAATTTAAAATCTCTTCTTGAGGATATCTTTGTTTCTTGTTACCCACCAACTATCTTTTTTATTTGAAAACCACCAGTCATCCGAATTAGTTTTTACAATTACTTTGGCAAGCTCTTTGCCTATTTTTGTTTCAAGCCGTTTAACACCAGAGGGAATCCAGGTTTTTGCCCTTGTATTTCCGACATCAACCTGTTCTTTTAGGGTCAATATCCATTCCAGACGATCTGCTTCCTTTGCAAGAATTGCCTCCCTTGATTTTCTTGCAGCATATTCTTTGAGGGTTTTTAAAATTTTTTCTCCAAAAGGAAGAGTAGCTGCCAAATCTTCTATTGCTTTATACTCATCAGATATTGTGTATTTTTGGTGGACATAATTTAAATCAGAAGTTCTTGTTTCAGCAAGATCGTGCAGAAGACACATTTGCATTATTTTAGCGCCGTCTACTTTTCCATCTAAAATAGAAAGGACATAACCTATATATGCAGTTCTTGTAATGTGTTCTGATACCGATTGGCCACCGCTTCCGAGAAAGTAGAAGGCTGATCTTGGAGTTTTGGAGAGAGCTCCAACTTCAAATAAGAAATTAATAATTGCTTTTCTTCCCTTTTCGGTTTTAGTTTTCCTCATAAGGCGCATTGTAGCCCAGAGCTTTTAAAAATACAAGATAATTAAATTATGCTGGTATTGAATAGTTGGCTGGATTTGAAAGTCCTTGTCTAAAAAGAAAATAGGAATAAACAATGCCGATAAACCTTGAGTCAAAAAACAAGCCTCCCCGAGCGCTTAAATGTTTATCTAAGCTGGAATATAAACCTCGTTCTAAAAGTCTAAACATATTTGATTCCGTATTTTGATATTCAATTTCGTTAAATTCCAGATCGGGATCATCAAAAAACGCCTCTTCGCGCTCATACTTATCTTTTGCATATCCCTCTACGAAATCAAAAACCAGCTCTGGAACTGTGCCTTCTTCCGATTTTTCCCTTAGTATTGCATACATTAGACAAAATCCAATCATAAAGCCTTCTTGGGAAATTCCCCCACGGCCAGAAGCAACCATGCCTAGATGAGTCAGCGCAAAAGGATTTTCCCTCATCATTATTGCCGTTTGGTCATTAACAACATCCTCCCAGCTTTTTTCACCTAGGCTAATTGCAGAAAAAATTCTATTTGATACATCTTCCCCCAAGGGAAACAATGCTGCTGTCTTGGGAACTTCTCTACCTATCTCAAGTACCATGGGCCAGATTATAGCAAAAACAATGGTATATAATCAGCTTAAGCATATGGATCTTAAGGATTTGTTAATTTCCCAGATTGAAGAATTGGGATCAATCCGTTTTTCAAATAGTTTTGGCTGGATTTGTATTTATAGAGAAAACAACCTTTTTGGAGGGATAAAAGAAATTGATAACAATATTTTGCTTTTATTTTTAATTCTTTCCCCAACCGGATTTAACAATTCTTTAGATGATGGTTTTGAAAAGTTTGATTTCGGAAAAACATGGTCACAGACTGAAATAACCCAAGAAAACGATATAGAAAGGGTCTTTGCCTATGTTAGGAACGCTTATGAATTTGCAAAAGAAAGAAGGAAATTAAAAAAATTGAAATTAAAAAATTAGAAGGGTGAATTTTCAGGCTTTTTAGATGTGTTGGGATCCAGATTTGCCAAAACTCTCCTTCCTAAGCTTCCCAATATGGCTTTTATTCCGCGTCTTTGCGGGGCTTCTGGCTCTGGCTGATGGTGAGGGATTTCCTGTCTTCTAAATCTTGGGTGTGAGTCGAGAGGCACTACATTGGATCCTTCTGCTCTTGGCTCAATCATACCTTTATGATACAGTTTTAAATTTATTTGTCAATTATTTATTAACTTTGTTTCGGTATAGTACTCTACTTTGTCTAATAAGTGCTCTACATCAAAAGGTTTTGCGATAAACTCATCCGCTCCCATTTCCAATGCTTTCTGTTTTGCGTTTGGATGGGCGGAAATCATTATAACGGGGATGTCTTTGGTTTTCTTTGTTGATTTTAATGTTTTACAAACAACTCTGCCATCTTCACCGGAAAGTAAAACGTCTAAAATAATTAAGTCAGGAATCTGTTTATTAATAGCTTTTGCAAGCCTTTCTCCGTCCCTAATCAAAGTCTCTGCCTTAAAGCCAAAATGCTCAAGCAATATTTTTAAGGCTTCCAAAATATTCTCATCATCATCAATAATTATTACTTTTTTCATAAAGTCAGTTTGTGTTTTTTTTAATAGGCAGAGTAAAGTAGAAGGTAGAACCCTTATTCTCTTTAGTCTTTAGCCAAATTTTTCCATTATGTCTTTCTATGATTTCCTTGGAAATATATAATCCAAGACCTAGTCCGGGAAAAGTTCTTTTTAAAGGGCTGCTCCTTGCCTGTGAAAATCTTTCAAAAATCCTATCTTTTTCTTCCTGACTTATTCCTACTCCGAAATCCTGTACGCTAGTTTGCATATTATCTTCCATTTTCTTAAAAGAAACAGTAACCCTGTTCGCATTTGGCGAATATTTAATAGCGTTATTAATCAGATTAATTAACACTTGTCCAATTCTATCTCTATCGGCAACTATTTCATTATTGTCGTCTCCGACAACTTCGATTTTATGTGTTTTGGTTATAGACTGCAAGCTCTGCACTACTTCTAAGATTAAATCTTTGAGTCTGAATTTATTTTTCTTATAAGAAAGCTTACCCTGCCTTACTCTTGAGGAATCCAAGAGACTGTTTACCAGGGAGGTAAGTTTGTCGATTTGTTTGTCCATTGCATTAAAGTATGTCGTCATTTGTATGTCCCCCTGTCTTTTAAAACGTTGCTCGAACACTTGTGTGAATATCTTAAGCGACGTAAGAGGGGTCTTTAGCTCGTGGCTTGCAAGAGCAATAAAATCATCCTTTCTCTGCTCCAACTCTTTTCTTTGTGTAATTTCAAAAGTGGCACCAAGCATTTTAATGGGCTTTTTCCCATCAAACACTACCGTTGCTCTAGTGTGTATCCAAATTACAGACTGGTTGGGACCATAAGCTCTAAACTCTAATGAATACGTTTCTTTTCCCAAAAGAGCTTGTTTAATTGCCTCCTCTACTGTCTTTCTGTCATCTGGATAAATTAGTTTAGTATATTCTTCAATAGTTCCCTTAAAATCTTCTTTTTTAACACCATGGATTTCATAGATTCTCTCCGACCAGATTATTTTATTTTCGATAATATCCCATTCCCATACTCCAATTTTTCCGGCTGCAATCGCAATCCTCAAACGTTCTTCGCTTGTTTGAAGATCCTCATAAAATTTCTTCTGTTTTGTAATGTCTTTTTTTATCTCAATAAATTGCTTGGGCCTACCAAGGTGATCCAAAAAAGGAACAATAGTCGTATCTTCCCAATAGAAACTGCCGTCTTTTGCCTTGTTTCTGATTTCCCCATGCCAAACCTTACCTGATAACACTGTTTTCCAAAGATTATGGAAAAACTCCTTAGGATGATAATTCGAACTTAAAAGATGATGGGTTTTTCCAATTAGTTCTTTTTTTGCATATTTTGATATCTGAGTATATCTATCGTTGACATATTCAATAATTCCCTTGTTATTTGTAATTGAGACTATTGATGACTGGTCAAGTGCATATTTCATATCCTGCAGATCCTTAAGAGCAGTTTTTAAATTTTCCTCAGAAGTTTTTCTTTCGGTAATATCCCTAAGATTTACGACTATTGCTTTAACATCGGGGTCTTTTAAAAGGTTCGTGGCTGTGGCTTCTACCCATCTGTAATGTCCAAGCTTGTGCTTTATTCTGGATTCCAAGGTTACCCTTGAGTTTGGTTTTAGTAAAAGCGTAGAAAGTTTTTTTAGAACCTTAGTAATATCCAAAGGATGGACAAACTTTATTCCGCTTACACCCATAAATTCATCAAATTTTCTTCCAAAAAGCTTAACTATTGAAGGAGTTGCGTATAAAAGACGCGCTTTTGCATCTACAAGTAAAACCGCTTCCCAACTGTTCTCAACCAAGGTTTTAAATTTTTTCTCTTCTTTTTCGAGGTTTTGAGTTCTTTCTTTTATTTTTTCCTCAAGATTTTTTGTCAGGTCAATATATTTTTCCTCCATTTCTTTTCTCTTTGTAATATTTAAGGAGGCGTTCAAAACGTATTCCACTTTTCCATTTTTATCTCTTGAAAATACGCTTCCGTCGGTATGAAGCCATCTGTATTTACCATCTTTATGCATCATTCTGTATTCAAAATGGCTAATCGGGTCTTTGTCTTTTTTATATCCTTTCTTGTTTGCCATTTTTAGTGCTTTTTTGTTTTCCAGGGCAACTTTCGGTATATCATCTGGATGAACAAGGGAAGAAACAAACGGCATTCCTTTTTTAATAAAATCCTCCGGGCTATATCCCAAAAGCCTCTTTATAGAGCGGTTTACGTAAACATACTTACCAGTATGGATGTTATAAATTGCAACCATGGCGGGAATACTGTCTGTAATTTCCCTAAAAGAATGAAGGTTTTTGGAAACTTTTTTACTTACTGCCATAAGTTTTTAGTTATTCCGTTTTCTTTGTAATTATAACGCAAATGACGAATAAATCATGACATTTTTTCTGGGTTTTTGGTTTCTTTAGTTATTGAGGTTTTTCGGATAACCATTAGTCAATAAATTATATCAGATGGAGTAAAGATAAGATCTATATTGACAGATAAGCTTATAGATTGTATAAGAATATTAAATGGCAAGAGCTCCATCGGAAGCTTCATCAAGAAGAGAGATTAGGCGAAGAATGAAATTTTTGCCAGTTTCCGAAGACGTGTTTAGACGAGAAGCGCCCGCTCCACTTAGAAAAAGAAGGCGCACTCAACATAGGCTTTTAGAGCAAGCAGCAGTTTTTACACCTCAGGAAGATTCTTCTGGCCTACTCTCAGATACTATATCGAGAAGAGATGGCGAACAACCAGGGGACGGAAAGCATAAGCTATATGGCTCAAGACAAAGACTGGTAGTTCTCGCGCTAGTTAGATTAAATGAAGACCAAACGGGATTTGAGTTTCGAGGATATACTGATAAAAGGTTTGTCATGGAAGCTTATCAAGATAAGGTTAAAGATGCTGAGGGAAAAACACTGGATAAAAAAGTTGAAAGCAATAGAGGAAATGCATTTCTTACACGTAATAGTTTTATTAAAACATTAGAAAGCTTAGATGGACAACAACCAGCCGTGAAAAGACGTACCTTAGCTGTGATTGGCGAGATACGAAATATGTATCCATCCTATAAAGACCTAACAATACCTCAAATTATTGGCATATTAGATAGAACATTAGATTTTACCGAAATAGTCCAACCAGTTACCATGATTGAAAGATCAATCTGGAAACAGGTTATATCCGACCCTACGCCACCAAATGTACCAGAATTCTTAAGACACCTTCGAGAAGCAAATGCACATCCAATGGCTGATGGCTACTTAGGAACTCCTGTTAGAAATTCTCATAATGGTTGGGGACCTATTAGCGATCAGCCTCTTAATAACAGGAAGTAAAATATATATCTTCCTATTTTAAATTCTCTCTAAAGAATTCAACTGTATTATCCATTGCCAAAACAAAAGTATTCCCCAATAAATTATGTCCTCCGCTTGGGTATTCGTTTAACTCATGAACTATATTTGTCTTATCTAATATTTCACTAAGTCCCCTGCTATATCTAATGTCGACAACATTATCATTAACTGCATGGTTTAAGGAAATTGCTCCTTTAATATCCGTTAGATAATTTGTCATCGGAATTTGTTTCCAGAATTCTGAATCTTGACTAAACTGCCCGTATGTATCAAAAAGAAGTTTTCTTCTTCTTTGTCTTTGGGTGTCTTGCGGTGGTGATTGATAACTGTTGTCGGAGATTCCGTAGTCTTGGAAATCTTTATATGTATAAACAGCGCCTGCCCAGATGACAACTGCTGGTATATCTGGTTTTGCTGCAAGACTTCTTGCAACAACATTTCCTGCCATGCTATGTCCCCAAAGACCGATTGCCTTAGGATCTACAAAATCAGAAGCTTGCAGTGCAGAATATGCGCTTAGAACATCGACTATATAGTCTGAGGAGTAGTATGATCCGCCCGGATCTCCCTCGGATTTTGCATGTCCTCTTAAATCTATTTTGAAAACTACAAATCCATTTTTTGCAAGATAGTCTACATACGAAGAATAGTTAACAAGTGTCTGGTAACTTTTGGGAGGGATATATCCATGAACAAAGACAATTGCAGGAAAACCTCCGATAGGAGTATTTCCCTTAGGAATTGTAATAAGTCCATTTATATTTAATCCGTCTGATTTGTAGCTCGTTAGATAAGACGTATAGCTAGAATTTTCTGAAACTTTTTCTAACGCGGAAAGATTACTTTCATAAGTTTTTCTTCTTAGAAAAGGCACCGTCATTTCTTCAAATAAGAAAGGTGTTGGCGTTGGAAGTATTCCACTATTTTGGGGAAGATTTTGTGTAATCTCCTCATATCTAACAGCACTATTTTGTTTTACATAAATAAATACTCCCAAAAATAAAACCACAACCAAAAACGCAGATTTAATAATCCAGTTTTTTCTCCTTTGTGGATTTTGGATAATTTGTGGTTTTTCTAAATCTTTTGGGATTTCAGGTTGCTCCATTTTTAAATATCTACAATATAGTATCTTATCTCCTCAGTCTCCGGATGTAAGGTGTTATACAAATACGTAATATCCTCATCTTTGTGTCTTACGCATCCCAAACTTCCCACATCTTCACTTGAAAGCTTATCTAAGTTTCCATTAATTCCATGTAATCCAAAGTAGCCGGGCATTTGCCAGTCACATTGTCCGTTACATTCTAGATATGGCGTTGGACCGTATGGCCACTCCCCGTTTGATGGCACATCAAGTGTTAGAAAATATGGAGCTGTATCAAGGTTCTCACTTGAAGATTCTTTTTTAATAAGCAGCCAATAGCCTCTTCCCAAAAGCTGGGGCAATGGCGTCGGACTTAAGATTTGTCCTACTTTTACTTGAAATGTCTTTAAAAGTTGGCTATTATTAGCATCACCAAAAGTTCCATAGTACAAATATTCAATATTTGATTTTCTGTGTAATAAAAACCAGTGGTGTTTTGCAATTTCTTTTATTTCACTTTGTACGGGTTTTTGTACAAACAACGTTGTAAGAAAACTAAAGATGGCTAAGGCGATAAATAAAGTAACCAGAATTATAATTTTTTTGCGCATATGGAGTATTCTACCAAAAATTTAGAAACAATTGAAAAGCCAAAAAATAATAGATTAACTTTTATTTTTCTTGGAATACTTTTCCCTTTTGCAATTACAATTCTTTCAATAGTCTTGGTTTTTATTAAATCGCAAAATACAAAAATTTTAATTCCCCAAAGTATTTCAAATTTTGAAAATGCTTCCCCTACTCCGGCACAAAATATTCTTTTACAAACTCCTACAAAACGAAAAATACTTACAAATGATTACCATATCTTTCAGACATTTAATAACTGCGGTCCTGCGGCATTGTCCATGGCGCTTTCATACTACGGAATTAATGTCTCCCAACAAGAACTAGGTAATGCCTTAAGACCATACCAAATTCCCGGAGGAGATAACGATGACAAATCAGTTACACTTGAAGAACTTGCAGAAAAATCCAAAGAATATGATTTAATCCCCTATCATAGGCCTATGGGAAACGAAACTTTGATTAAATATTTTATTGCCTATGATATTCCCGTTATTACAAGAACCTGGACAAAACCCAATGAGGATATCGGCCACTACAGAATTGTTAAGGGATACGATGAAAATAAAGGGGTTTTAATTCAGGATGATTCCCTGCAGAACAAAAATTTGCAATATTCATATTCTGATTTTAATGAAATCTGGAAAAAGTTTAACTATGAATACCTTGTTTTGGTTCCGGTAAAAAAGCAGGAAATCGCAAAACAGATTTTGGGTGAAGATCTAAATGAAAAAGTCGCCTGGCAAAAAGCGGTAGAAAACTCACTAATGCAACTTAGAGAAAATCCAGACGATATCTATACAAGGTTTAATCTTTCAGTTGCATACTACAATATAGGAGAATTTCAAAAAAGCACTGAAGAGTTTGAGAAGGTTGAAAACGGTCTTCCTTTCAGAACACTTTGGTACCAGATAGAGCCTATCCTTGCATATTATGAATTGGGAAATTATACAAAAGTTTTTGAAATAACTGATAGAGTTTTAAATAACCATAACCGAGCTTTTTCAGAACTGTATGTTTTAAGGGGAAAGATTTACCAAAGCCAGGGTAATATTGAGGCAGCAAGGAATGAATTTGAAAAAGCGGTTTTTTATAATGAAAACCTGACAGAGGCAAAAGATTTATTAAATTCTATCTAGTATGAAAATTACAATCATCGCTCATCCAAGCGCAAAAAGACCAAGGGTTGAAAAAGATTTACTTGGGACGATTCATGTTTACGTAAATAAACCTCCGCTTGAGGGAAAAGCAAATAATGCAATAAGAACCTCTTTAGCAAAGTATTTAAATGTTAAAATATCTGACGTCTTACTTATAAGTGGAGAGAGGTCTAAAAATAAAACTTTTGAAATATTAAGCTAACTTTATTCGTATCTTAATGCCTCAATCGGAGAAAGTTTTGCAGTTCTTCTGTGGAAAAAAGGCAAGTATTTATTTGAGGTATTTATCGAAAAACTCAACCGATCGATTCGCTGCCAGAGAAAAATTTGAAGAAAGATTGTGATCATCACCAGGATATGTATATAGCTCTACTGCTTTCCCTGCTGCCTGCATTTGCTTTTCCAATTTTTCGGAAAACTCAACGGGAACAGAGGTATCTGCTGTTCCGTGATGAAGCTGAATCGGACCAGAAATATCTGTAAGATAGGAATTTGCGGAAAGGCTGTTCCAAAAGGTAGGATTTTGGGATGGGCTTCCAAATTGCTGGGATAAGGCCTGTCTCCAACTCCCTCCCCTTGTTGACGGAGTTGTTGAGGGAATAAATCTTTTTCTCCATCTCTCAAAAAGATCCTGATAAGATGCGACAACCCCTGCCCAGATAACACCTGCTTTAATATCTTTGTCTACCACCATTGCCCGAAGAGTGATAAAACCACCCATTGAGTGTCCCCACATACCAATTTTTTGAGTATTTACGCTAGGATATTTTCTTAGAGACGAAAGAGCATTTAAAACATCAATCGTATAACCATTTGATCCGTAGGCGCCAGTCGGATTCCCCTCGGAATTTCCGTGACCCCTATAATCAGGCCTAAGTAAAACATAGCCATTTGACGAAAATGCATCAGTATAAGCAATATATCTTTCGGTTGTCCTATATTCACTTGGCGGAATATATCCGTGGTTAAAAACAATTGCAGGAAATCCTCCTTCTGGTGGCGTCCCATTTGGAACTGTTAAGAGAGCATAGATTTTAAGGCCCTCCGAAAAGTATGAAACAAGATAGCGTGAGTAGTTGCTCCCAGGCGTAAGCGCCTCTTCTATTACAAACTCGCTACCCGGATAATTACCTTTTCTTAATGCCTCTATGGAAAGGCTGTAGGGTTCTTCTGCAACTTCCCCACCCATGTTGTCATTGAAATCAGTCTGGAGAGGAATATTAAGTTTTGGGATACTTATTTTTGAATATGCAAAAGAAGCAGATACTAATATTAAAATTAAGGCTATAATGGCAAAACCTTTTTTTGACATTTTAAAATTATAACACATGTTTTTGATTTGGTATAATCAGTAAATGAAGTTAATTTGTTTAAATATCTGGGGAGGAATAAAACATGACGAGGTTTTAGAATTTATAAAACAAAAATCCCTTGACACGGATATTTTTTGCTTCCAGGAAATATTTAAATCAGACAAAGAAATAATTATTTCAAAAGGCGCTTACTCCAATATTAAGAAAGAGGTCGAGGAAGCGCTCCCGGGCTTTAGGGGATATTTTTATCCGACTTCAAATAATGGAGATCTTGGCGGATACGTAGATTTTCCTTTATATTTTGGCCAGGAAACTTTTATTAAAAATGACATTAAAGTTTTAGACTTGGGAAATGTTTTTATTCACAAAAAATTAAATGAATTCAGTCTTTATCCGAATGGAAGACCGAATTTCCCAAGGAATTTTATTTATACGGTTTTGGAGAAAAATGGCAAAAAATTTTTGGTTTTAAACGTGCATGGTTTTTGGGAACCGGCTGCTAAGGTTGATAATCCAAATAGATTTAGACAGTCTCAAATAATTTTAGACTTTATTGAAAAATATGATATTCCAAAAGTTGTCGCTGGAGACCTTAATCTAAGAATTACAACAAAGGCTCTTTTAATGTTTGATGAAAAATTAAGAAATCTTGTAAAAGAATATAAAGTTAAGACAACGAGAAGTAATCTCTATGATGCAAAATGGAGAGTTGAGAGGGATGACAAATATGCAGATTATATATTTGTATCTAGAGACGCAATTATTAAAGACTTTAAAGTTTTGCAGGATCAGGTTTCAGATCATCTCCCTTTATATCTTGAGTTTGAAGTCTAGATTTTACCGGCAAGATATTTTTGTCTTAGATTTTGCGGGAATTTCTCAATTGCATACCTTAACGCAGTTCTTCCCATTGTTTTATAATATTTTTTTAAAAACTGTTCTTCTTTTTTTAGATCCCTATTCCCCACTTCTCTTAGCATCCAGCCGACGGCTTTTTGGATAAGATCGTTTTCGTCGGCAATCAAATTTTCGGCAATTAAAAGTGTTTCGTCAAACATTTTGTTTTTTATAAAGTTGTAGGTAGCAATCATTGCTATTCTTCTTTCCCAGAGGTTATTTGACTTTGAAAGCTTGACCAAAATATCTTTTGGTTTGTCTATTAAATAAGCTCCTACTATTTTATCGGAAGATAAATCAACCAAATCCCAATTGTTAATATATTTTGTATTCTTAAGATAAAATTCATAAATTCTTCGCTGAAGCATCTCTTCTTTTTCATACTGATGAACTAAAATTAAAAGAGCAATAAGTCTTTCTTCATGCACCGGGGACTTTAGAAGAGTTAAGATATCATTAAAATCCAAATCCTTATATTTAATTGCAATCTCTCTTGATTTAGGAACAGTTAATCCGATAAATACATCTCCGAATCCATATTCGCCCTCACTGGTTTTAAAGAATCTTTGCAAAAAAGAAGCTTTCTTGGGGTTGGCAGATTTCTTAATATCAATCTTAAGTTTTTTTAACATTTGGGGCGTTAGAATTATACTCCTATTTGAAGCCAGAATCAACAATTGAAGAGTTTATTTTAATTCTTAAAATGAAGACGAAACTTGAGGGCAATCTGTTACATTCCTAAGTCGTTATTAAAGTCCCAAAATATTCCTAGTGTCTTTAACAACATTACCGACTGTGTCCCCTGTATTTCCAACTACCTGACCCGCTGTTTGTCCAATCGTTGTTGTTGAATTACTGTTTTGATTATTAGATGATTGGTCTTTTTTCTCCTCCTTTATGTCCTTTACTTCTTCAACTACGGTTGGAATTGTATCTTCAGGCTTCCCTGAATTCTTATCCTCTACTCCCAAAACCTCCTTTTTATCATCTTTATTATCTTTGTTTAAAATATCTCTTCCTGATTCCAAATCTTTAGATTCTTTTTTCTCATTCTCTTTTAAATCATTTTTATTCTCGTCTGTTGAATTATCTCCCCAGGTTTCAATTGGAGTAGGAGAGTTCTGTTGACCCTCCCCATCTGATTTTAATGCCTCTCTATGTATTGATTGTCCTATAAAGGATGAGACAGAATTCGTAAGTTGTTTTAGAGGATACAAAAGCTCTCCAGGCTTACTTGCCTGTGCACCTACTAGAGATCCGCTTACAATAAGAAACAGAAGTATGATAGAAAGAACAAAGACAAATTTTCTTGGAAACTTTGGGAATTGATAGTTATCAACCTTTTTTTTGTTAAGTTTATTTAAAAAGCTTTGCTTTGTTTTTAAAGGTCTTTTAATATCCAAAAGATTCTTAAAGTTCTTTAAGAAAAGATACAACTCTTCTGCCTCTTTTTCAGATGCCCCCTGATCTATAAATTCCCCAATAAGATCGTCCTTACTCATTTTTGATTACCTCTTTAAGTTTTTTTATTGCCCGATATTGTAAAACCCTAACGTTTACCTCTGATATTTTCATAATCTCACCTACTTCTTTGGCTGAAAGATCATCTACAAATCTTAAGATTAAAACGTCTCTTAAATTGGCGGGCAAAAGCTTTATTTGAGCATTTAATCTTTGGATATTATTGTCTTTATGAATTTTTTCAATAAACTCCTGTTCGTAGAAAGGTTCAATCCCTCTCTCGACCGACTCCTCCAATGATATTTGCCTCTTGTTTTTCTTTTTTCTGTAATGATCTACTATTATATTTCTTGCAATCTTATATAACAGAGCCTGTATAAAGTCTTGTCTGATCTTACTCCATCTCTTCCAAACTCTTAAAAATACCTCGCTTGTAATATCCTCTGAAAGATACGGATCGTTTAGATTGAGATAAACATATCTGTAGATCCGGTCCGAGTATTTGAGATATAAAGATTCGAATGTAAGTTGTGATGACATTTACAAAAATATTACCATAACTTTCATCGATTATTGCCAAACTTATAGCTCTTCTTAACATACTCTTATTTTCTTCTTACCAAATTCTTAAAATTCCGTTCCACTAGATGTAACGCAGTATCTTAAGTTTCGTTATAAACTAACCTAAACAAGGAAAGGAGGTGTAAAATGGACTTGGTAAGATTTTTAGACTCAATTGAAGATTTTTTGGCCCATTTCTATGGTAGATTTCTTAAGATTTAAGCCTAAATTAAAAGTATTTAATGGATTTAAAGGAAGTTAAATACTTTTAATGCTCTTATCCTCAAATTATTCTTCTACTTTCCTTAGATCTATATACTTGCAAAAAACACACTCCGGATTTGAATCAGGCACACCGTTTCCCTCTAGCACCTTAATCGCATTTTCAATTCTTTTTCTAGTATTATCGGGGTTTCCCAAAAGTTTTTGAATATGGATTATCATCGGAAAACCGTTATGGAGCTCGACGCTGACATCCGGATAAAAATATACAAGATACCCTTCCCCTGTGACTTTTTTCCCGTTTTGAGAAATCAAGAATACGTAATCGTCAATCTGAGTTTTATATGCATCAAGTGTTTCTTTTTCTCTAGGATCTGAGCTTGAAGTCTTGAAATCAACAGGCGTTAGTCTTTTCTCCTCATCGACCAAGCATTCATCGAGTTTTCCGTAAAAACCGTACTTTTCATTTATCCTCACAAAGTACTTTTCTACAAACGGGTTTTGGAGAATGCCTGGTAGTTTTCCGTCAACCATAGGAGGGAATTTGCCATCTATTCTGTAATTATCGAAATAGTTTTTGACAACAACGTCAAACCTATTGGCAAGCCTTGAAACAATCCCCTCGGGCTGTCTTATGCCTTTTCTAACCTGCAGCCAAAAACACCTGGGACATCTTTGTAACACTTCCAAAGACGTATGCGATAACCAAACTCTTCCGTCCTTTGACATGAATCTTATTTTAGCAAATTTTAGATCTTATTGTATTTGCAATTACTATGTGATAATATTTCTCAACTTGCCCCAATATAAATATGACTGTAGAAAGAGTAAGATTTTCCCCAAGACAAACTGTTGACACATCTACTGCAAGAGCAAGAAGATTAACGACAACGTCTTGGGATACAGCAAAAGGAATGCTTGAATTACGAACGCATAACAAACGCCGTCTTCACGGTCTTTTTGTCAACAACCAGGATTTTCTCAGAAGTTATTTTGAAACTGTTTACACAGCCGTAGCGGCAGGAGAAAAACCCGAAAAACCCAACTCTGATGACCCTCGCAATAGAACATTTTCCGCTCACTTCCGCATAATAAGGGAGGCTGTTACCCACGAATCTGAAAGACCGTCTCATGGATGGGCTGTACACGAAAGAAGAAGAAAAGCCGCTACAAGAAATAGATAGATAAAACTTTCTTGTAATCAATAATCTATTATGCTACTATGGCCTCGGAAAAGGGAACAGATAATATGGCAGGATCCCAGTTAGAAAGAAGTAAAAGATCAAAAGGTGCTTCCATAGAAAGACGAAGAAAGATAGCTGCTGCGAAAAAATTAGGTAGTGAAATTTATGTTGCCCCACCAACACCTTTATCTCCAAAAGATAAGCTTCAAAGAGAAACTTATGACTCGATAAGAAAAATGCCCAGATTTAAAAGAGACATAAAACCTCATATGGGGATAGTGGATGATTTTTGGTCAACGCGTATGAGTATACTTAATGGCGCTGATAGGACAGAAGCAATGAATGCATTTATAAAAAGACACCCTGTTATGGAAACACCTAATCCTATAAGTGAAGCTCTTGCACCCGCAACAACGCTTATCAGAGATAAAATTGAAGGGTTTGCAAAATTAACAAAGAGATAAATTACCTAAACCTAAATCTGTAAAAGGCCTTTTGACCATCCTCTTCCCTTACTAAAATACATCTTTGTGGACGATCTTGCGTAAGCGTTGCAAAAAGTCTCATGGGAAAATCCGTAACTGTCCTCTCATCGACGAGAAGCTGCAACATATGCTTACCTTTCCATACCGTTCTAAATGTTCCAGGAGTCAGTCTATAAATCCTAGCTTCTCTTTCAGCATGAACCAGTACATATCCTGATTCTTTACCGTCTTTACGGTGATGAATAATTCCCATGTTTCTTCCCCCAGGCTCCATTTGTCCCACTAACTGAGGAGTAAAATCTATTTGCCCGAATTGATCCAAACCTTGTCTTTGAATTTCAACTGTCATGGTTAAATATTATAGGCCTATTTTTGTTAATAGTCAACTTTAATGCTAATATAAAATATATGGATACTCCCCTATTGCTAGACGACAAACTCAAAGAATTAGAGCTAAAAGCTGTTGAAGCAAGAAAGCTTGTGATAGAAATGCTTTTGGAGGCAGGCTCTGGACATAGCGCAGGACCTTTGGGTATGGCTGATATATTTGTAGCTTTATATTTCCACATCTTAAACCACGATCCAAAAAAGCCTGATTTAAGAGATAGAGACAGGTTAATTTTATCAAACGGACACATCTGCCCTATCAGATACGCGGTTATGGCAATGAGCGGATATTTCGAAAAGGAAGAACTAAAAACATTGAGGAAAATAAACTCAAGACTTCAGGGACATCCTCACAGAAACTCCCTACCAGGACTTGAAACAACTTCCGGGCCTTTGGGAGAAGGACTATCTCAAGGAATTGGAATTGCACTTTCTGCAAAGCTGGATAAGAAAAAATATCACACTTTTGTGATAGCCTCAGACGGAGAACAAGAAGAAGGAAATACGTGGGAAGCTGTAATGTTTGCAGGAAAAGCAAAATTAAACAACTTAACTTTGATAATTGATCGAAACAATATTCAAATTGACGGCTTTACGGAAAACGTCATGCCGCTGGAGCCTTTAAAGGACAAATACATTGCCTTTAACTGGGAAGTCTTGGAGGTCAACGGAAACAATATCAGAGAATTTGTTGATGCAGTTTCAAAAGCCAAGAGTATATTTGAAAAACCAACCGTCATCATTGCCCATACAATTCCCGGCTTTGGAGTTTCTTTTATGGAAAAGGATTTTACTTGGCATGGAAAACCGCCAAACGATAGCCAAGCAAAAAAAGCACTCGAAGAACTAAGAACATTGCAAGGAAGAATACAAAACGAAGGATAGTATGCTAAATCCAAAATTATTTTTAAATCAGGCTATATTTGAGACCAAAATCGATGAGAAAGCAACAAGAGACGGCTTTGGAGACGCTCTTATATCTTTAGGAGAAAAAAACAAAGACGTTGTTGTTTTAACTGCAGATTTGTCTGAAAGTACAAGAGCCGAAGGATTTGCAAAAAAATTCCCGGAAAGGTTTTTTGAAGTAGGAGTTGCAGAGCAAAACATGGCAGCTATTGCAGCTGGCCTTGCAATATCGGGCAAAATTCCCTTTATTTGCTCTTACGCTGTATTTTCTCCAGGGAAAAACCTTGAAACCATAAGAACGACAATTGCTTATAACAATGCCAACGTAAAAATTGCCGGACACCATAGCGGCATTGCAACTGGCGCAGACGGAGCCACACATCAGGCAACAGAAGATATTGCTATTACAAGAAGTCTACCCGGTGTTACTGTTTTCGTCCCTTGCGACTTCTGGGAAGCCAAGAAGATAACTTTGGAATCTGTAAATATCAAGGGCCCTGTCTACCTAAGGTTTACAAGGGATAAAACACCTGTCATAACTTCCGAAAAAACTCCTTTTAATCAACGGGCTATTGAAAGCTTTTGGATAAGTGAAAATCCCAAGGCAACGATTTTTGCAACCGGCTATATGCTTTACTACGCCTTACTTTCCGCAAAAGCCTTGGAGCAAAAAGGAATAGATACAATTGTGGCAAACTTAGCAACAATAAAACCGGCAGATGAAAAAACAATAGTTGATTTAGCAAGACAATCAGGCCGTGTAGTAACCGTAGAAGATCACCAGGTTATGGGAGGTATGGGATCGATGATAGCCGAAGTTTTGGCAAAAAACCTCCCAACTCCTATGGAATTTGTAGGACTGCAGGATACATTTGGAGAAAGTGGAAAACCCGTGGAATTACTTAGGAAATATAAGATGGATGAAACCGCAATAATTGAAGCTGTGGAAAAAGTAATTACAAGATAAGCTACTTACCTGTAAAGATTTTGTAGAACTTGTAAAAATTAGAAGAAACCGTATCTATAACTTCTGCTTTGCCAACTTCTCCTTTATGAAACTTTTCAATTGCTTGCCAAAAAACTGTTCTTCCAACTGCAAAACCGATAACGCCTTTGATACCCGACCCAATCTTTAGCCATTCCTCTACTTTTTCCTCTGCTGCTCCCCTTCCTAAAATGACAAGACCTACTCTTTCCCTATTATCTTTTTTAATTTCTTCTAAAACAAGTTTGTAATCTTTTATTTCTTCAAATCCCTCAAGCTTCCAGACATCAGGCTCTACACCAAAGCTTTGCAGCTCATCTATTACTTCAACCGCTAAGTTCGGTCTTAAATTTCTGTCAAATTCTTCCCTATCAGCAAACTCCGAAAGCTGTTTAGTATTTGGGACAATAAGTACCTCAAGAAGGAATTTAAAATTCTCTTGATGGGAAAAATCACTTAAAAGCTTTAGGTTCTTTTTCTGGGAATCTTTAATGTTTTGGGGGTCTTTTGGATTATATCTTACCAAAGCCTTTGCAAATGTAGGACGCATGGAAAGAATATGATCTTCAAAACTGTCCGGATATTGGAATTTAAACTCACTTTCTCCGCTTTTTTCAGTTGTAAGGATTGTAATAAAGCCATTGTGCTTTGCATCAATTAAAACTTCCTGGCCAAACTCTTCATCACAAAGTATTGCGCCAAATTCCGCTGGAATACCCATATCCAGGGCTTTTTTGAATCCTTTATAAATAAGCATTTTTAATTCTTTTATTGCATGTCTTTGGAGTGAATCTAAGTCACTTGCAGAAGTAACATTGAAAAGCGGAGCAAAAGCACTGCGATGATCAAACGGCAAAATGTAAAGAGGCTTATCGTAACCCAAGTCTTGCATAAAATTTGACAACTAATTAGCTGCAACCATTTTTGCAACCAGAAGGACTGAAACCAATAAGACAAAAACTAAAAATAATATAAATGTCAGTGAGTTATACTCGACAAAAGACCTGCTTTTTCTTGATACAGATCTTTTAGCCTTTTTCTTTGCCATACTCTAATCACCTCCCTACAATCATTATGCTCATATATTAATAAGCTTTGTCAATATAAAATAAGATTTTTAATACTTGACACATTTGTGCTTTTTCCTGTACCCTAAGGAATGTGGTAGGTATTCTCAAAAATATCATTTTTGGAAAGATGGGAGAAAAGTCGATTAAGAACTCCTCCAATCTCCCCGCACCCCAGTTAGCCTCAACGAACGACCCCAACCACCAAAGAGAACTGCTCAGAAGAAAAGCTCAAATCACCCACAACTCAAAAACAAACTAAGCTTCGAATTTATTTTTTACACAAAAACTAGCCAGGAGAATATTTCTAGTTATCCTCTACTTTGTATCCCATTTCAATAATTTTGTCTCTTAATTTATCAGCTTCCTTATATCTTTTCTCTCTTCGAAGTTGTTCTCTGTCCTCGAGAAGTTTCTTAACTTCCAATGGCATTTCCTTTTCAAAGACTTTTACTAAAAGATCCGCTTCTTTTAAAGAAAGGCCCAGGATTTGGTCAAAATTAAGTAAAGTTGCGTATTTTTCCTCAGGCTTATAATTTGATTTAATTACCTCCCAGACAAGAGAGAGAGCTTTAGGCATATTCAAGTCATCATTTAAAGCTTTTAAAAACTTTTCTTCATATTCCTTAATTGGAGCTGACGAACTGGCTTCATAAACTGCGACTTGACTCCAGAGTTTTTCCAAAGCGTTTTGGGCCGCCGTTAATGATTCAAATGTAAAATTCATTTCCTGCCTATAATGGGTTTGTAGATAGAGGTAACGAAGGGATAGCGCGTGGAAGTTTTTTTCTTCTAAATCAGAAAGGGTATAAAAGTTATGTAAGCTTTTACTCATCTTCTTTCCGTCAACTAAAATATGCGCTCCATGAACCCAGTATTTGACAAAGGGGCTCTCTCCAGTCATTGCCTCAGATTGGGCTATTTCATTTTCATGATGAGGAAAAATAAGATCAATTCCTCCTGCATGGATATCTAATTTGTTCCCTAAAATTGTCTGACTCATAACAGAACACTCAATATGCCAGCCCGGTCTCCCTCTTCCCCATGGACTTTCATAACCAACCTCCTTTTCTCCAACCGATTTCCATAAAGAAAAATCCTGTACGTCTTCTTTTGTATATTCATCCGACAACATTCTTGTTCCTGTTTTTAATTCTCTTTTTTCAACTCCTGAAAGCTTTCCGTATTTCTCAAATTTTGAAATATCAAAATAAACTGATCCGTCTTTTTCCGTGTAAGCAAAGCCCTTTGCAATTAAAACCTTAATGTAATCAATCATTTTCCCAACATACTCCGTTGCTCTTGGCTGTTCTTTAAGGTTTTTGGGGTTAATGTTTAATTTTCTTATGTCTTGGAGAAAAAAATCCGTGTATTCCTTTGCAATTTCAGTAATTGTGGTTTGCCTCTGCATTGCCCTTTTGATGATTTTGTCGTCAATATCGGTAATGTTTTGAACGGCAGATACTCTGAAATGATTATATCTTAAAACCCTAAATAAAATATCCGAGAAAACAAAAGTACGAAGATTTCCTATATGCATATGGTCATAGACCGTCGGACCACAAGTATACATCGTAATCCTGGAAGGATCCTGAGGAACGAATTCCTCAAGTCCTTTTGTCATTGTGTTATAGAGCTTTAACATAAGAAAATTATCCCGCCGATGCCCTTATTTCGACATGATGCTGGGCTCTCTGCGTTGCAATATCCGCATCTGTCTTGGCTTTTTGTTCGTGTTTCTTTTGTAGGTCTTCCATTTGCTGTCTTTGGGCCGTTTCAGCCGGT
Organism: Candidatus Levyibacteriota bacterium; assembly: GCA_016199085.1. Classification (GTDB taxonomy): domain Bacteria; phylum Patescibacteriota; class Microgenomatia; order Levybacterales; family UBA12049; genus JACQHJ01. Next base: position 51,192 of record JACQHJ010000002.1, on the reverse strand, counting down.
CTTTCTTCTTGTTGACCTTTTCTTTGTTCATAGGCAAATAAAGGGTTGTAATAAACCTCTTCATGCAGTGCTTGGTGTTTTTCCTGTTCTGTCAAAAGTTCCTGTCTTACTTTTGTCAACTTTTGTTCATCAGTTCCTTCGTTTGTTTGGGGTGGAGCCTGTACAGTTTCGCTTGAAGGGGCATAAAAATCACTCACAACGGCTTTTGTCCTTTGAGCCGAAATTTGTGGATCTTCAACCGGAACTGGACCATCTCCTAAGGAAATTCGAGGCGCTTGAGATAAAGGATCTTTCTGATCGCCGATAACCTGCGATTTTACCGAATTTGTCACGTCAGTTACTGTTTGTGTTAGATTACTTTGTCCTTTTTCTAATAATTCTCCTATTGGACTTACCTTATCCATATTAATACTGACTTCTTCCCTCCATTGCCCGCTGCAGTGTTATATCATCAGCATACTCCAAATCAGCTCCGACTGGAAGACCTCTTCCAATTCTTGTGATCTTGACTCTTAGGTCTTTTGCTTTTATCTGTTTTGCAATGTACATTGCAGTTGCCTCTCCCTCCATTGTCGGGTTTGTAGCCAGAATTACCTCTGAAACACCTTTACCCTTAAGTCTTTGTAATAGTGAGGAAATAAATATTTCATCTGGCCCGATATTATTTAAAGGATCAATCTTACCGTGGAGTACATGATAAAGGCCTTTAAATCTTTGGTTTTTCTCCAAAGCCAAGACATCCAATGGTTGTTCCACTACGCAGATTGTTGTTTTATCCCTAAGACTATTTTTGCAAATAGTGCAGGGGTTTACCTCATCGGTCATATTACAGATTGAACAGATAACTGTTTTTTTCTTTAAGCTTGATAAAGAAAGAGCAAATTCATCTAGTTCTGTCTGAGGAACGTGTAAAAGATAAAAAGTTAATCGCTGGGCGGTTTTTGGACCAACTCCCGGCAGTTTTTCAAACGATTCAATTAATTTTTGTATTGTTTTTGGAATTTGCATAAATGTAAACTAATAATTACCCCCTTAAAGCTCTAGTAATAAGGTTGGCTACTGAGATTATCTCAAGTTTTGGGAAATGTTTTTCTCTTGGAATCTCAATAGTATCTGTTACGAAAACTTTTTTAATTTGAGAGGCTTGTAAAGTATCGGCTGCACCATCAGCCAAAACTGCGTGGGTTGTAAAAGAATAAACACCAGTGGCTTTGTTTTCTATTAAAAGATCTGCCGCCATCTTTAGTGTTTTTCCGCTGGAAAGTATGTCATCGACGATAATTGCAAGTTTTCCTTTTACCTCTCCGTTTAATTTATTCATCGTCACATCAGCTGTTTTTAGATCCCTGTCTTTTTCAATAGTGACAAAAGGAGCATTGTTTAAAAACTCACTTAGTATCTTTACTCTTCTTATTCCACCCATGTCGGGCGATACCAAAACATAGTTTTCAAAGTCCTTAATTGCTTTGGCAAATAATTCAAGTGCTGAGAGATGAACTATTGGCACTTTGAAAAATTCCACAATCTTAATTGAATGAAGATCAAGCGTAATTATTTTATCCGTTCCAAGAGTTTCCAGGGTTTTTATTATAACCTGCAAAGAAACATCTTCTCCTTCCCTAAAAACATGATCTTGTCTGCTGTAGCCTAAATATGGGATAACTAGAGTAACTGATTTTGCACCAGACCTTTTAAGAGCGTCTATTATAAAGAAAAGCTCCATGTAGTTAACGTCTGTTGGTATCCCGGTTGATTTAATTAGGACGCAGTCTTGTCCTACAACATTGTCGTTTAGTTTTATTCTTTTTTCTCCGTCACCGAAAACAAATATCTCCATGGGAGAAAGTTTGACATTAAGATTTTTACAAACCTTTTGCGTTAACTTTTCGCTTTGGCTTCCTGAAAAAAACTTCATAAACTTACTGTCCTTGCCCCAAGAGCCCCGAAAGACCTCCCTGCATGCTGGCAAGTTTTCTTGCAGCAACTTCTTGCGATTTTTTAATTGCTTCGTTAACCGCTTCCTTGATGTCGTTGTCTGATCTTTCGTTTGTTCTTATTTCCTGGATTCTTTGATCACCCGTTATCGTTATTTCCACTCCGTTTTTTTCTACAGTTAGAATCTCTGCCTGAAGTTCTTTTTGTATTTTCATTGCCTGGTCCCTCATTTTTTTAAGTTCCGAAAGTTGTCCAAATGGATTTATCATAAAAAGTTCACCCCCTTAAAGTTATATGTATTTTTGTCTCTTTTTGCAACAGTTTATTGGCAACTTCCAATAAAATGTCCATTGATTTTTGTTCTTCAAGCTTATCTTTATGAAATTTCGAGATTGCATAAATTTCCAAAGTCTCTTTTCCGTTTTCTATCTCACAACTTCTTAAAACTCCTGCCACCAAATGATTATGATTTTTAACTTCATTAATAAAAGTGTCTGAAAAATTATTTACTGTCTGCTTAGGTTTTATATTTACTGCGCCTTGCCTTACTTCTGTTTTTTCCGAAACACTTTGGGATAAATCTGACGAACGCTCCTGCCCCCACTCAACGACCAAAAGCTCTAAAGGAAGACTTGGGAGAACTGAGAATTTTGTGTCCATATATACTTTTGCCAAAAGCTCCAAGGCTTTTTTTATTTCTTCCAATGTAAAATCATCACTTTGATTTTCTTCGATACCGATTTTAACCAAAAGCATGAAATGAAATCTGTCGATTAGTTTTTCTATAAAAAACTTAAAATCCATTCCTCCTACTACGAGTAGCGCAATTATCTCAAAACTTTTTTTTGTATCTTTTTTACTTAATGCATTTATAAAATCATCCAAAGCTTTTTCTATGCCTAAAGTGTTATAGGTGCTGGATAATAAGCCCTTGGTTATTGTTTTTCTTCCGGCAGTTAAAACAAGTTCTTCCAAAATCTTGACAGAATCCCTAAAACTCCCCTCGGACAGATGGGATATCTCTAGCAGTACGTCCTCTTGAATTTTGATGTTTTCCGCTTTAACAATTCTTTTTAAAGATCTTACTATTTCTCCATCAGTTGCCTTTTTGAAATCAACCCTAAAGCATCTGGAGACAACAGTCTTTGGAAGTTTATAATTTTCGGTCGTACAGAGGATAAAGACGGCATGGCTGGGAGGCTCTTCTAAGGTTTTAAGCAAAGCATTAAAGGCTTCTGTCGTTAACATGTGGACTTCATCAATAATATAAATTTTTTTAAAAGCTTTTGTGGGCAAAAGATTTATCTTTTCTTTTAAGTCTCTTATTTCGTCAATTCCACGGTTAGATGCACCGTCTATTTCATAAACATCGAGGTTTGTGCCTTCTTTAATTGATTCGCATTGACTGCATTTATTGCACGGTTCAATTTCTTTTTCATCCTTAAAAGTTTTTAGATCTTTATGTTTTTCGCAAGTTATTACTTTTGCGATAATTCTTGCCGCTGAAGTCTTACCAAGTCCCTTTGGTCCTGAAAACAAAAACGCATGGGGGGTTTCCTTTTTACTAAAAATTGAATATAAACTGTTTCTAACAGCCTCGCTGTCAAGTTCTCCAATTTTTTGCGGTCTGTACTTTCTGTAAAAAACCATAAGTTATTTAGTCGTGATTTATTCCAAGCAAATGCAAAAGTCCGTGCTCTACGAGTTCATTTACTTTGTCGTCAACCAACATTTCATCTCTTGAAGCATCCTGGATAACAACAGGGAAAGAAAGGACTATGTCACCAAGTCTTAGTGTGTCTTTTGGTGTTTTAATAGACTCCCCTTCTGTTTGGGAAAATGAAAGAATATTTCTGGTCTTATCTTCATTTTTGTATTTCTTGGATAACGTCCTCATTTTTCGATCTCCTACGATTGCAACAGAAACTTCGACAGGTCCTATGATTTGGTGTTTTGCCAAAGTATTAACTACTACCTGTTTAATTTTCTTTCTGTTTATTCTGTATCTAGATTCAACAAAAATTGGGACCGATACGTTTTTATCCATTTTTAAAATTAAGCGGCATTAGGCAACCTTCTTGCCCTTCTTTCATCCTGTTCTTTTTGTTTTTTAGCCTGGGAGGGCTTTAGATAAAATTCGCGTCTTTTTGCTTCCTGCAAAATTCCCTCGTTAATTACTTTTCTTGAAAATTTTCTGATTAATGCTTCGTCGCTATCGCCGGGCATTTTTTTAACTACTACCATAAAAATAAAAACACCTCCTTTTAGTTTGCATTAATAATCATTTGCGTAATTTCCTCTCTTGATCTTTTAACTTCTCCTCTAACAATTGACTGAATAATACCACCTTTATCGTTTTCATGTCTTGGAATAATGTGAATATGCAAATGCGGCACTCCTTGCTTCTCAAGGTGGTTAATTCCGATGGTCAAAGAATCCGCCGTTAACGCTTTTTGGACTTTTTTACTTACCTTACTTACCCCACTCATCAGTTTTCCTAAATCTTTTTCATCGTAATCGAAAATGCTTTTGCCGTGTTTTTTCAAAATGACCATAACATGCCCCTCAACCGATTGGTTAAGTTCTAAAAATGACAAAACGTCATCGTTTTCAAAAACCACATTAACAGGAACTTCTTTTCTGACTAATTTACAAAAAATACAGTTTTCTTCCATAAAAATTACACTCCTTTTAATACTTCTATTATATCATTAAGTGTTAGCTTGGTCGGTTTCATCTTCGGGTTTTTGGGTGTTCCGTTTAAAAGCATTTTCTTGGAAACGTGTAAAAACCAGGTGGCATTTGGGTCCATCTTCTTTAGTTTCTCACTAATCAGGGTTAAATCAATTCCTTTTTCCCCGTCTTTATCTGGTTTTGTCTTGATTCTGACATAGCCTTTTCTCGGATCTCGTCTTACGACAATTATGTAACCCATCAGCTGTGCCATTTTAACGACAGTATCGTTAATAGTTTCAACCCCAAGCCCTTTTCCCCATTTTGTTTCAAATTCTATGCCTTTTTCTTTGATTTCTTTTTCAGCAAAAGAGTTATTTTCCAATTCATGGACAAGTGCGTCCAAACAAAGAGAGATAAACTCAACATAGTATCTATCGTCATTTGGATGCTGGTATTTAAGGCCGTCTAAGATGTCCGTTATGGAAAAGTTTTGGTAATTTGCCAAAGGGTCGTGTCTGAAAACTTCCTTGAAATGGTCAACTTCGACAACGTATTTAACAATTCTTGTAAGTGCCTCTAATTTCTCGGGGTTTATTGCGCCATCTTTGATGGTTTTTTTGACATAATCAAAAGTTAACGATGCTCCACAGGTGTTTTTGTCAGATGTCTGGTGATGATCTAAAGGACCAAGACCAGTATCAACCTGTAAAACCTCGTTTCCCCCGATTATTTCAATAGGCTCTGTTAATTTTGTTGCCTGATCAGGCGTTAAGTTTCCGATTCTGTCTCCTGCAGGAACAAATCTAACCTCCGCTGTCTCCCAGCCTGGGAGGTAACGTAATATTAGCCAGACGGATGTGATTGCATCCATGTCCGGTGATGTATGGGTAACAATTCTTTTCATTTATTTAACTATTGTACGCTTTTTAGCTTCAATTTAAAAGCCCTACTTTGACAAAACAGGATCAAAATGATACATATAAAGAACCTTTTATGAAGATATTGATCATTACAGGCGGCAATTCCTCGGAAAGACCTGTTTCTTTAAATTCTGCAAGAAATGTTAAGAAAACATTTATCCAAAACGGACATAAAGTTAAGTTGTACGACCTAAGAAACGGTTATTTACCTATTAAAAAGGTTTCAAAAGATTTTGATGTTCTCTTCCCTGTTTTGCACGGAGAAGAAGGAGAAGGTGGAAAATTACATAAATTTTTAGCAAGCATTAATAAACCGATTGTCGGAACAAGAAATTATAAAGGTCTTAAAGGTGGTTGGTATAAAATTCCTTTTAAAAAGTATTGCGATAAAAATGGCATTAAAACTCCAAAATGGAAAATTGTTAAAAACAAAAATGATATTTTAAAGTTTGGTATTCCCTGTGTTTTAAAAACTTCAAACGGAGGTTCATCAAGAGAAGTCGCTATTATAAAAACAAAAGATGATTTAAATAGAGCCGATGTTAAAAAGATACTTTCCTTTAATACTCCAACTTTCGTTGAAGAATATCTTAAAGGATATGATATAACTGTAGGAATACTTAATAAGAAAGCACTCCCGATTATCGAAATAGTTCCTACGAAAGACACCTGGTTTTCCTATAAAGTCAAATACGACAATACTACCAAGGAAATTCCCTTTGCCCCATCTTTAGATAAAGGGCTTCAGGAAAAAATACAGGACTTAACTTTAAGGATTCACAATGCATTTGATTTAGGAACTTATTCACGAACCGATTTTATGGTCTATAAAGATATTCCCTACGCAATTGATGTTAATACAATTCCAGGTCTTACCGAAGGAAGCCTTCTTCCGAAAGAAGCAAAGGCAGTAGGCCTAAGTTTCAATGAATTCTTAGAAATATTAATTAAAAAAGCAGTATAATTTTCTTATGCCTGAAAAATCAACCTCAATTGATAGAAGAGATATTCCAATACCTCTTAATATACCAAGCGTCGCTGGCTGGAAAGAAATCCCCATCGCACCCGAACAGCTAGGAGAAGATGCTTACCTTGTCCCATTAGGTGCTTTTTCAAACCATCCTAGAATCTTCACTGATTCAATTTACTCTGGAGAAAGAGATAACTCTCCCTACAGGCAAGACCAGAACTTAGTAGATCCGCAAAGACTTCCTGGATCTTTGACAACTATGTTTGTAAGACCAAGTGTTGCCGAGGCTCTGGAAAAAGCTCAAGCACTCCTCCCAAGAAACCATTTCCTAATAATCCATGACGCATATAGAACATTACAAATACAAGGAGCTTTATATGAAAAATACTATTCAGAATTACAAAAATTACATCCTGATTGGACAGAAGAACAATTAACGACCGAGGCACAAAAATTTGTTTCTTTACCCTCTAGCGACCCAGCAAAACCTTCTCCCCACAATACGGGCGGAGCGGTTGATCTTGCAATCATAAGAGTCCCAGATGAGCAAGCACAAAGAATAAGTGAGATTGAGGAGGAAATCAAAGATTTACCAGACACAGACTTGCATAGATATGACCTAGAAATGGAAATGACAACTATTAAAAGCCATGGGGCCTACCTTTATTTTGGGACCCCATTTGATCACGGCGGCGAAAAAGCTTCCTCAACATACTTTGAACAATTAGCGCAAGAAAGACCACTTACGGATGAGGAAAATGAGGCTTTAAGAAATAGAAGACTTTTGTATCATATAATGAAAGACGTTGGCCTGCAAGCATATCCAGATGAATGGTGGCATTTTAATTCTCCCAAATCCCAGATGGGGGCAAAAACAGCAGGACTTGAAACAGCAAATTTTGGAAGGATAGCATTATCTGCCGAAAACCTAGAACATGAAAAAATTAGACAACAACATAGGCTAGGAGTATTGCGAATCCAAGACGGTTGGCGACCTCGACATAGAAGAAGCTTCTTAGACCGAGCATTGGGACGAAATAAGGATCCATTGGGGAAAGCCAGACAAGCTGTAGAAAAATCATTACGAAGAGATGGTAATTATGCTCAAACCTCTCTGCCCAATTCGGAAGAAATTTCACCCCAAGCAAATTAAATACCAAAACAAATTTTAAGACATTTATCACAGACATAACACTGTTAAAGTTACTATAATTTTTTGGTTTGAATATATGGTTGAATGTGAATTATTAAAATTAGCGGCAAGAGCCGCTGCTGCAAGAGGTGAATCCGCAACCGGTCTTACAACTTGTGATTTTTATGCTTTAGGGATATGTCCCGGTGTCCAACCCCAGACGGTTTGGGAACAAACTCCGTCAACATGTCCTAAATTAAAGGATACAACTCAAGCATTAGGACAAGTTGAAAAATTTTTAAGAAGACAGGAATTAACCGCCAGAGGAAGACCCCTACCTGCAGGCGCCTAATCATATACTCCCCTTGACAAGAGTTTAGTTAAAAACGGTATAATAGTCTCATACTGCCTATGAATCCTAAAAACGTTAATGATTTGGATCCGAAATTAAGAGAAGCATATGAAAGAGTAATGGGAAGTAATTTTACTCCTAAAAGTGCTGACCCGCAACCTCAACCTGCACCTAATGCTCCGCAACCAGCCGGTGAACCTCCCAAGGAAAACCCAACTCCGCAACCGAATACTCCTCTTATGCAAACATCGCAGGTGCCTAGTCAAAATCTCCAAGCACCAGATCCTGCGCTTAATAAAGCTGCGCCAATAGGTCAAAGCTTTGCTACTACAACCGTTGAACCCCCTTCCGGTCTTTTTGCCCAATCTCCTTCTACCTCGGTTACCAATACACAAAAGAAAAAATTAAATATGTTACCGCTTTTATTTATAATCGGAGGGTTGATATTCTTCGGAGCCTATATCGTAATCTGGGCTAAGGTCTTTGGGTTATTTTAATTTCTCCAAAACTTCTTCTAAAGTTAAAAGCTGGCTTTCCTTTTTATTTCTTTGTTTAAATTCAATTTTCCCGCCGGTTTTCTCGCTAACAACCAGTCTTACCGGAATTCCAATCAAATCTGCCGTGGCAAATTTCTCTCCCGCCGTTACTTCCCTATCATCATATAGAACTTCAAATCCGTTTTTTTCAAGTTCTTCCTCGATTTTTTTGGCTTCTTCGGTTTTAGATAGACTAATTAAGTGGACATCAAACGGGGCGACCGATTTGGGAAAAATAAGACCATTTTCATCATTAAAAACCTCAGCCAGTGTACCCAAAACCCTTGTTGGACCGATGCCGTAGCTTGCAAACCAGATTGGGTTTTGTTTGCCATTGGCATCTGTATAGAAAACTTTCTGATTTATTGAAAAATCCGTACCCAAAGGAAAGATATTGCCAACTTCAATGGATTTTGCGGTAAGTATTTTTCCATCGCAGTTTGGGCATTTACTCCCCTCTTGTCCTTGAAAAATTTCTTTATTTTGGGCAAAATCACATTTATCACAGTAAAAGATCGTATCTTCTCCAACTCTACATAAAACCTGGAATTCGTGGCTGTGGGAAGGCGTAAATACGCCCCCACTAGCCTCAACGACTTTTACCTCAAGTCCAATTCTTTTAAAAATCTTTGGATAGATATCTTTTATCTGGTTGTAATACAAATACATATCCTCTTCTGTGGTATGGGCGCTGTATAAATCTTTCATCATAAATTCCCTGCCTCTTAAAATCCCAGACTTGGCTCTTGGTTCGTTTCTGAATTTGGTTGAAAAATGATAAACCTTTACGGGTAAATCCTTATAGCTTTGTATAAACTTAGAAAGAAGGTCCATAACTATTTCTTCATGGGTAAAAGAGAGTCCGAACTCTTTATCATGAATATCCTTGAACTGATACATTATCTTTCTTACTTCAGGCTTGGACCATCTTCCGCTTTGATCCCAGATATCTCTTGGATGAAGTAGGGGCATTAAAAGCTCTTGGGCTCCAGTTTTATTTAATTCTTCCCTTATGATTTCTTTAATCTTTTCTACAACCCTAAAACCTAAGGGAAGTAACGTAAAAGAGCCTGCCATTAACTGATCAATGTATCCTGCTCTAACTAATAATTTGTGATTTAGAGACTCTGCCCCGCTTGGAGCTGTCTTTAAAGTTTTTGGAAAAAGACCCGAGTACCTCATGAGTTTGAGTATAACATTTTTTATTAAGTTGTTGTATACTCTCCTCTTATGCAAAATCATGAAAAACAACAAATTGCAAGAAGGAGCAATTACGAAGAGGAAATAATATTGCCCAAAGAACAAAAAAGAGGCCATTCCCTGTTTATGGCAGCTTTTATAGTAACTTATGACACTGCTATGTCATATAGATTGGAATTTCCCGATAGATGCATTATTTATACAAGAGACTTTCTTAATCAAGTTAAACAAAAAAGACGAGAAGATCCCGTAAAAGGAAAAAGTCTCATTAGGACATTAGCTGGCGCATTAAGAACAGCAAGAAGAATTAGAGCTATTCATTAAGTTTTATAAAATCTGATAGAATATCTATGTACTCTTATGGATAAAAATAAAGAGCAACAACTTCTTTTAGAAATAGTGGGGACTTGGTGCCCCAGTGAATCTCCCGAATACAGAGGCTTTCGATGTGCAAACTGCCAGGAATATAAAAATGAGGCCTGGTACCACTGGTTAAATTCAGGAGATTATAAATTACCTATCCACATATGCAACGATGCCTGTGAAACCCAGTTTAAAAAAGGGGTTATTAAAATTGATCAGTCAAAGAAAGAATTGGTAGACAGAAATACTTTTGGCAACGAATATAAATTTTCCGAAAAGACAATACAAAGATTTAAAGAGATTGTTTCCTCCTGGCCAGATTATGAAGAACCAAAACTTAAAACATTTATCTGTGATGAGTGCGGACAAGATTTGGATATTGACCCTCTTGATGAACAGAGAAAAGGATTTCATGTCTGGTGGAAAGAAAAGATAGGCAAAACCTTAATAGAATTACACTTTCACAAATTTTGTGGCAATTCGTTGGGAATTTTTACTAAAGAAGAACAAACTGATAACACAAAACTTTAATGTTTAAACAACCAGACTCCCCACCTTTATTTCTTTAGATGGCTCAAGAAGAACCGGTTCGTCTTCGCCTTCAGCTGCCATTAACATTCCCTTACTCTCTTCTCCCCTAAAATTTCTTGGCTCTAAATTAACAATGAAAGGAAGAAGTTTTCCCTCTAGATCTTTTGCTTCGTACCACTGCGCAATGCCAGAAATAATCTGACGTTTAAAATCTCCGAAATCAACTTGCAGTCTTAGGAGTTTATCTGCATTCTCGACTTTCTCACAGGCTAAAACTTTACCAATTCTTATCTCAATCTTTTTAAAATCATCAATGTTTACATTCATGTTTTATTATTATATTTTAATTCTAGTATAAATAAAACTGTTTTTTAAAATGTAGGCATTTTTGTATATATTCGTTTTATATATAAAGGGAGGATAAATTGACACTTGAAGATCAAAGAGGAGCTCCGGCAGCTTTCGAGCTTTTTGCCTTAAGAAAACGAAAAGAATATTTAAAATATATCCGACAATATGCGACAAGGAGAGAAAGGATAAGAAACGGTCCCGAACTGGGACTTCCCCCTAATCGACTTGCAAAAATAGAAGAGGAAATGTTTTATATTTACGGAGAGCGAATACTTAAGCTTGCAGCATTTTTGGGAATAACACGCGATCAGATATATCTAGATACTGTAGCAGCTATGGGAAATCTCGAAGACCTCGGGATAAAAGGTATGCCAGTTCTAAGACTCCCTCTTTCGGGAAGCGGGATTGAAGTAAACCATGAGGGAACAAAGATAATTTTGAGAGGAAAGAATAAAGCTGGACTCATTCAAACCCCCTATTCCTTAGAAGATGACCTTTTTGATCCACCTAAGGGCGAAAAGGTAGCAACGCGTATAAGACAATGGGAACAAGAACCAACTTACTTTCTTCCTTATGCTTTATTTAGAGTTGTTCACGCCCAGCTCAATGTACCCGTAGCTTTTACCCAAAGATTAGAGAGAATGGAAGCTGCTGCGCGAAAATTTGAATTAGGCTCTGTGTGGGTACAGGAATATCAACTTTGGCAAAGACATTTTAAGGGAGGGGCATCAATTGGACCATTACAAATGTTTGGACTCGAGGTTCCTGCAGGAAAGCTTATTCAATTAACGGAAACAATCAGAGAGAGTCCGGGAAGAACAACTTCAGGTATTTACCATCCGGGGTCCGAACATATAGAAGGCTACAACATTTAACGCTTCTTTACTTCGTGTCCTCCGAATTCTCTTCTTAAAGCGGCAACCATTCTGGCAGTAAAGCTTTGCTGAATCTTCTTATCGGTTTTTGATCTTTTCCTGTAATCCAGCGATCTTTCAATTATTTCAACTTTAACATTTTCTTTTTTAGCTGCCTCTATTGTCCATAAGGCTTCGCCTGAGGCATCAATAACACCGACAATATCGTCTAACTTTGAATTTTTCTCCAAAGCGTCTTTTGCCCTATCTAACATAAAACCGGAAACCAAAGTGCCTTTTTGCCAAAGCTTTGCAACATCTAAAAGATTGAAATTATATTTTGATTTTTCTAAGACCTCGAACCCTTCACCAAGAGACTGCATAATACCGTATTCAATTCCGTTATGAACCATTTTGACAAAATGCCCTGCTCCGCCTTTTCCAAAATACTGATGACCTCCGTGTGGTTTTGCTAAAGAATCCAAAATGGGCTTAATAATGTCATATCCCTTTTTGCTTCCCCCGACCATAAAAGGATAACCGTTTTTAGTTGCAACTATTCCACCGCTTGTTCCAATACCCAAAAAGTGAATTCCTAATTTTTCAAACTCGTTAAATCTTTTTTCAGTATCTTGGAAATGTGAATTGCCTCCATCTACGACCACATCGCCACTTTTTGAATATTTTTTAACCTCATCTAAAACTTCGTCTACACCTTGGTGAGAAACCATAATCCAAATAACTTTAGGCCTTGGGAGTGAATCTATAAGCTCTTTAATACTTGAAGAAACCTGAATCGAATTTATTTCTTTTTGGAGATCTTTTGCAACCTGCAAAGTTCTGTTCCAGACAACTACATTGTGTCCTTCTAAAGTCAATTTCCCTACCATTCTGTTACCCATTCTCCCAAGACCAATAAAACCTATTTTCATATCAAAAGCCATTTCTTATCATCTTGTTCTATTAATTCATTTGACCTGTCTGGACCCAGCGTTCCTTGTTCGTAGGTTAATAAATCACTTTTATTTTGTTCCCACTTAGTTAAAATTTCAGTAATAAACTTCCAAGAACTTTCCAACTCATCGCTTCTGTTAAAAAGAGTCTGATCTCCTGCAAATATATCAAGCAAGACTCTTTCGTATGCTTCCAAACCACTTGTTCCAAAACCCTCTTTGTAATTAAATTTCATGTCAACCGACTCAAGACCTAGTTTTGCACCGGGAGTTTTTGCGATAAATCTTAAACTTATCCCTTCATTCGGCTGGATTCGAAATGTGATTACATTACCGATCTCGGGACAGCCGTATTCCTTAAACAAAATGTGACACGTTTGGATAAAGACAACCGATATCTCAACTACCTCTTTTTTTAATTTCTTCCCTGCCCTAACATAGAAAGGAACGCCGTTAAATCTTTTAGTATTAACAAACATTTTCATCGCCACAAATGTTTCGGTATCAGAATCTTTTTCTACGTCTTTTTCATCTTTGTACCCCTCATATTGTCCCCTGATAATTGAATTATTATCAGCTACTTTTACATTTTTTATTACCTCTGCTCTTGCATCTCTTAGGTCCTCTTTTGTAAAACTCTTGGGGCTTTCCATGGCTACGGCAGCTAACAGCTGCAATAAATGGTTTTGGGCAATGTCTCGTAATATTCCAATTCCGTCAAAGAACTTTCCTCTGGTTCCTACTCCCTCATCCTGGGCAAAAGTAATCTGGACATGATCTATATATTCCTTTTTCCAGACAGGCTCAAAAATTCCGTTGGCAAACCTAAATGCCAGCATGTTTTGGACGGTTTCTTTGCCGAGATAGTGGTCTACCCTAAAGATCTGTTTTTCTTCAAAAATCTCGGCAAGTTTTTTATCCAAGGCTTTTGCAGTATCCAAGTCTTTACCAAAGGGCTTTTCAATAATAAGCCTTGTCCAGTTTCCTTTATCATGCCCGCATCCTTCAGACAATTTTGTTTCAACAAGCTTTTCCAAAATTGTTTCGTAGTGATCAGGCGGGGTTGCAAGATAGAAAAATCTAGCTATGCAGGCTCCCAATTTCTCATCTATTTCTAAAAGCTTTTTGTTGAGATTTTCATATCCGTTTTTTTCTTCAAAACTTGCCGATTGGTAAAAAAGATGGCTGGTAAAATCTTTCCACTTAGGATCTTCCAATTGAGGTTTAAAATAACTATGAAACTCTTCGTCTTTAAATTCTCTTCTTGAGAAACCGATGATATAAAAATCTTTGGGAAGATGGTTTGTCTTAAAAAGAGCAAAAAGGGCTGGGATTAGTTTATGTTGTGCCAGATCTCCCGTTGCTCCAAAGATTACCAAAATAAAAGGAGTCATAAACATGATTATATAGTCAGGTGTTGACAAAGTAAATATCAAGGTGTATATTTTCGCAACTATGCCAGGAGACATAACTGAAAGAAGACAAGACATTGCAGGTAGATGGAGGTTGACCCCTGAACAATTACATGAAGATGAACAATTGAGAGCTTTTGCAGACGATTTAACATCTAGGTTAATAGGGCCAGAGGGCATTGCGCCACCAGAAGACGGCGAAACACTTGAGATCGACATAACACGAACCAATGGAACTACCATCATCATCGAGAGAGTAAGTATCAGACAAGTAGGCCTGGTGTACCCAGATGGTACACTACCTACGGAGATAGGAGTATCTTCTGCCACTTTAGGAGAAATCCATGCCGCAAGTCACAGGCTACAGGAAAGATATCTTCGAGATGGCACTGGACCAATTGCCAGAGCTGAGCTTACTCTTATAGAACCACGAGATTCCAACGCAGTCATTCCCGTTTCAACTGGATTAAGCGCTTTGGGAAAATTAAGAGGATTATTTGATAGAACAATTTTCAGAAGTCTTCCCCCAGCTAGACGGTAAAATACTTCTCCTTGAATTTATAAACTTCTGGCAATTTTTCGGTATAATATCCAGATGCTAAAAACAGAAATAGAACAGAGTATATTAATTCCTGAAAGCTTTAGACCACCAAGTCCTACAATAGCTCTTTTCATGGTCGATTTGGTTTCTTATGTTGAAAGAAATAGAATTTATCAACAAGATCCTAGAAACCCCGCAAGCGTTAGCGTTAGAACTGCTGACTCAAATCCATTATTTTTTCATGCTTTCTACTACAGACGCCCCAGGCTTTACCTTGATAGAGTTGACAAAACATATCTTTTAGGAGGTGTTGATAGAAAAGAAGGTGTCAGTCTGGTTAATGGACAATCACATGATTTATATAGGTCGTATGAATTAGTCTATAGTCCACAAGAAGGATTTAATGTAATGGCTATTCAAACCGCAATTCCAAACCCCTATGAAGGAGAGGGAGCAATAGTGCTCTGGAGATCGAAAATGTCCAAAAAAGGAATTCAAAGGTTAAGTAGAAAAATTCAAAGAGATACTTAAACTGCCTGGTCTGTAATTAAAATAGTCTTTTGAGAAATTTCCTTCTGTAAATAAAATCTTGCAGGAAGTTCTTCAAGTAAACCCTTCTTAAACATTTCATTTAAAACCTTTTTTTTATTTTCACCAAAAACCAAAACGATTAACCTATCCATCTGTTCTAGTGCTTTAAAGGTTAAAGTAATACGCTTCCTAAACTCCGAGGGAAAATCATCTATTTTTATTACCAACTCATTTGAATTGTAGTATCCTTTAGGAATACCCGCCGTATGTCCGTCCTCCCCAATTCCCAGGATAGCAATTTTTTGTTTGTAAGATTTAAACAACCTTGAGATGATTTTTTCATAATCTTTCGTAGTATTATCAATATCCTTTCCGTTTAAAACCGTAAATACCAAAGTGTTTGTCGATTTAAGATATTCAAAAAGATGTGAGTCTTTGATCATTTTTTCATTTGAGTTGTCATGGAATGGTAACCCAAATCTTTCATCTACAACCGCAACTGCTCCGGCCTTTAGTTTTTTATCAGTGGAAAGAGTTTGATACAGGGCTTTTGGGGTCAAACCGCCTGAGAGAAATAAAGCGGTTTGACTATTGGAGTATTTGTAGATAAAACTTTTCGCCTTATCTACTCCTTCACCAGCATCTTTTACTTTTATTATCTTCATTTTCATAATTTTAGCACACTTGTGTTTGACTAAAATGCGGTATTCTTATATAATCTATTTTCGTTTAAAAAACTATTAACAAAATATGCCAAGAAGAGAGGGAGTAAACAGAGGAAGACAATTTGCGGAAGCGCTTGCAGCAACAGCGATTGTTGCAACAACCGTTGGAGTTGCTGCGGTAAAATATAATGATGCAGAAGCTCAGGCAAGAAGAGACACCGTACAGGCTACATTAACTCCCGGTTTAATAGCAGAGGCGGCAAGAACCATTCATTTCAGTCCTTTGGAAATTGAAAATGAACAAGCTACGCTTGCAAAGTACGCTTTTGATCCCCTACCAGAAGGACAAATCCAAAATCACAGGGAATTGGTAAGAGAAACCAAAGACAGAATTGATAAAACTTTACAATTTATGGCAGAAAGCCAAAATCCCGTCTTTAAAAGCGCTGTGCATTTCTTGCAGCTATACGGTGAAAGTAATACAGTTATTGTAACTCCAGTGGACTCTCTACCCAAAGAGAAATCTCCTATGTATGCACCTGGTGCATTATCCGAAGACGGACTCGGATTTGCAATCATAGTATCACGGGATGATTCCGTATATAAACTAGGCCTTGTGGGTATGGCTTTGGAGATCACAGGACAAGTAGAAGGAATAAGGCACAATATGGAACATGTTCAGACAATCACGGGTGACATAGAAGACATAGGGGTCAGACAGGTCGAGTATATAGTTGATCAAACAACTAAGGCTCAAAGAGCACATAGGGAAGATGGGGCTATTGCAGAAGCACTTCTTACTCAAATTGAATTGGGATACGATGGAATAGTAAACGCAGATCTCCAAACAAAATCAAAAAGATTTCTTGAATTAAACGGTAATTTATTTATAAAATAACCTACTTTATCTGAGGAATCAAGGGTTGTCCGCTAGCTATTCTAAACAAATCATGAATTGTTATTAAGGCAATTAGACCAAGTAATACTGCCATACCGATAGTATGCGCCATAGTTTCCACTCTAGGACTTACCTTTCTACCCGTGAATCCCTCTATCAGAATAAAGAAAAGTCTTCCGCCGTCCAAAGCAGGAATGGGTAAAATATTAATAATTGCAAGATTTAGTGATAAAAGTGCAATAAAAGATAAAACCGCAGGAAGGCCTATTTCAACAACCGTTCCTGTTAATTGTGCAATTCCAACAGGTCCTGCAACGTCTTTGGGAACCGAACCCTGGGTAATAAGCTGAACTACTACTGTTACCAATCCCTGCCCTATCATTGCCGACTGGTTTAAAACTTCTTTTGTTCCTACAAACGGTGCTTCCCAGATTGGGTATTTTTTGGTTGTAAAACTCTGAGAGATGGCAATCCCCATCGGTCCTTGATCTTTGGGATATTGGCTTCTTGGGGTTATCTCAACGGTTCTAATATTAGATTTTGTATCTTTTAGCTTAAGTACCAGTTTTTCTCCCAGATGATCTTTCGTATACAAAACCAATTGGTCAGGAGTTGTTATATTTACATTATTGATACTAACTATTATGTCTTTAGGTTTTATACCTGACTGCTCTGCCGGAGCTCCTTTTATAACCTGGTCAACTACAACATCTTTTCCGGCAACCGCAACTCCGATAAATGAGAAAAGGATTGATACAATGGCAACCGCCAAAACAAAGTTCATAAATACTCCGGCAAAAACAACAGAAGCTCTTTGCCAAACAGGACGGGAATAGAATGCCCTACTCTCGTCTTTATTAGTAGTTTTATTTTGTGTTATTTTTGGTAATGAAACCTTACCTGCTCCAGCATCATCTTCCCCGAATAATTTTACAAATCCTCCAATTGGAAGCCAATTGATAGAATAGACAGTCTCCCCTCTTTTAATACCAAAAGCACGAGGAGGCAGTCCGAATCCGAATTCTTCTACCTTAATATTGAAAAATTTAGCAACGAAGAAGTGGCCTGCTTCATGGATTAAAACAAGTATTGAAAGGATTAGGAGAAAAACGAGAATGGTAATTAACATTGAGTTATTAGATTACACTATAAAAGGATATTTTTCAATGTATTAATTATAAAAATGTTGCTTATTTTTCATACCAAAACAATTGTGTTAAAATCCTAACATATATTTTTTAATACAAAATTAGAGTCATGAATCAACCCTTACAAATAGTGTCAGTTATAGTAGCGCTCTTTTGCGCAGATAAATTTTTATTAGTACAAAGAAGTAAAATTGATGATATTTTCCCTGGGAAATGGCAAAATCTTGGAGGAAAGATAGAGGTTGGGGAAACGGTAGAGGATGCCATAAGACGTGAGGTGAAAGAAGAGATTGGTATAAAAATCGATAAAACCCCCATTTTTATACAAAGTTATTCCTGGAAAAAAGATAATAATAGTGAGATTCGACTCGGACTTATTTTCTTAGTCAGTCTAAAAGGCAGGGTAAAAGATTATCACATAAAATTAGACGCTGAGCTTCAAGATTATGGATGGTTTACTATTGAAGAAATTGGCGAAATGAACAAAAAAGATATGCTTATCGGTAAAAGGAGTCCCACTGGAACCTTAGGACAACTTTCCCAGATCGATAATTTAAAACCCTAGGCCTCGTATTTACTCTTCACCAAGTAAGTGTAAAATGCTTGTAATCGCAACTTTACTATTGGTCAATTTTATGCAATTTTCTTGAAAGTAAAATATTTATATATAGAAACCGGCACTCTATAATATTTCTCTATAACAATTTTGGCATTCTCAAATACTGCCTTTTTCCAGTCCAGATCTAATTTTTGAGCAATATCTTTTAAATCCTCCTCAGACTCCCCTTCAATTTCTACGTATGTTGGAATAGTTGGCCAAGTATCAATATCTAAAGTGACGTTATCCAGCTTAAAAGTGTGTCTCTTTTTCTCTTGTATTCTAAAAGCAACCAGTCCTAAGCTTTCAATAAAATCTCTTGCTTTATTAAAATCATTGACCTCAAATTCAATTTCGACCGTATCTGTTGCAGTATGTTTTTGATGATGTTTATAGGAAACTAAGATTTTATCCTTTGCTTTTCTGATACGGACAAATTTACCAATATTTAACCAGGTCTTTTCTTTATCGTAAAAGATTGTCTCTGTTATTTTATATTCCCCTTCGTCTTTTGCGTTAAGTTTCTGAAGTTTTTTAATTAAAACTTTAGGATTTATATTTAAAAAGCGGACTTCGATTTCCCTATTTTCGTTTTTCATCGGGGGTTTAGATTACCATTAATTCTTGTTCTTTTTGTTTTCCCATTGTTTCAATTTGGGAAATAGTGTCATCTGTTAATTTTTGTATTTCTTTTTCAAGTCTTTGATTATCATCCTGGGTAATTACTTTATCATTTAATTGCTTTTTGACTTCTGCCATTCCTTCATGCCTAACTTGTCTTATCTGGATTTTTCCTCCTTCCAGTTTTTGATTTACCAGATGAACCAATTCCTGCCTTCTTTCCTCGGAAAGCGGCGGGATTGAGATTCTGATGAGTTGTCCGTCAATTACAGGAGTTAGCCCAGTATTTGACTCCAAAATTGCTTTGTGTATTTCTCCGATTATTGAAGCGTCATAAGGGGTAATTACGATTGTCTGGGGATCTGTTGCCTGAATTTGGGCAAGCTCTATTACTTTTAACTTTTGGGTGCCTCCGTATGCTCCGACTACGAGATTTTCAACTAATGCCGGGGATGCTTTTCCTGCCCTCACAGTTGATAAATCAGCTTTTAACATCTCTATCACTTTGTCCATCTGGGCCTTTGTAGATGTCGTTATTGGATCCATTATATTTCGAATCTGACCAGTTTCTTTATGACAATGTTTTCCCCTAATTTCCCTATTGTTTGTTTTACAAGCTCTCCTATTGTTACCTTGCTGTCTCTAATATATTCCTGTTTAAGTAGGCTGTCAACGTCTTTTGGATTCATGGCGGCAACCTGCATTGCAACCTCATGGGCAAGCTTTTTGAAATCATCGGTCCTTGCTACAAAGTCTGTTTCACAAAGAATCTCAATCAATACTCCTACTTTTCCGTTTTGGTGGATATAGCTTTCAATTATTCCCTGACTTGTCTCTCTGTCTTGTTTTTCTGAGGCTTTCTCAATTCCGTGTTTTTTAAGCCAGTCTAAAGCTTTTTCGTAGTCCCCTTTAGTTTCTTCCAAAGCCTTTCTGCAATCAGCAATTGACGCTGCTGTTTCGTCTCTTAATTGTTTGATTAGCTTTACATCTACTGTCATATTATTTTTTCTTATTAGTTTTTGCTTTTTGTGTTTTTGGCTTTGCTTTTATTTTAGCTTTTTCTTCTGTCTTTGATTTTACAGCTTTCTTTTCCTTTTCTTCACCTTCAACCTTAGGAGGTTTTTGCTCGGAAACTCCTTTTGCAAAAGCTTCCAAGATATGGGAAACAATCAGTTTTATACTCCCCACCGCATCGTCATTTGCGGGAATGGGATAGTCAATAACAAAAGGGTCAGCATTCGTGTCTACAATGCCAACAGTTGTAACTTTAGTTACCAAGGCTTCTCTGACCGCCAGGCTTTCCAAGTGCGTGTCTATGATAAATAGAGCATCTGGTTTTTGTGGCAAATCCCAAATTCCCTGATAGAAAAGCTCTAAACGCTGTCTTTCTTTATCCCAAAGTCCAATTTCTTTTTTGGTATATTTTGCTTTTTCCTCATCATTTTTAAGTTTTTCTTTTAAGTCTGTAAGTTTTTTGAAGTTTCTTGATACTTCGGTAAAGTTAGTGAGTACTCCTCCAACCCATCTTTGGGTTATATAGAAAAGTTTTTGTCCGTTTTTGTCCGTTTTTTCTTTTAATCCTTCTCTTATTTTTAAAACTTCCTCTTCAACGAGCTGTTTTGCCTGTTTTTTGGTTGCAACGACCAAAAGGGTTTTTCCGCTTTGACCCAAACTTCTTACAAATTCCGCAGCCTCATCCAGGCCTTGTTTGGTCTTTGCCAAATCAATTATCTGGATATTATCTCTTGCCTCGAAAACAAAATCCCTGGCTTTGGGATTTGATCTAGTTACCTGATGGCCGAAGTGACAGCCGGCCTCAAGAAGTTCTTCAAGTGTAATTTCTTTCATATTTGTTTGTTCCTTATTCCGCCACTTAGACGAAGATTAATACTTCAGGAACTTAAAGTTCTAAGTGTGAGTATTCCCTGTATTATATATTATAGTATCAATAAATTTCAAGAGTAAGACTCATGCCTTGACAAAACAATTTAAACTATACTATTCTAGATTTAAGACTTACCTTTATATATGAGTTTATTTAAGAAATTCTTTTTGTTTCTATTGCTGCCTTTATTTATTCTTCTAATAAACGTCTTTCCTCTTAAAAACCAGGCAAGTGCTGCAGTTTTTGATTTAGGCTTACGTGTTGTAGAAGATACAAATAAAAGCACGGGGTTTAATGACGGAAGCATAGACAAATGTTATGCAGGAGACGTTAAAATCGAGGTCACGGATGCAAACGGGAAAAGAACAACAAATTTCAAAAGTACCAAAAGTGACTGCTCTAGAACCGTTCAGGTACGAAGTTCTCCGGAAGATTCATCTGCATATAAAGTGAAATTAATTACGCCCACCGGTGAATTAAATTATATAGATGTCTACTACATTAACACCAAGATTCATTCAACATTCAAAGGATCTTCTATAAGCACCCGCGCAGTAAGCCCAAGATATTCAAATAACATAGTTACTTTTGGCATAAAACCCCCACCCCAAAAAGATGAGAAGCACTATCTTAACGTTGCTTATGTTTTGATTGATGAAGACGGTAATTTGTCAAAAAAAGCATCTGAGAAATGTTATACAGGCGGTCTCTCTTTAAGAATTGAAGGAGATCTAAAAATCTGGAATGATAGAAAAGCAGATTGTACGGGTAAGTTTACCATGGATCATGGGACAAGAAATTCGCCCGTTGCATTGTCGCTTCCTTCCAACTCAGACTATAAAATAGAAGGACTTAAGTACTCAGATGCCGCCACAGATCATAACGTTAGATCTTTAGCTAGAGCTTCTTCAGTAAGCATAAAAGGAGACGGAACCGTTTACTACTTTATTAAACTAAAAAATGACGGAGGAGGAGGCGGAGGATCAACCTGTTCAGACCCCAAATTAGCTGTCGGAGCACCAAACGGAAATACTTTCCCAGCTAAACTTACTAATACCTGTAACACTACCCATGTCTACAAATTAAATGCAAATCCTCCGGGAGGAGCAAATTCAGGTTGGAAAGCTAACATTTCCGGTGAGGATTTAAATGCTGCCGATGAAGTAAGTTTGGGAAGAGGAATAACGGCAGAATTTAAGGTAAAAGTAGTTCCGCCCGCCAATGCGTCGGCCGGAACCCACACAACTATCTTAAACGCCGTGCAAAAAGACAATAATAACAATAAAGCCTCAGAAAAGCTTAACGTTGTTATCAAATCTCAGGAGTCCTGTAAAAAACAGAGTCCAACACTGACCTCTTCTGATAAGGATAAAACCGCTAATAAAGGAACGACGGTAACATATAATGTAGATCTTAAAAACAATAACCCAAACTGCATAACTTCCAATACGGATTTTAATATCAGTGCAACGGAAAAACCAGCAGGTTGGACCGTAAAGTTTTTCAAAGGAGACGGATCACAAATGACTGATGGGTTAAATATTGCATCAGGAAATACCAAGCTTTTCAAAGTCAAAGTAACTTCCCCAAATAGTGCAGCTAGCGGCAGTAAACAAATCGTGCTTAAGGCAGCACAAAAAAATAATACCGATCTTAAAGACAACCTTACCCTATCCTATACCATCGGTGGTGGAGACGGAGGTGGCGGGGGTGGAGATGGCGGTGGAGGCGGTGACCAGTGTACGGGAGACAATACCAAACCGCATTTTGAATGCCAGAACAACGCCTGTGTCAAAGTAAGTACTTGCGGAACAAACAGCGGAGGCTGTACTTCAGAAGGCGGAACATGTGGAAATGATAATGCCTGTAAAGGAGATAACGTAAGGCCTCATTTTGAATGCGAAGGAAACGCTTGTGTACAAAAAAATGCTTGCGGAGAGAATACAGGAGGATGTAGTGAGGAAGGACAAAGCTGCGGAAAAATAGATACATGCGAATCTCCTAACACCAGTCCCTACTTTACTTGCGAAAACAATGCCTGTGTCCAAGTTGACGCTTGCGGAGAAAGCGAAGAAGGATGTACAAGTAAGGGACAACAGTGCGGAGGAGAAGTTATAACAGAACCCACTACCCTATCTTTCGTTGTGGGGCTTGATACAATAGGAACAACAGGAACAAGCAGGGTTTTGCTAAGCGAAGAATCAAATAAGAACCCGCAACATCCTCAAAGAACAGTCGTAGTTGAAGTCTTTAACGACAAAAACGAAAAAGTTGTCGAAACCGAAGGAGTAATTGATTATGTCTTTGAGGAAGACGCTTCTTCTTACGGCAAATTCCTTGGCACCATAGATTTGGGAGACGACTTTACCACCGGAAACTATACGGTAAAAATAAAAACAGACGGATTTTTGAAAAAACAAATCCCAGGCATTCAAAACATAAAACAAGGTCAGGATAATCTGATGCAATTGGTAAACTTGGTTGCCGGCGACACAAATAGTGATAATAAGATTGATCTTTTGGACTACGGAGTCTTGATAAGCTGCTCTATCTTTGCAAAAACAGATAGCGCTAAGGAAACGTGTAATGAAAATGACAGCTATAAACTGCTTTCGGATTTAAATGATGACGGAGTAGATGAAAACACGCCAAACGTAGATCATCTCGATTATGGATATTTTATTCAGGAATATTCAGTGCAAATCGGAGACTAGTCAATTGACAAAACTCTGAAAATACTTGACAATAAATTTAGCATATGGAAGAAAATACAAAACCAGTTACAAACCAAGAACCAGCCAAAGAAGTAAAATCGGTTTCCGCAGGCGTTCCGTTAAAAACAATCATTCTTATAGTTGTCCTTGCAATTGTAGCCGTTTCCCTGGTATATGTTGCCTTCTTTACCGACAATTCTCCCCTAAAACAAATAATTGAGAAAAGTCAGGAAGTTAAAAATCCAGCAGAGACAATATTAGCTATAGATGAAAATGCAAAAGACGAGGAAACCGGTGAGTACTATTCAATAGTAACTGTTGATACGGGAACAAACAATATTAACGGCGTCCAGCTTGAACTCTATTTTGACCCCGCTCTTCTGACAAATGTGACAGTTACGCCCTTGGATTTCTTCCCGCAATCCGTTGAGCTTCTTAAAAAAGTTGATCAACAAAGCGGAAGAATTTCTTATGCTCTAACAGTTTCTCCAGGCGAAAGCGCCGTAAACGGAAAAGGAAATCTTGTAAAAATATCCTATACTCCAATCGGAAATGCCCAAATTAGCTCTGTAATTAATTTCCTTCCCAAAACCGAGGCTTCGGGGGAAGGAACCGCTGCGTCACTTCTTAAGGAAACGCATGACGGGAGCATAAATATTGAAGAAAGAGTTGCAGTACCGCTGTCCCCTGCCTCGGCAACTGTTAGCCCAACACCTTAAAAATACTTAAAACTTAATTGACAGTTAAGCTAATCTATATTAACCTAAAAGTAGTGAGAAATATTTTTATTTTATTGATCCTGTTCTTCACTGCTCTATTTTCTTTTGTTGCTTTCCCAAAAACAGCACTCGCTGCTGACTGTACCAGCGGAGGAAGCTGGAGCGACTACTGTAATCCTGATAACCCAAATGCTAAGTTGAACGAGGCGTGCGGACCCCAAACAGGAACTGAAACAAGAATTCTTGATTCAGGAAGTAAAAACTGTAAAAAAGTCACTAAAACAAGAAGATGTGATCCAAAACCAAAAGATGCTTGTGCATCCAATCTTTGTTCGCAGGGAAAATGTGTTCAGTGCAAAGTTGATGATCTAAGGCATTGTTCTGCTAATGAAGAATGTAAAAACAATACATGTGTGCAAAAACAACAAAATAATCCTCCTCCCCAACAGCAACCCACATGCGATAAAAGCCAACCAAGTCTTTCGGTAGACCCTGGAAACAGAAACGGAAAACCGGGCGAGGAAAGAGTGTATGACATTACGGTTATAAATAACGATAAGAACAATGGGGGCAATGTCTGTGAAAACGTAAATTTTGTCTTATCTGTCTCTCTTCCCAACGAAAGCTGGACGGGAACGTTTAATGACGCTAACCTTTCAATTGGACCAAATAGCTCAAAACCGACTAAACTCCATGTCAAAGCTCCTAAAAGCGCGAATGAAGGAGTAAAAGCAGTAGTAGTTAGTGTTCGAAAACAGGTAAATGAAAAAGGTACAAGCGTACATGTTTCCTATACCGTTGACCCTGAGCCACAACCCGCTGCTGCTACCAATACACCAATACCGGAAAATAAACCTCCGGATAATGGTGGCGGAGGCGGAAGTGGCGGCAATGGTGGCGGATCAGGAGGCAATAACGACTCAGATCCGGGACCTTCCGAAAACCAAAATAGATCGGCTCTTGTAATGGGTATTTCTTTATACGGAGGGGTTTCTCCCCAGGAAGGAAGAGAAAACCAGACTCTTTCTGAAATTGATGCTTTTGCCAAAAGTGTCGGTCAATATCCCGGAACCTTTTCTATCTGGAATAACTTCGGAGATTACGGGGGAACTTCCGACGGCTCAAGCACGGCATTCCCTTCTAAAACATTACTTGACGGACTTGATCAGCGAGGCATTACTCCTGTCATATTTATGCAACCGGTAGGCGCCGCTATTCACCTTCCCCAAGGAGCAAACCCGAATAACCCGCCACAGGGAGCCTTAAAATACAGCAATAAGGAAATCACCAAGGGATCGTTTAACGCCTACCTTACAGCTTGGGCAAAGGATGCCAAAGCTTATGGAAAAACAGTTATACTTCGCTACGCCCATGAGATGAACGGCCACTGGTTCCCCTGGTCAGAGTGGAAAGAAAGCGCATCAAACGGAAGATCATATTACAACGTCGGCAACACTGCCGAAAATTATATTGCCGCCTGGAGACAGGTGTACAAGGTTATAAAAGAAGACGTAGGAGCCAACAATGTAAAATTCCTCTGGGCTCCGTGGGCGGGGGCGCCAGAAAGATGGTATCCGGGAAATAAATATGTAGACTATGTGGGTTTCGACGAATACGACGCGCTTGAGAAAGATAAATCAATGGCAGATTTATATGCTCCGATTATTGCAAAACTAAGAGAGCTTTCCAATAAAAAGATCATTGTTGCAGAAACCGGAGTCGATGAGAGATTTGCAAACCCTAAAAGAAGCGACTGGCTTAAAAACGGTATAAGCGATGTCTATACAAGATATTCTGACGTTTTAGCAGTAATCTATTTTAACTTTTCGCAATGGAATCTTTGGAGTTCGTCAGAAATCGCCTCAACATGGGCAAATGTTTCCTCAGACGCAAGATTTCAGGGAAGGTTCAAACCCGCAACAGTTGTAGCCGTTCCAGGTGACCCAACCCCTACTCCTCCAGGAAACGATACGGGTAGTGGCGGTGCACCAGCGGATACGGGCGGAGGCGAAAATACAGGCGGGGACAACTCAGGTGGTGCAAATCAAGGTGGAGGACAAGATGAGTCACCGATACCGCTTCCTCCAACAAACGACAATAACGATACAACCAATCCGCCTAGAGAGCCTGATGAAACTATACTTTCCTTTTCTGTTGGCCTTGATTCAATCGGAACAACAGGAACGAGTACGGTTGCAACTTTTAATAATTCAAATAAAAACCCCAAACGACCAACAAGAAATTTAGCAGTTAATATCTTTAACGCACAAAATGCATTGGTTAAACAGGTAACGTCAAGCTTGAACTATGTTTCAGATACGAAAAGCTCGGACTTTGGAAAATTTGTTGCAGCCGTTGCGATAGGAAAAGACTTTAGCGGAGCTGATTATATTATAAAAATAAAAACAGACGGTTTTCTGGAAAAACAGATATCAGGCATTCAACAAATTAAGGCAAATGTGTCAAATACGATACCAAAAATCAATCTTATCGCAGGAGATATAAACAGTGACGATAGAATAGATATTCTAGATTACAATTATTTAATGAGCTGCTCTATCTTCGCAAAGACCGAAAGTATAAAATCGGCCTGTAATTCTAGTCCAAATTACAAAACCCTGGCAGACATAAATGATGATGGGATTGTAAATGAATTAGATTACGGTTACTTCATCCAGGAATTCTCTGTGAAATTTGGAGACTGATTATGACTTACCCTGCTCAAGACCTACAGTACCAGCCACAAGTAAAGCCTTCAACCTTCAAACTACCATTTTTAAGAACAAAACAGATAATAAGATCTCTTATTCTCCTTGTCTTGGAAATTACTTTTTTTTTAACCTCGTTTATTATTATTCTTTTGTCTCTTAACTATTACAATATCGTCTCTCTCTCAAAGCTGTATCCTGATCTCTTTTTTGATCTTCCCCATCAGACTTTTCCTGATCAACAATCGATAAATAATCAGGTTTTAGCTGATGCGAATAATTTCAACAACGACGCTAAGCATTGGATAATTGAAGCTGAATTTAGAAAGCAAGAAGAAAATACCGTTTACATTAATTTTAAGGGTCAAATCCCCACGCTACTTCTAACCAAAGAGACAAGATGCAGCAAAGCGGGCAAAAAAACTCCAGCAAAAGATGGATTCGTATTCTCAACACAGCCATTACCCTGTTCTGATCTATTAACGAAAGAGAGAAAGGGAAAAAAAATGATCATAGAATATGATCTAAATAGTATTGGGAAATATACCATTATAGGTATCCAGTTTGACCAAAATTGAGGCTAAAATCAATATAGGCTCTTGACAAAAAATCAACCTTATAGTAATATTTGGTTAATATGTTCAATCCAGCAGAAATGGGTCCCAGATTGAAGGGCATATTAAAAAGTCCTAAGACCAGAAGAATTGCTCTTGCGGGTAGCGTGGCTGCAACTGCAGCGGCGTGTGCTCCACTACAACAATTTGCCACTCGCATGGAAGACGCTTTTCCATGTGATAATCCTCCAATAGCCGCTGTCGATGGTGGAGCTACAATAGCAAGAACCGACCCTGTCAAGCTACCTTTACCAAGATCTCTCACTGGCGGAGAAGATATTTTTCTCTGCTTTCCAACAGGAGAACAAATATCAGTCGAGCCTACAGCAAGGCCTAGTGCGCACACAAAGCAAGATATGATAGATTTTGTTACCTCAGAAGCTAAAAAAGACCATCCTGCAATTGGATTTAATAGTGCCTCAGGAACAGTAGAGAGATATTTTGGAAGAGATGATGTTAAAGAAAGAACAAACGTGAATCCTAAAGGGATGCTTAATAAATGCGAGAATGGTAGTCCTCAGGTACCTGCAGAATATATGGATCAATATAGAAGTGGTGAATGTGCGAAGGTAACTTTGGCTTTATCTAAGCAAGTATTGCAGGATCCAACCCAAGCAGGTTTCAATACATTTAAAGTTTGGGTAAATTATACGCTTAACGAACGTGATTTCGGCAATGGAGATGGAATGAGAAAACTTACTCTAGGAATGCTTAATCAATAAATCTCTCTAATTAAAATCTTAGCAATTCTTCCTTGACAAATAGTCCTCGATATTCTACTCTAAATTTAAGCTTATTTTTAAATAATGTTGCGTTTTTTGAAATCAAAAGGGATTTTGTTTGTTGGTTTAGTTTTGTTTATTGGAATTGTTGTTTTGACAATATTTTATATAGACGGAGGCAAGAATTTTTCATTAAATAATCAGACTGAGCCCGAGGGCTTAGAAGGATATAATGAGCTGAATAAACAAGCGACTACCTTTGTAAAAGAGAACGCTCCAAGGTCAAGCCAAAGAATATCAACTCAATTTGGTAAAATTGCAGATAAAAATCTTTCCGATAAGGAAAAATATGAGGCAACAAAGTTGCTTTTTACAGATCTAATTTTTGTCTATGCCGATACAAATAACCCAGAGGCTGCCAAAATACTAGATAATATAATTTCTTTTGCTAAAGATAACTTTCCAAAAGAATATAATGAGGAAGATGATAAGCTATATTATCCATGCCTAGATGAATCATGCGCTGACTCTCCCCAACCCCCAGAAATATTAACAATTATTGAAGATATCAAAGAAAGCGATCTGGACCCACGCTTAAAAGAAAGCGTTATAGAAGATTTGACAAATACAGGCTATCGTTCCAAAGACGAAGCTAAAACTAAAGTCTACCAATATTTACTGATCGCAGAAGATCTAAAAGAAAATGCCCCTAAATCCCCTACCAATGTAAACGCCGAACTTGCTGATAAAATTATCGATTTTGTCAAAACACAATATCCAGATGAGTATATAAACGATATATCAACATATACTCTTGAGCAATAAATGAAAATGAAATTATTATTAAAATTTTTTTTATTACTTATAGCATTTATAAGCTTCTTCTATTTATTTGCAAACACAACAAATGCTGCAAATACTACTCGTATTCATTTTACAAACTATCGCTCAAGCAACTTTGGAACAAATTGGCAAATTGAGTTTTTTTATAATGGCCATGGGGCGTATGATTTTGTTGGGCCGCTTCGCAGATGGACTGGTTATACGGATTTTTCGGGGCACACGTATTATCAAATTAATAGCTACCGGCCTTGGGCAAGCGATACGGTAATATGGAGTTCTGCTTGCGTAGACCCAGAGAGTGCAGTAAACGTTAACGGAACACCTTCTAATCCTAATGACATTAACAACCTTTTGTTTAGCACTTCCATTGACGCTTCTTGCTATGAAAATCAAACAGGCTCTAATAAATATAAAGGGTGTGGTAATCCAGACAGACACGGCGACGTTTATCAAAATTCTGTATGCCCTGCAAATAATTCAAACTGCTGCGTACAAGCAGGGCAAGTTTGGTGCAATTGTCAAGGTGGTGCATATTGCGGAAGCGACGCAAATAGATGTAACCGCTATGGTCCAGAACAATGTAATTACAATGCAGGGCCTAATAATTGTACTAGGAATGTAAATAATAATGCTGGTGCTTGTTTAGGTGTAAACGGATGTCAATGTCTAAGCAACGCAGATTGTGGCGGTACTGTCTGCGGTGCTACGGGACAAGGCGGAAGCCAGTGTGTTTTATATGGTAAGCGCTGCAATAATGGCCAATGCGAACTGAATCCAAACGATGTCAGAGACAATAATGCCTCCCAATGTGGCGGAACTTGTGGCGGTCAAGCTGATTTAAGGGTAAATTGGGTTTCTTTTCCCGGCGGTAACTACGGTAACAACCCGGATCCGGCAAGTCCTGTAAGCGGAGGCCCACTCAGTAATGCTACAGTACAGGTACAAAACTATGGAAACCTCGGAACTCAAGGTGCATTTAACGTAAGGGTGGACAATGGAGCCGGAAGCGGAGTGACTGAGCAAACAGCAGGATTAGGTATAGGAGAGGCAAGAAATGTTGTAATAAACAATATTCCAAGACCAACCGCCGGATCGTATACGGCAACAGGTATTGCCGATGTGGGCAATAATATTCCTGAATCAAATAACAATAATAATTCTAATACTGGGGGCTATACCATTACCGCGTATATCGCGGGTATCGTCTATAATGATGCAAATGGAAACGGAAATAGAGACGCAGGAGAAGGACCTGCTGTCGGATCCTCTGTCAGTATTGCAGGTGTTGGAACTTACGGAGTTGATGCAAACGGATATTACAGATCAGGAGAATTGGGCGGAGGAACGTATTATGCGTACATTAATCCCCCAGGAGGATACGGAGCAACAACAGCTTCACCTTTAGGTAGAAATTTAGGTCCAAATTCCTGGGCACAGTTTGGCGTCAGACAAGCTACTGCCACAACATGGGTAAATGTGTATGTAGATAACAATTACAACTGCGTCTGGGACGCAGGAGACACAGGATACGGAGGGGCGGGAGTTAGTGTAGCCGGACAAGGAGCCGGGTATTATGTAACTAACGGCAACGGACAATTTGTCTTGTCAAATATTCCATCTGGTTATTCCACATATACTCTTGGCACGCCCGGAGGTTACAGTATAGCCTGCGTTGGCAATCCTCAAGGACTTACTACCGGTCCCGGAGGAACATATGTTGTAAATTTCCCAATACGAAGAGATCTTGCTACAACATGGGTAAACGTCTTTTCCGATCTAAATGCAAACTGGGTTTGGGATGCAGGTGAAACAGGATATGCAGGCGCTACAGTCACAGTTGCAGGGCAAGGAGCCGGAAGCTATGCGACAAATGGGAACGGACAGATTGCTCTTACCGCTCCTACCGGATATTCAACTTATACATTAAGTGTCCCCCCAGGCTTTAACCTTAGATCTGGTAATCCCGTAGGCGTTACTACCCCGCCTTCTGGCCAGGTGGTGAGTTTTCCGTTGAGACCTGTTACAGCACCAACCTGTTCTATGAGTGCAAGTCCGGGTGCCGTAAATCCTGGAGGAACTTCAGCATTGTCACTTTCCTATTCCCTACCGAGTCAAGTCACCCAGCAACCGTCTATTACCTGGTACTCTGATACCGGAAACGTTCCGGGTTCTTCAATAACAAACCAGGCAATTAATCATCCGGCAAGAACTGCAAGTGCAACCTGGAATTCTCCAAATCCATACTGGAATACGAGTACGGCATATCCATCAGCTGTAATCTGTAACGCAGGAGCAGATCCGGTTTGTAGTAGCTGCGGATCAAACGGAATAACCGTTGTTCCTTTGCATTCTATTACGGGAAACGTCTTTGTAGACACCAATAGAAACGGGGTAAAAGACGGCGGAGAGGCAAACTATACCGGAGGAACCACTATTACAAGAAATCCTGCGGGAGGCTCTCTTACCTACCCCTCAGCCGGTGCATACTCTATAACAAGCCTAAACGTCGGCGACTATACGATCTCCTACACGAGTCTTCCGGCAGCATACGAAATGACTACGGCTTCAGCATTTGCAGTTCATCCGCAAAACGGAGCGTGCAGTACTGGAGGAAATCCCAATGCATCGTGTACCAATGGAAATATAGCCAACTTAAACTTCGGCATTGACCTTATCCCAACATACAGCGTTTCGGGAAACGTCTTTGTAGACATAAATGTTGACGGAAGAAAAAATGCAGGTGAGCTAAACTATACAGCTGGCCCCATCACTATCACAAGAAGTCCTGCAAATGGCTCTGTAAGCACTTCAAACGGAGCGTTTGATATAACAGGTCTTTATGCCGGAGATTATATCATCGCCTATACAAATAAACCCGACGGATATGAGCTGACTCATCCAGGCGGTTTCCCTCCTCAGTTTGCTATCCATGTCGGAGGTGGAGTTACCTGTTCAACGGGAGGATCCAATGACGCTGTCTGTGCCGGCGGAAGCATAACCAGCTTAAACTTTGGCATGACCAATGCAATTCCTTGGATACAGACGCAAGGCGCTGATCTTTGGTTTAACACGGCTGTGGACAACGAGATACCTCCAGGAGCAAGCTGCCAGCCAGTTCTTTCAAAAGACTATGAGGCTGGAGGGACCCCAGGAATAATTTATTCTGGAGGATCAATCGATGTGGGCTCATCTGCTCAGATAAGCTCGACTAATTGGAATGTAGAAAATCAAGATTACAGCCCTGTTGGAGGAAATACAAAAACTTCCTACGCATATGTTAAATCCCATACTGCGGAAAGCAATATTATCAATATGGATACTTCTGTTTGCGGAGCAGGCGGACTCGCCAACTGTCAGCTTTCTCTAACGCTTGCAAACGGAGTCTACAGAGCAAACGGAGATCTCCATCTCACAAGACCATCTTACTCATTCCCTGCTAACAGAGATTTTGTAATCCTTGTTAACGGAGATTTATATTTAGAAGGAGACATTGATACACCTGCCGGCTCAACAGTATTATTCAGTGCCGGAGATGAAAACGGAGACGGATCTGGTGGCAATATCTATGTAACCCCAGGCGTTGGCACAACACCCAATACTTCAACTGCGCCAAATCTTGAGGGTTGGTTTAGCGCAGACAAGAGCTTTATAGTACAGGGCTCTCAGACTTGCCCAACTCCTGATGAAAGATTAAACGTAGAGGGATCAATAATAATCAATGCGCTAGGAGGAGGAATATTTGATAACCAAAGAGACTTATGCGCAGGTAACCTCGCCTGTCCAGTATTTTACATAAAAGAAAGGCCGGATTTCATACTTAACGCTCCAAGATTTCTGCAAGCTGCACCAAGACTCTGGCAGGAAGTAGCCCCATAGAAAACCCTATCTTATACTTACCACTTTCCTATCGGGATTTGCCCCAAGACTAGATAATGGAACATTATGGGTTTTTGTTTTACTTCTTCTAGCCGTCCAGACAATACTCATCGGGTCTCTGTCATGTATTCGTCTTTTGTATATCCATATCTACTACTATTCCCTCTCCCAGGTTTGTATGTAAAAACCTAAATCTGTCTACGGATAAATGTTCGCCAATATGGTGCTCATTAAAAATACGGGACAGTCGGGTCAGCGAACCATCGGGAATAAGCTGTAAATATCTGTGTATCTGTGCTAAGTCCTTAGAAGCGTTTAGTATTTTCAGAAATCTTTCCTCAGCAACATCTGAATCAACTGGCAAACCTACGGCTTTGTCTCCTCTCATCTGTATTTGAGTTGGAAGTGGATTTCTATGAATATAATCTGCAGCAAATAAAACTCTCGACAGTGCCCGACCATCAGCCCTAAATTCATTGATCCCTTCTTGGAATGCAGCTTGGGGCCTCAAGCATTGCCTGACTATGTTCTCCGTCTTTAATAGGAGGTTTTCCTTGTCCTTCTGGTTTATCTTCTGGCATAAAAATAATTATATATCATTATTTAGTCAGCTTCTAGCTTGAGGAAATATCGCTTGAGAAGGTTCACCTAATGCAACTTGTCTTCCCACGCTACTTTGTTCCCATTGTGTTCGAAGCTCCAAAAGAGTTGGCGCTCCACTGGAGGCTTTATATGTAGAATAAACGTAATCGTAAAACCTATAATATTGCCGGACATTAAATGGCATCCGTTCAACACTCCCAGGCACATTTACACCAAGAGGTGATACATGAAGAAAAGTAGGAGTATAAGCTAGACTACCCAATTCATCCACCATCATCCAAAAACTATCTTCTTGTTGTAAGCCTTGTAATCCTTTTGGTCCGGAAGAATATTCTATAACCTCTGCAACCTTCCCTATCTTGTTTATGCCATATCCATCAGGAACATATCTGCGCTTTAATCCCTTATTTCCAAAAGGATCTATTATTGTTTCCGCGTCGGGACTTAAAGCTTGTGCAATTTTAAATGCGTCTTCTCCGGACAAAGGAACTGACCTTTCTGGGGTTATCCTCGAGAGCGCTGATAAATGCAAAAACCCCATCGCCGCACCCATTGCGCCTCTCATCAATTTCCCGTAATGCATAAAGTCCTTTACTTCTGAGACTTCTTGCTTGGCCAACTCATAAACTGTGTCAAAAAGAGGATCTTCAACAAACGCATCAAAAAAACCTTCTCCTGATTTTCCTACCAGCCCATCGTATCTTCCAGAAGCGATTAAGTCAGCTTGCGCTCTTAAAGCTTCACTAAGTATATCTTTTACCGCGAACTGTTCTGCAGAAAGTGGCCTATCTGATCCCCTATTAACTCCAAACGCAGAAGGTCTTTGGCCAAGGGAAACAGCGCCCTTTTTACGATCAGGACGTATTCCGCGTCTTAGTAAATTTCTTTCACTTAAAGATAAGGCCATTACATTTAACCAATAGGGAATTTGGCAGTGAAATTTTTAACCTCTTTTGCTATATCAAGAAGCTTTTTATTTTTAACAATCTCTGCCTTTTTTGCCTTCCAAACTTCTTTCCTTTTTTCTTTATCAGTTGGAAGATCTACTCCTTTTACTTCTTCTATGGTTCTATGCATCCAATCCGCCACTTTTATCATGTCTTTTTGGCTTAGTCCTCTTGTTGTAATGGCTGGGGTTCCAAGTCTTATTCCCGAGGGATAAAAAGGCGGGTTTGTGTCAAACGGTACCCCATTTTTATTAACAACAATTCCTGCAGTTTCCAAAGCCAGTGCCGCAACCGCTCCGTTAACGTTTTTGTTTTTCAAATCTATTAAAATCAAGTGGTTTTCTGATCCCCCGCTGACAAGATCAAAACCGAAAGCTACTAAGTGCTTTGCCAAGGCTTTTGAATTTTTAACAACTTGCTGCCCGTATCTTTTAAATGCGGGTTTACTTGCCTCAAGTAGAGCAACTGCAATAGCTGCAGTTTGGTTATCATGCGGTCCTCCTTGAAGTCCGGGAATTATGGCGCTGTCAATTTTTTTGGCAAGATCGGGGTTTTTCTTTAATCCTTTGTCTGTCACCATAATCATGGCGCCTCTGGGGCCTCTTAGCGTCTTGTGCGTTGTTGTAGTGACAATATGGGCATAGTTTACAGGACTTGGGTGAACACCAGCTACGATAAGCCCTGCTATATGAGAAATGTCGGCCAAAAGATAGGCCTTTACCTTGTCGGCGATTTCTCCAAACCTTTCAAAATCAATAATGCTTGGGTAGGCCGTAAAACCGCAAACAATTACCTGAGGTTTTTCTTTTAAGGCAAGCTTTTCAACCTCTGTAA
Source organism: Candidatus Levyibacteriota bacterium (assembly GCA_016199085.1). Classification (GTDB taxonomy): domain Bacteria; phylum Patescibacteriota; class Microgenomatia; order Levybacterales; family UBA12049; genus JACQHJ01. The sequence goes on along the minus strand of JACQHJ010000002.1, from coordinate 15,540 downwards.
AATCTATAAGCTTGTCTTTTCCAAGAGTGTATTGAACTGATTTAAAAAAGCGGCTGGAGAAAGTTAATGGCGCACCATGAGTCAAGTGTCCTCCGAAGGCAAGGGAAAGTCCCATTATTTTATCCCCTGGGTTAAGTATCGCCATATAAACTGCGGCATTTGCAGGCGAACCAGATAAAGGCTGGACATTTACATATGGAACTTTAAAAAGCTTTTTGGCTCTTTCTTGGGCCAGCATTTCAATATCATCGATTATTCTGTTTCCCTGATAGTATCTTTTATGAGGATAGCCTTCACTGTATTTGTTTGTCAAAACCGTTCCCAAAGCTTCCATAACAGCTTTTGAGGTATAGTTTTCAGACGGAATCATTTCCAAAACTTCTTTTTGTCTTTTTTCTTCCGCAAGTACTAATTTATAAATGATTGGGTCAACCCTTTTTAATAAGTTCATAATTTGGAGTATATTAGATGAGATTTTGGTTTGCAAGAAGTAATTATACTCTAACTTCGCCGCTTGCCAAAGCCTGTTGGGCATTAAATACAATTTGAGGTTGATTGGGTCCGGTTTCATGAAGATAATGGAAGGCGTAAAGCGTGGTCCATTCCGGAATTGTATCTCCGTTAGGCTCCGGTCTTAACTGCCCAGAATATTTGGTGCAGATAAAAGCAGTCATAGTCATATCCATAGACTGGCCGTTAAAACCCATAACTTGTCTACAAAAATTTCCTTTAAAGGGAACAAGATGCTCTAGCAACGTTTCTAAGCCTGTTTCTTCTAGGAGTTCTTTTACTGCAGCCTCCTCTAACGTCTCACCATCTTCCCTATGTCCACCGGGAACACCTCTTACACCAATACCCAATGTTGTATTGTAGCCATGATTTACAACCAATAGCTGATCATCTTCTATAACAATAACTGCTACCGAATCTACAACTTGTGATTTAGGGTAGCTAATATTTATATTTCTCTCTACCATTTTATTTTCTTAACGATTCTAGGAGTTTTTTCTCTCTCTGTTCTATTTTTTCAATAGTTCCCCTTCTTGCAAAATCATAAGTTTCAAAATCTACCATTAAATATTTCCCTATTAACGGATATACTTTTTTAATAAGCTTTGCCTTCTCTTGTTCAATTTTTCTGTAGTCAGGATGGCCTTGTGAAGTTGTCCTAAGTTCGGATTGCCAGAAAAATGCTCTTAGATTTTGTTTTTGCAAAAACCTGACGCGGTGGGCCATTGTTACAGCGTATTGAGCCAGATCTTTATCTTTTTTCTCAATCTTTTTAAATACATCCTCTGCTTTTTTAATGGCAGAGACAAATAACTTGTCGAGTCCAGCATCTATCAAATCCTTAGGAATATCAAAACCGTTATAGATAGAAAACCTTTGTCTGTACTGAGAAAGCATTCTGTGTCTATGCAAATCTCTCCAGGCTCCGTTGTTTAAGACCATGTCAAAAGTGACATAGGCTTTTTCAAAAGCACGCGGGACTTTATACCACCTTGCTTTTCTTTTGGCAAAAACGCTGTCTAAAATTTCCTTTTTCTGTTTTAAGCTCATTTTTAAAACTACTTTAAATACATTTTCAAAAGGCATATGAAGCTTGGGATATAGTAAGGCTGCGATTATTTTTTCCTCTCCGTTTTTTTCAAAGTCAACAAGTTCTACCAATGTTACATCCTTACGTTTGTTTTTAATTTTAAGCTTATTAACCATTTTTTCAACCGCAAGATCCTTTCCTACAAGATAATCTCTGTAAACTTTGGCCTGTTCCCCCTCCGACCTTCTTAAAAATGCAGGGATTATTTTATTAAGCTCAACTAAGGCTTCGTTGGCAAGATATGCGATCTCACCCATTGGGTGGTCTAAAGACCTTGCCATTAAATACTCAAATGCTTGGCCGTTTCCAAAAAACGCAATCTGGGAAAGAGTAGACATTGGCAAAAGTCCCCTTACGCTGTCAAACGCTTTTGCCCTTAATACCTGGTCTTTATCCAAGGGATATTTTTCTTTTAAAAGAGTAAAATATTGATCTTTTATTTTTGTATATGTATCAAATAAGTTATCCATTGCTTTTTTATATTCTTTCTCAAGGCCTAAGTTTTTAAGATTAGGGTCTGTATAGTATCTGTATTTGCCGTTTATCTTTGAAGAATAATCTACATATCTTGTTGATTTTTCTATCGGTGCAAGACCTATTCTCATATCCTCAAAGTGCTTGATTGCTATTTGGGAAATTGCGGAAAAGATTAAATGTGTCCCTGCCATCTGGGCGATTGAATCGTCGCCATACTGAGCAAGCCATTTGACATAAAATTCCCTTCCTTTGGGATTGGAGAAAATTAACTCAATCGGATTTTTATGCAAGAATGATATTAATCTTTTAAGTGATTTACCGTACTCTGTTTTTTCTTTTATAAAAGGCTCTATAAACTCTTTTAGAAGTACTACGCGAAGATCTTCCTTTGCCCTTGAGGTTCTGGAGCAAAGAGCGCCAATTACTTCAGGAGGCAAAAAAGAAACTGCAAAAGTATTTTTATCTAAATTGGTGAAAAAGGGTTTTATTAACCTTGCTTGTTTTGGAGACAGTTTTATTTTTTCAAAATTGGGTGCAAAATTCATGAATTATCCTAATGCTTTTTTAACTGTCTTAAGTGTTCCTTCATTGATTGAATTATTTGGAATAATGGATAAATTTTCTTTCGAAACCCAATCAAATTTTACATGTTCTTCACTAAGCCTTATATTTGAAATGTCAGCATCAACTATATAGCAAAGGACCATTAAACCTATCTTTTTCTTTCCATAATGAAACCACTCAAAAGCGTTAAGCAAAGGACCAAGGGTAAAACTTTTTATATTTAATTCTTCCTTTAGCTCTCTTTCTAGGCCATCTTCAACAGTTTCTCCATCATCTATTCTTCCACCGGGAAAATCATATATCTCCATACCATTTTTATTTTTTTTAGATACTAAAACTTTTTTATCTTTAACAATGATCGCCTTAATACTGATATGATAATTTTTTCTATTCATCCTGTTGATCCAAATCCTCCTCTTGATTTTGCCTTCATTTTTTTTACTTCTTTAAACTTTGCAATCTCTATTTTTACAAATATTCCCTGGGCTATTCTTTCCCCTCTTTCAACCGTTACCTTTTTCTTTGTAAAGTTAAAAGCCTCAAGCTTTAACTCGTCATCTTCACCAGAATAGTCCTGGTCGATAATGCCAAGGCCGTTTGGAATGAGAAGGCCTTTTTTAATAGGCATTGAAGACCTGCATGTCAGAAACAGTCCGTGTCCGTGAGGTGTGTCAATTACAAGGTTAAGCGGAATAAGCTCCAAAGTACCAGGCTTAATAACAACTTTTTCCCTTGCAACCAGATCAAAACCGATTGACCCGTATGTTTTGTACGTTGGTAGTTCCAGGGTTTTATCAATTCTTTTAATATTTACTTTCATATTTTTAATACCTTTATAATTTCCTGATGAATGTCGTCAATGGAGCGTAGTTTTCCGTTTTTAACACATTCTATTTTAACCCAATGCGGAAATCTTTCAACGAGCTCAAGATAAGCTTCTTCGGAATTTTTAACGTACTCCAAATCATTTTCCAAAATATCTTTTTTGTGTCCGTTCATATATTTTCTTTTCCCCCTGGATTTGTTTTCAAGTAGTGAAAGAATATACTTAAATGGAACGTGAAGAAATATTACCGTATCTTCTCTTGGAAGCTTATTGATTTTATATTCAAAATGCATATTCCAGTCTACGAATTTCTTCCTTTGATTTTTAGGAAGTCTTCCCGACTGATGAGCAAGATTTGAAGTAACGTACCTGTTAAAGATAAGGTAATAACCCTTTTCTCTCCATTTATTAATGGTTTTGGAAGCACTAGCCCTATCAAGCGCAAAAGGGAAAGTGAGTAAATACGGATTTACGTGTTGAAGCTCCCCATGCTCCCCTCTCATAAACTCTGCCAAAAATTTGCCGAAGAAAGAATCGTAATACCTTGGAAAATCCATTGTCTTTACATGTAGCTTTTTTGATTTTAGATATCTTAGGAGTAGCTTAAACTGTGTGGTTTTCCCGGAGCCGTCATTTCCTTCTATTACAATGAATTTACCTTTTTTGCTTCCTGCCATATCAAAGAAAAATATATAACAAAATGCATGGGCTTTTCAATAACCAATTTAGTAACTCAACAGTTTTTGTGCTAAAATATCAAATTACTTATGGGAGCTGAACAATTAAGAGCTGCAAGAATACAGATGGAAGCAAAACCAAAAAGAAAAATTATTCCGGGACTTGATATCGCCGCAAAGGGTTTGGTTCGTTGGTTTGCCGAGAATGTCATGGTTACTGCAACAGTAGAATTCCATCCGGAATTTGCAGATGATATTGTTTCTGCAACACAGGATGGACTTGTTCAAGCTTATCAGGGTGGACCTCATACTGCCTGGTTTGACGCCATACCAATGTCTTATGTCTCAAGAGTCGGTATCGGAATTGCAAACGAACATCTTCCACCAGATAAAAAAATTAAAGGAGCCCTAATGCCGTTTGCAAAAACAATGCAAACAGGAAAACAAGGAAAGCTCCTTGATTTTATGTTCCAGTCGACGCTGCCAATTCTTACAAGAAATGGCGTATATCCGGTTTATACGTCTACCGATAATGACCAAAATATTAGACATGAAGCAAGAAATAACGAAGCTTATATAGCCGATATGAAGGCAATGATGAAAGAGGGATATGCGGCAATTGCCGGTATTCCTGAAGGAAGCGTTGAGGCTGGAAGAACAGACGAAGACGGCAACCGCAAGGGAATGCAAAAACTCAGAGAAGGAGCCTGTGCCAGCACAATACTCCTTGCCAAATCTATAAGAAGACCGGGAGTGCTTTTTATTCCCGTTGGACTTGAAGGCGGTTGGAAAATAAATAATCCTCAAGGAACACTAAAAAAATTTCCTACGCGTGCAGGCTGGAAAGCGGGATTATTATTAACAAGAGACGTGCGAAAACCCATGGATGTTTGCCGTATACATGTTGGCAAACCAATAAGATCTGACAGTCCAGAAATTCAAGATCTTATTAAAAATCGCGACTGGGGAGGATTAGATGATATGATTGGGCATGCTATAGCAGACCTTGTTCCCGAAGAAATGCGAGGAGTTTATAGAACTAGAGAATTAGCCCATTCAGCTTAAGCCTTCTCCTTCTCAAACTTAGACTCCACAGGATTTTTCTGTCCTAAGTATTTAGCATTCTTTTTCTTGTAATAAGGAACATCAGCCTTGGAAGTCATCTGCATAAAAGCAACTGCACAAATTCTCATGTTGGGATGCAAAGCAACAGGCATTTTTCCCATATTCGCAAGTTCCAAGGTAATATTTCCTCTAAAACCGCATTCAATACTGGCTGCTGTTGAATGGACTACTATCCCCAGTCTTCCGATACTACTTCTTCCCTCAAGACTTCCCACCAAATCATCTGGAAGTTCTATATATTCTACAGTTGTTCCCAAAACAAAATCACCGGGCTGGATAATAAACTGTTCCCCTTTTTTAATTGTTACTTTTCTGGTAACCTCTTCGCCAATATTTTTGGCAAAAGGATCAATATAGGCATACTTGCTGTGGTCAAAAATGCGAAATACCTTTCCCAGCCTTAAATCTATAGAATTTGAACCTAGCTGGGTTTTTAAATCAATTGAGGGTTTAATTTTAATTCTTCCGCTTTTGAGAGAAGCTTTTATATCTTTATCTGATAACACCATATGTTAGTACAAATTTAACACATGGGCAGTCTTTTTAAAAGAAGCGCTTTCCAGCTCTTGGATTTTCCAAGTATTGTTTTTTCTGGCTATAAAAACCGGGACAATATCAACGCCCGGTTCTAGTTCTTTTAATACTCTAGCTGCTTCAATTATATCTTTTATCTGTTGATCGTCGCTGACGGGATTCCCTGCACACTGCTCGTGTCCGTGTACCACTATTCCTTTTGAATGATGATGCTTAACCGAAATCAAAATTTTATTCTTTACTCCGTTAAGGATTGCTTTCGAAGGTTTATGGGAAAGTATCCCTACCATTCCTGCTTCCGTAATTGTATCCGGATATTTTGCTCCAAATCTAGTTTTTCCAAAGCTGGCCACAGCAGATTGAATTCTTCCGTCCATACATCCAATGCTTGTAAAAAATGTATCACTAATATCCGTCATAAAATCACAAGTAAAAATTATACAAAATCATTTAAGGCATTACAAGAGGTTTCTAGAGAACCAGTAAGAGTAATCCTCCTATTATCACAAGTGCAGCTGCAACCAAAGCTCCTATCGCTATCACGCTGTTTCCGGTCGGAGGAAGCGTGGGTGCGGGTGTTGAAGTAGCTGTCGGAACAAACTGCGAGGACGTGGTTGGAGTCGCAGTTGCAAAAATAACAGTTGTTGGCGTAGGTGTATTAGCTGTTACCTCAGTAGGAGTAGGGCTTTCGGTTGGAGTAGGACTCTTGGTAGGAGTTGGTGATTTCGTAGGAGTAAGCGTACCTGTCGGTGTATTCGTCGGTGTGGGAGATTTAGTGGGCGTTAAAGTATTAGTGGGTGTTGCAGTCGGAGTACTTGTCGGAGTACTTGTCGGCGTATTTGTCGGTGTATTTGTGGGCGTAGTTGAGATCGTAGGAGTAACCGTAAATGTAGGGGTAGGCGTTAATGCACATGTCTCACTATCCTGTCCTTCTGCTCCTGTGCCGCACAGATTTGAAGCCGTTACTGTGCATCTATATGTAATGCCTTGGACTGTTGGATTAACCGGGAAATTTATTTTGGTAGTAGATGCGTCGACCGTATCTTCCTGGATTGGAGTAGTATTGTTTCCTTCAAAAACTTTATAGTTATACGACGTTGCTCCTTCAACAGGATCCCAGGAACATTCTCCCTGATCAACCAAACAGGCGGCTACCCCTTCTGCAATTGTAACCTGAGCATTATTAAATTGATAGGAAAGAGTATTGTCTTTTGCACCCTTAATTACAGTTTTTAGGTTTCCGAATTTAACATTTGCCACTTCCCCTTCAGCCGTTTCTGATAAGGCCCTGAATGTAAGAGTACCGATATTTAATTGTTTTTCTACAAATTTCTTTGGATCCTGAGTCTGGAATTCCAAAGTTATCTTTCCGTCTTCAAATTTCTTGCCTTTAAGATTTAGCTCAAAATTGGCATTTTTCTTAAAGCCTGATTCTTTAGCTTCGAGTTTTCCGCTGTCGTAGTTAATGACCAAGTTTACGTATTTAACTGCAACACCTTGGGGATGCAGGACAATATCAAATGTGACACTATCCCCTACTTTTACATTCTGCGTTGGAGGCTTAAATGAAAGGTTTTTCTCCCCGGCTGCGCCTTGTCTTAAGGTTTGTTGCTGCTGTACAAGATAGACAGTTACAGGCAAGGCAACAAATAAAAGAAGTGCTGCTCCAATTATAATTAATTCTTTTTTAAATCTTTTTAAATTCATTGTGATATTATGTCTGTCGGACTTGGGCAAAGCGTCGGAACCGGGCCGCTAAAGACTACGTTAGACATAGCGCTAATATTATCCGGGTTTCTTGCTTTAACTGCAAAGTAAGTTAGGTATGAATCACTGGTTAACTCTTGCTCATAGAAATTATCTGTAATAGTGGCGTATTCTCCAAACTCCCCATCTTTCTTACTTGATGAATAAATAATATATTCTTGGGCGCCTTCTACTTTATTCCAATCAAGCCTCATTTGATTGGTATTCTCTGTATTTGTGCAAGAAAGATTTGTAATTTTAATCGTCACCGACGGTATTTTAAGAGATTCGTCGACACAGGTTGGACATGTAACTTTTACATTAACAACAGTATCCGGAAATGGACAGACTGACGGAGTTAATGTCGGCGTTAACGTAATTGTCGGAGTAGGGGTATTTGTGGAAGTAGGTGCATTACATTTAATATTAAAGTTTGCATTAATTGCCTGACCGTTTACTCCGCAGACATTCTTTTTATGGGTAAGCGTACATTTATCAGGTATTTTCTTTCCTACGACTTTAACCCTTGGTCTTCCCTGGTTATTTTTCTCAAGTTTAAGATTTTTTCCGATAACCAGACATCCGCTGGCAAAAGGAGGACACGAACATTTGGAAAGAGTGAACGTCTGTCCCGGTCTTACTTTCTGCAGCTGCCCGTTACAAACTTTTCCCGCATCCCCGTTACAGCCGACCATCATCGGCCCTCCTACCCAGTTTTTAGCCGTAAATTTACCCGTAATCGTCAAACACCTTGCATCAGTTACCCTGTTTGCGGCAAATAGATTTTGTTTGGAGACCAAAAAGATAAAGAGAATAAAGACAAATAAAAAGATCAGTTTTTTCATAAAGAATAGACAACGGTTAAGACATTTTTCTTTTTAGCAGATAACCAGGCTTCGTATGTATCAAATGACGCGTCTGTGTTTGCGCTGACTAGTTTGATTACGTTTCCACCGCTGTTATTTCCTGAAATTGACTTTTTAACCTGGCCGTTTTGCTTCATCGAATACAACGAGTCGAAAAATGGCTGGCCTTTGTTTGATTTTTCAAACGTATAAACTCTTGGGGTTGTATAGTCTTTTACATTATCTGTATTTGCATCCTGCAAAAGATATCCGTTTACTCCCAAAATCTCCTTTAAAGATGGGTATTTTTGGGTAAGTGTCCTTGCAATATCCAAAGCGGATTTTTGAGTTCCTAACTGACTTTGTGCTTCATCCAAGGCTTTTAAGCCGTCATCAAGTCTTTTTTTTCTTGTTTCTTTCTCCGCATTTGATAAATTCGAAAGATCGTTTCCCAAAGGAACCCAAAAGCCTATTGTATAAACCTGCCAGTTTTTGGTTTGTGCCGCTGTAACTTTCTCTTTTAAAGTTTCATAAGTTGCCTGGTTTTGGTCAAATCCCTCTGCTTTTTTTACGGCAATTTCACTGTCACTTACCCCCAACTGCTTGGAATTTTTCTCTCCATCCAGGATCTTTCTTTCAACGAGAATATCCAACGAGTCTTTCAATACTTCCCGATCAATTGACCCGCCGTCATACTGTTCCAGAGCAACTGTTTCAAGATCTTTTTCTAGGATATTTTGTCCGTTAAATACGGCTATAACCGTGTCAGGTTTAAGATCGTTGGCTGCACCCGTTTGCGTACTTTGAGGCTGTCTGGCGACAAATACGGTTAAAGGAACCGTAACCACCATTATTAAAAGAATTGCCGAAAGAATTACTTTCTTATTTATCCTTGCTCCTTTTGGATAGAATTCCTCTGAATCGTTTTGCCCGCTACCACTGCCGCTTGATGGCAAAGTCTTATCGGGTGTTTGCGTTGCCACGACCGGTTCGCTTGGCAAAGGAGGAGAAACAGAAGGCAGTGGTGGTGGAATATCTTGAGTTGGCGGCACAGTCTCTTGTGGAATTGGTTCTACGGGTTGGGGGCTTGAAGGCTCTTGTCCTGGAATTTGCGCCGAAACAACGTTGCCTACGCTAGAAGTAGGTTTTGGTGGAATATTCTGATCTGATAAATTCGGATCCACATACTTATAATAGAGAAGTTTTTACACTCATGTCAACTGCAAATTGTGGGTCGTGATAGAATCGAACTATCTGCCTCTTCTTTATCAGAGAAGCGTTCTACCAGTGAACTAACGACCCTTAGTTATGCCGCCATTCTAGATTGCTGCGATCTTCTTCTTTTGAAGTCTACGAAAATTACATTGCTCGGAGGCTTTTGTGCTTCGTAAACCACTTGCTTTCTAGAGCTATTCTTCTTTTTATTTATTCTGTCAATTACCATTACCTGTCCTGCGTCAATTACTGCTAGCGACAAGGCTGGAATTACCAGATGCGGCGCAACAAAAGCCGCAACTCCAGCAAATCCTAAAAACCCGGCAAGGGTTAACCTATTAAACTTTCCGTATATTTCCAAAAGCCTGCTTCTTGGTTTTTCTTGTTCTATCATAATTTATTAAGTTTTTCATAAATTCCTATCTTGAGGCGCGAAGGGGACTCGAACCCCTGAATGACTGTTCTGCAAACAGCTGTGTTAGCCGCTTCACCACCGCGCCATTTATGGAAATAGTATACCAAAGTTCGAGCTTAATTTGAAGCTTTACCTTACAGGCTCCTGGTAAACAGGCGGGGGCTTGCCAAACCAAACAGTCCAGAAATACCCTTTTAGGTACATAATTGTCGTTGAGAGATAGCCTTGCTTCCATCTTCTGCTTGAAGTATGCGCAAGGATTTTGGTATTGAACACTACTTTTCCGTACTTTTTAAGCCTAAGTCCTATCTCAACGTCCGGACTCATTAAATATTTTGTGTTAATACCCCCCGCTTTTTCCAAAACATCTCTTCTTACCGCAAAATTAAAACCGGATAGATGAGGTTTGCCTATCAAAAAATTGAATTTAACAAATATATAAAAAGCTAGGAAACTAACTGTTTTTGTTAAAAAACCAAGGTTTCGCATATCAGCCATTCCAGTTGCGGCAACTACACCCTTATCTTCAAAAGTCTTGGCAATTTCTGAAAGCCAATCTGAGGCTACAATGGTATCCGAGTCTGTTGCCGCTATTACCTCTCCCGTTGATTCCCTCATGCCTTTGGCAAGGGCAAAAACGTATCCCTGGGTAGTTTCGTTAATTACCTTTGCGCCAAAACTTCTGGCAATCTCTGCTGATTTATCTATTGAATTGTTATCCACGACAATTACTTCATAATCTCTCTTTGGAAAACCTTGGGAGAAAACAGACTTTAAAGCTTTTGGAAGATACTCTTCTTCATTGTATGCCGTCATTACAACTGATAATTTCATGCTAATTGTTTATATAAGTTTTCAAACTTTTTTGCAATCTCGTCAAGGGAAAATTTCAAAGCCTGTAATCTTGCCTCTTTAGATATGCGAGTACGTAAACCCTTATCTTGTAGTATTTCCTGTAGCTTTTGAGCAAAAATTGTTTCCTTGTTTTCTACCATAAATCCACTTACTCCGTTTTCAATAAATTGATCAAAAACCTTATCTTTTACTGTTAGAACCGGAAGTCCAGATGCCATTGCTTCAGGTATTATCATTCCCTGGGTTTCTGTTGTTGATGAAAAAACAAAAACATCAGCGCTGTTATATACATCTGCCAAAGAATTATGTTCTACAAAACCTAAAAATATTATGTGCTTACCAAGATCTAATTTTTTAACCAGGTTTTCAAGATTTTTTCTTTCAGGACCATCCCCTACTATTGCAAAATAAATATTGTCATGCTTAAGTTTTGCAAAAGCACGGATTAAAAAATCTACTGACTTTTCTTTTGCAAGACGGCCAACATATAAAATGACTTTGTCGTTTTTTGAAAGACCCATTTTTTTTCTTAATAAATCACTTTTAAATGGTTTAAACTTCTTTATGTCTACGCCATTTGGGATTACCGCTATTGGTTTTTTAACCCCAAACTCAATTAATTCTTTCTTAACATATTCTGCCGGAGCGACAACATAATCACAAACGTTGCAGTATAGTTCTACGACTTTTTCTACTGCTTTTGGCCTTAAGATTTTTCCTCCCAGGAAATAATGGGTATAGTGGTTTAGCCTTGTGTTATAGGTAAAAACATATGGTTTTTTCTTGAGTTTTGCCAATGCCAATCCAAGAGAAGGAACACTTCCGCCTGAAAATCCATGGATAATATCAAAATCAACCTTTAAAACTTTTTGGAAAATCTTATCGGGAAACATATATGAAAGGCGAAGTTCGGGATTTCTATACAACCTGAAAGATTTTAATCTGAAAACTTTCGGGTCCTTATCTTTGTACTTTGGATATTTGGGGGCAACTATATATACGCTGTGATCCAAGACCCGCAACGATTCCTTAAGCTCCTCAACTGTCGTAGCTACTCCGTTTATTTGTGGATAATACCCATCCGTGAAAAGACCAATTTTCATATAATACTCAACCTATTATACCAGAATAAAGGCTATGCCAACAAAAAAAGCACCTCATTGGTGCTTTTTTTGATATTGGTGACTTTTATTTCAACCAGAAAGTGGTAGGAAAAACAAGTAGTGTTATTTTACAAGCGCTACTCACGCTTGGGTGTATTGTACTCTTCATTAGCAGTCATGAAAAATCATTTTGCTAACTTGCCGTACCTTCTCTCTTCCCTTTTTTTACCAAAAGGTAAAAAAATTTAGAAAGGAGGTGATCCATCCCCACCTTCGGGTAGGGATACCTTGTTCATGTATCTCCAGTCATTACTGCTGGCATGGACTATATCTTCATCCTAAGTTAAGCTTAGGAGCCGACGATTAATGGAAGTTTAATTCCGGAATATCCGGTACCTTCCATATGAGTCTCTACGGGACTACGATGTTCTAATTTATATTTCATAGTTGGAATTATATATTGCACAATTAAATTTCTAAACTTTATTGCGCTACCATTCCTTGCAGGAATATAAAGTTGATATCCCTTACTATCTCTAATAATTGATGCGTATAATTCAAAGTTTTTCCTTAAGCATTTTTGAAGAAGAATGTTTCCTTCTAGGCCAAATGCATAAGTACTAAGCCTACAGGCATTATTACGACGATATCCATTACCGTCATCCATAAACCAAACAGCTAGGCTTAAATTACTTTTAAGAATATTCGAAATATTCTTGGGTACAATTTTCACCTTTTCTTTATAAAAAAGTCTCATGTATTCAAAGATTTCAGGCTTTGAAACTGTTCTGAAAATCAATGAATTATTGATCTTATGGTATCTTGGTTCACAAAAGACCCAATTTTTAAAAATCTCCTTCTTCCAGTAAACATACTCTTTTGCAGAAAATGAATGACATATCTGCAATTGAGCAGCTTTACCGGAACGAGAAATTTTAAGAGAACCATCTCCCAAAATTGTACCTATTAAAACATCTCTTTGAATTTGAGATAGATTCAAAGATTTTTTATATTCCTTAAGCCAATTGCTGTTGGTATATTGCTTAAGCATCGTAATTTCCCTCGGTATTGTCCCTTGAATATAGACTATATTAAAAATAACCTTAAATTCAAGTAGGAGTTCACCGATTTCTGTCGGATTTTTCTGTTACCTTATGGCAACAGGTCGCTCACAGTTCGTGGACGACTTAAGCTTCATCGCCGATCTCTATCTCCACCCCTAAAAGGGATGTTCGATAGCTACCGACTTTGCTGCCTTGCATATTAATCTATTGTTACCAATAGTATGGACTATATCTTCTCCCTGAAATAGGGAGTCAGCATATAATGGAAGTTTAATTCCGGAATATCCGGTACCTTCCATATGAGTCTCTACGGGGTCATCCTATAAATATAGGAGACTTCCCACGGTATTACCCTAAATAAGGGGTTCACCGTTATTAGCTGATTTTTCCCAAAAAATTACTTTCTTGGGCCGCCTAAAAAAGACGGGCGGTGATTGCAGTTAGAACTATTCTGCTCCCCACTGGACGTGCGGATTTCCCGCATCCAGCGAGTCTCTTACTATAAATTTATAGTTTTGAGTTCATCCCTTCCTTTAATTATACAACTAAAGTACTATGGACTTTGCTGACTTCCTATAGCCTATTATTGTTCTGATGCATATAGGATCTCCTTGGGTCACGTAGAAAACAATTTCAAACATCCTAAAAAGCTTTTTTTATATCTCTTCCTCTTAGTACACTTAAGAGTCGAGAAGCTTTTAATTTTTAGGCTGCTCTTTGCTACATCGAACCCTTCAGACTTTCTTTTACAAGAAAAGTCCTGTTCTTCAACTACTTGAGTGGATTTCCACCACTTTGTTTTTTACGCTGCCAAGCGCCTTTAATTTGTACAAGACCCGAGAACGTATTCACCGCAGCATGCTGATCTGCGATTACTACCGATTCCGACTTCATGAGGTCAAGTTGCAGACCTCAATCTGAACTGGGGCGAAATTTCAGGGATTCGCTTGCCGTTGCCGGCTTGCAGCCCATTGTTTTTCGCCATTGTAGTGTGTGTGTAGCCCAGGGTATAAGGGCCGTGCTGACTTGACATCTACCCCTCCTTCCTTCCCTGTAAAACAGGGACCGTCTCCAATGAATATTCAACATTGGACGGGGGTTGCGCTCGTTTCCCCACTTAAGGGAACACCTCCAAATCGTAAATAAATTTACGAACTTAGACTATACCTTTATCCATTAGTTATGGATACTGACGTGTTATGCAAACTTATTAAATTTGCATCTCTCTTTTAGAGAAGTCGTTACGGGGTCATCCTAAAAATATAGGAGACTTCCCTCGGTATTACTTTTTACAAAGCTTCACCGATATGAGTCAGTTTTCATCCTGCTATTACTAGCAAGAGCCGCGAGACATTCTTGTTCACGGCACGAGCTGACGACCATATTCTTCCGAACTGTTTCCAGCGGTATGGACTATATCTTCATCCTGTATTTACAGGAGCCAACGTGTAGTCTCTACGGGGTCAATCTTATAAAAGACGACTTCCCTCGGTATTACCCACGTCTTTACGTTTGGGTTTCACCGATATAGTTGGGTTTTGATTTGAATTGCTCCAAAAAAGGCCATCTAAATAGCCATGCAGCACCTGTGTAATCATCCTTACGGATTTCTCCCAGTTTCTTGGGAAATAAACGATTACATGTCAAACCCTGGTGAGGTTTTTCGTTTTGTCTCGAATTGAACCACACGCTCCACCGGTTGTGCGGGTCCCCGTCAATTCCTTTGAGTTTTAGCCTTGCGGCCGTACTCCCCAGGCGGTCCGCTTAACGCGTTAGCTTACACCGCACCAGTAAACTGGCACAGCTAGCGGACATCGTTTACGGCCAGGACTACACAGGTATCTAATCTGTTTCGCTCCCCTGGCTTTCGTGCCTCAGCGTCAGGAAAATCCCAGATGCTTGCCTTCGCCTTTGGTGTTCCAGTTAATATCAACGCATTTCACTGCTACACTAACTGTTCCAGCATCCCTGACAATCCTCAACATTGACAGTTTCGTATCCACTCCCAAGGTTAAGCCTTAGTCTTTAAGATACGACTTGTCAATGAGCCTACGCACACTTTACGCCCAATGAATCCGGATAACGCTTGCCTCCTACGTATTACCGAGACTTCTGGCACGTAGTTAGTAGAGGCTTATTCTATAGTCCGTGAAGGGACTATCAAAAGGAGTTTACAACCCTAAGGCCTTCATCCTCCACGCGGCGTCGCTCGGTCAGGCTTTCGCCCATTGCCGAATATTCCTAGTTGCTGCCACCCGTAGGTGTACACCCCGTGTCTCAGTGGTGTTGTGGCTGATCGACCTCTCAGTCCAGCTACCCGTCATCGCCTTGGTAGGCCATTACCCCACCAACAAGCTGATAGGACGCAGGCTCATCTCTTGGCGCGAAGTTAATCGCTTTACAATAAATTGACTATGGAAAATTACCCATCCTTTCGGATGGCTATGTTCCGCCTAGAGGTAGATTCCTACGCGTTACTCACCCGTCTGCCACT
>JACQHJ010000009.1 GCA_016199085.1 Candidatus Levyibacteriota bacterium | reverse complement strand
TTCTAAAAAATATATTTTGGCAGCCTTAGTTACGGGTGTTATCGTTGTCTTACCTATGTTTTTTTATATATTAAATAACCAGGCTGCATTATTAAGAGTTACAGGAACAAGCATTTTTTCTTATAAAACAGAATTATTGAAAACAAATATCCAAAAACTTGAAAGGGATCAGGCAAGCGGCGATAGGCTTGGCCAAGTTTTTGATAACAGAAGAATAGTCTATGCAAAAACCATTATTTCAGGCTACATCTCCCATTTTGATCCCAACTGGCTTTTTATAAAAGGAGATATTGCAAGACATCATGCTCCCAACATGGGGCTTTTATATCTTTTTGAAGTACCCTTTATTCTCTTTGGGATCTATCTTCTTTTGTTCTCCGACTTTAATAAGAAGACAAAACTTTTAATTTTTGCCTGGCTGTTGCTTTCTCCGGTTCCAGCTTCTATTACAACCGGTGTGCCACACGCCGTAAGAACCTTAAATTTTCTTCCTACTTGGCAGATTATCTCGGCAATTGGAATAGTATATTCGTTTTCCTATATAAATAAATTTAAAAAAGCAAAATACGTGGCCCTTTTGGTTTTTGCCCTAATATTTATATTTAACTTTAGTTACTTCTTAAACCAGTATTTTGTTCAGCAAAATTACTACCATTCTGCTGATTGGCAATACGGATATAGGGAGGCTGTCAGAGAAGTACTGAAACTGCAAGATAAATACGATCAAATTGTAATTTCTGACAATCAACCGATGGACAAATCATATATGTTTTTCCTTTTTTACCTTAAATTCCCGCCAAGTGAGTATCAAAAGATTGGGGAGAAAAGTTCAGGAAGTTTTGACTCGCATCATTCCTTCGGCAGATATACCTTTAGGGGGATTGATTGGCAAAAAGACAGGCTTTCTAAAAAAACATTGTTCGTTGGACCCCCAAATGATATTCCAGACGGGGTATCCCTTATTAGAACGATTTATAATCTTGATGGATCAGTTGCTATAAGAATAACAGGAACATGAAAATTGGAAAAATAAATCTTAGAAAATTTTTAAATAAAGAGCTTCTTGCCTTAGGCTTAACTGTTTTAATTGGCAGTTTTTTAAGGTTGCAGGGAGTTTTAACTAATTCTTTTGCCTATACCTATGATGTAGGAAGGGATATGATTGCCCTTTGGAATATCGTTGTAAATCACGATCTGGTTTTCATCGGTGCTACAACCGGAATCCAGGGGGTCTTTTACGGACCCTGGTGGTATTACATGCTTGTTCCATTTTTTGTGCTTTTTGGGGGAGATCCGTCGGGCATTGCTTTGACGATGTCTTTGGTTGGGATACTAAGCATTGTCTTGGCTTTTATAATCGGTAAAAAAATCGGCAATACGTTTCTTGCGATAATATTTTCACTTCTGGTTAGCGTCTCACCTAATTTAGTTTCTCATTCAACTCAGATTTGGAATCCCAATATTGCACCCTTCTTTGTTCTTTTAGTATTCTTTGCGCTTTTTAAAATTTATACTTTGGAGAAAAACAATAAATACTTTCTTCTTTTGGGACTTTTCCTGGCAATTAACATCGATCTTGAGATATTATGGGGAATACTTTTAACTTTGGGAATATTTATCTCCCAGGCATTTATCTTAAAAAGAAAAATAAAATTAAAGCAAATTGCATTTCTTTTCATCGGTGCTCTTGTCATTGCAGCCCCTAGGCTTTTATTTGAAATAAAGCATGGATTCTTAATGTCAAAATCACTCATTACTTTTATACTTAGTAAAAATACCCTAGAAGATCCATTGACGTTTAGACAGCTTTTGGAAAACAGGGTTTCTTCATATTTTGATCTTTTTTCCAGTTCGCTTGCCTTTAATAATCAGATAGTTGCAGTTGTTTTAATTGTCTTTATAGTTGTTGCGCTTTTCTTGTTTTACAAAAAAGCATCGGATGTTATTAAAAAGTTTATAATAACTCTTGTTACGGTGTTGGTTGTTTTCTTTGTGGGAACAATAATTTTTAGTCATGCACTCTGGCCCCACTACCTTGTAGGTCTTCCGGTCGTATTTATTCTTCTTTTTTCAATATCTTTATATTTGCTTTCTTTTAAAACTAAGAATTTGATAATCCCTTATTTTATCTTGATTGTTCTTTCGGTAATCAACTTCAATCCCTTGCGGGAGATAAAAAATGTAACTCAGGCATCCTTTGCAGGCGATGCGTCCGTTTATAGAAATCAGCTTGAAGTTGTCGATTATGTTTATAGGGAGTCTCAGGGAAAAGATTTTAAATACGTAGTTTATACGCCTCCCGTCCATGATTATACATACAGATATCTATTCATGTGGTATGGACCAAAAACTTATAAGTATTCACCCAACGAAGAAGCAAGAACGGCTTTCTTTATAATTGAACCGGATCCAGGATATGAAGACAGACCGAAATGGTTTCTTGAGGCAAGAAAAAATGACGGGAAAATTATAAAATCAAAGATACTGAAAAGTGGCGTAGTAATTCAAACAAGAGTTCATTAAGTTTAAACATAAAAATGTTAAAAGATTTTATTAAGAATAATTTTGCATTTCTGGCTTTGTTCGTGGTTTTAAGCGTAATCCCGGTTTTTTCACTTTTTTCCCCGGGTCTTCCTATTACCCACGACGGACCCGATCATGTAGCAAGAATAATGGCTTTTTATCAAAATCTAACTGACGGGGTGTTAATTCCAAGATGGGGTGCGATCTTAAATTGGGGATATGGGCATCCAATCCTTGAATTTTTGTATCCTTTTCCT
This sequence comes from Candidatus Levyibacteriota bacterium, assembly GCA_016199085.1. GTDB lineage: Bacteria > Patescibacteriota > Microgenomatia > Levybacterales > UBA12049 > JACQHJ01. Next base: position 112,248 of record JACQHJ010000009.1, on the reverse strand, counting down.
TCATATATCGCTTCTTTGTTTCATTTCTTAGGATTTTCTTTTATGGATGCTACAAAAATTGTCTATATCCTGGGGATGGTTTTGTCCTTTTTGTTTATGTATTTATGGTTAAAAGAGTTTTTGTCAAAAAGTTCAGCACTTTTAGGCGCAGTGCTTTTTTCCTACGCACCTTACAGGTTTATAGATTTATATGTAAGAGGAGACATCGGGGAAAATCTTGCCTTTGCTTTCATCCCTCTTTCTCTATACTTTATATATAAACTAAGTGTTAAAAAAGACTTTTTAAATCTTTCCTTAGGTGCTTTTTCAATAGCCTTTTTAATACTATCCCATAACGCCATAGCTTTAATCAGTGTCCCGGTGATATTTCTTTATGGGATTTATCTTTGGTGGAGGTTAAAATTTGATAGGGGATTTATTATCAAATTCTTGATTCAGTTTGGTTTGGGATTTACGCTTTCAATGTTTTTCTGGCTTCCGGGCCTTTTAGAAGGAAAGTACACCTTAAGAAACATAGTTACCTTTGGGGCTTATAAAACACATTTTGTAAAACTAAGTGAACTTATCTATGGTCCTTGGAGTTTTGGTGGAAGCGGAGTATTCAGCGTACAAATCGGAATTATTCAATTGATCTCAATAATAGCTTCTCCGTTTATCGCCTATAAATTGTATTTGAAAAAAGATAAAAATCTCAGTTTGGTGTTGGGATTATTGGTGTTCACCATTCTTTCAATTTTTATAATGACCTCGACATCTGATTTTATCTGGTCAAGGATTATAATGCTTCAGAATTTCCAGTTTCCCTGGAGATTTTTAGGCTTAATTGTTTTTACCACCGCGGTTTTAGGAGCTTTGCTTTCTGAGTATATAACTAAAAGATATAAACCATTGATAATTTCTATCTTAATAATTCTTGCGGTAATGCTAAGTTTTAGATACACAATTGCCCAAGGGTATTATTATACCTTGGATAAGTTTGAAAACGGTTTATATAAAAGCACCACAGACACAGGAGAAAGTTCTCCAATCTGGTCAGTTAGATTTATGGAACGTTTTCCAAAAGCACCGATTGAGGTTATTGAAGGAAAAGGAAGCGTTAAAGAAACAGTCCGTAAGACAACCTATAGAAAATATGAGTTTAAGTCGGATGTTAGCGCAAGAATTCTGGTAAATATTTTGTATTTTCCCAACTGGACAATATACGTTGACGGTAAAAAACAGGTTACGCAGTTTCAGGACCCAAATTACAGAGGCCTTATGACGTTTATAGTTACGGGAAGACCGCATCTAATTGAAGCTAAATATGAAAATACTAAGCTTAGGACAATTTCCGATGTGGTCTCACTTGGGAGCCTGGTTGGTATTTTCGCATTTGGTATTTTTAGGTTCACAAAAGCAAAAACCCATCGGTTATAATAGTTTTATGAGAAAGACTTTATCTGTCGTACTTGCGACATTCAATGAGGAAAAAAACCTTGAAGCTTGTCTAAATAGCTTCAAAGATATTGCAGACGAAATTGTAATAGTAGACGGAACTTCAACGGATAAAACAGTGGAAATTGCCAAAAAATTCAAAGCAAGAGTAAAAATAACCACAAATAAACCTAACTTCCATATAAACAAACAAATGGCTATTGAAATGGCAAAATCTGATTGGATATTGCAAATGGATGCCGATGAGCACGTAAGTGAGGATTTGAAAAAAGAAATTAAAGATATCTTAGAAAATGATCCTAAAAGTTATAATGGTTATTGGATGCCAAGAAAAAACTGGTTTTTAGGAAGATTCTTAATGAAAGGTGGTCAATATCCCGACTACACATTAAGACTTTACAGAAAAGGCAAAGGCAGGCTCCCCATGGTCCACGTTCATGAACAGGCTGAAGTTGAAGGCAAAGTGGGATATTTAAAATCTGCACTCCTTCATTATCCCTATGCAAGCTTTGGACATTATGTTAAAAAATGGGATTTTTATAACAATATTTTTGCAACACAGATAAAAGACCAGATGAAAAATAAAAATATTTTCCAAAAAGCATTCTTTGCCTTTATGAACCTTTTTGTTTTACCGACGCATTGGCTTTTGACAACCTTTATAAGACACAAAGGTTTTGTTGACTTATGGCAGGGTTTTACATTTTCACTTTTTTCAGCCCTAAGGTTTCCGGTTTCATATATAAAATACATCGGTCCATATAAGTTTTGGTTTAGTGTCATATTGATAATTGCAGCAATTATCCGCTTCTATAATTTTCCAATCAGGTGGGGACTGGGAGGAGACGATGGAAGAGACGCTATGATCGCCTTGGAGGCTCTAAAACGCCATGAATTACCCCTAATGGGGCCTTTTAGCTCTGCTGGTCCCTTTGTTTTTGGTGGCATTTATTATTGGTTTATAATGGCAACTTATTTGGTTTTGCCTTTTATGATAAACGCTCCCTGGATCTTCTTGGAAATACTAAGTGTTTTAACAGTCGGGCTTTTGATGTATTTGGGAAGGATTTTAAAAGGAGATAGATTTTCCCTTATAGTCGGTATTCTAACCCTATTATCTCCACAGCTTGTAATAAGATCGCTTTCCTTAGGTCCCCATACGTTTATTGCTACTTTTACAGCCTTAACTCTCGTTTTCTTTGTTTTGCTTTGGCAGAAAAAGAAACTTTTATTCGCATTTCTGATGGGAATTTTTATAGGCCTAGCAGTTTCATTCCATTATCAAGCCGTTAATCTTTTAATTTTCCTTCCGGCGATATTTTTGGTAACACCACTTTCAATTAAAAACAGAATATTGGCTTTCTTTTTAATGGTTTTGGGATTTTTAATACCATCATTCCCGCTTTTATATTGGGATTATTTCCAAAATTTTGCCAACACCAACAATATCTTAGATTACCTTTTTGTAGCCCAATATAGAATTTATGTTCCCAACAGCTGGAAGCTATTTGTTTTCCAGTACATTCCAATATACTGGGGATTTGTAATAGGTAATTTTAAACTTGTCGGCCTTGCATTATTTGGTTCAAGTTTTCTCGTATTTATCTATGCTGCCTTTAAAAAAAGAATTTCGTCAGTCTTTATTTTCCTTGGAATAATATTTATGGCACTTTTATTTGTAAACAGGTTTTATAAAGGGGAAAGAAGCGAGGGATATCTTTTATATTTCTTGCCTTTTGTATTTTTATTTACAGCTCTTTTAATAAATGAGCTTTTTGAATTTAAGAATAAGCTGATAAGATTGGCAGCTGTCTTAATCCTTGTCTTAATAACCATCTTTAATTTTATATATACAGTCAATGTTTTAAATTTTAGAGATATTTCCGCAGAAATGGGTAAGATTACACAAAGCTTATACGATAAATACCCAAATACAAAGTTTTCAGTCTATGACTATAAATACAAGATGTATTCCTCAAGTATGCCTTTAAGTCTATTTTTAAGCTTTGATGGAAAGGAAGACCTTAACGGGAAGAAAATTGGTGTTTCATGTTATGGCGCAAAAGGTTGTCCTCCACCAGGTCTGCCAACGATTAACAGCGGTTTTTACATAGTTGATCTTTCAAGTGTTAAACCTCCCGATCTTGAAAATAAAAATCAAGTCTGGATTAACGTAAATCAATCCTCTGTTTACGACGATTTAATCGGTTGGTTGAGTAAAAACCAATTAAAATCAAACTTCTCATTAACTGACTACATAAAGGTAAGATTGGGAATATGAAAATACTTGTAACCGGTGGAGCAGGATATATCGGAAGCTTTATGGTAAAAACACTTTTAGATAGGGGAGATGAAGTAGTTGTTTTTGACAGTTTGGAGAGGGGAAGAAAAGAGGCGGTTGATACAAGGGCAAGACTTGTCGAAGGGGATATAAAAGACAGATTAGCCCTTGAAAAACTATTTAAAGAACATAAGTTTGATGCAATCATGCATTTTGCAGGATTTATTTCAGTAGAGGAATCTACGAAAAATCCAGACCTTTACTATCAAAATAATGTTGTTGGTTCAAAGAACCTTTTTGAAATAGGAATAAGCGTTGGCAATGTCAATAAAATTATTTTTTCCTCCTCGGCTGCAGTTTACGGCAATCCTACAAAAGTTCCAATTCCTGAAGATCATCCCAAGAATCCTACGAGTGAGTACGGCAAAAATAAACTTGCGGTTGAGGAAATACTTAAAGATTTAAGAAATATCAATCCACAAATTAGTTTTACCTGCCTTAGGTATTTTAATGCTTGTGGTGCAGCTTTGGATGGTAATTCAGGGGAAATGCATGTTCCGGAGACTCATATAATTCCGCTTGCGATAAAAGCAATAATGGAAGGAAAAGAATTTAGTTTATTTGGAACAGATTATGAAACAATTGATGGAACGTGTGTACGCGATTATATTCATGTTTTAGATTTAGTCGAGGCACATATTTTAGTTCTTAAAAGAATAAGCGAAAGTAATGGAGGCCTTTATTATAATGTTGGGACAGGAAATGGATTTTCCAATAAACAGATTCTAGAAGAAATTGAAAAGGTCAGCAACAAAAAGCTAAATATATTGGAAAAACCAAGGAGGGCAGGAGATTCGGACGAACTGGTCGCAGATTCTACTAATATAAGATGGGAGTTAGGATTTGATCCTAAATATTCCAGTCTTGAAACTATTATTAAATCTGCATGGGAATGGCACAAAAAACAAAATTAAAATTATTTAAAAGACTGCTTTTTATAGCGTTAATTTTAGTAATTGTTTTTAATATCGGTAGTACAGTTTTTAGCTTAAAGGAAAAATACTTTTCCCAAAACTATTGGCAAAATTTTAAGTCTTTAGAAAAAGTTTTTCTTGATTCTCAGTATGTAAATAAACATCCCGTTGGTTGGATTCCAGATCAAACCGCATTCTCTTATGCAGGTGGAAAACTAATAAAAGGAGAAAGCCCAGTTTTAGTCGTTCCTGACGCTCCGCCTCTAGGTAAGTACATAATTGGGTTATCTGCAGTTATTTTTAATAACGATAGCACTTTTATTTTAGTAAGTATGGTAGCTTCTTTGGTTTTATTATACCTTTTAAGCCTTCAAATATTTTCAAATAAAATAGTGGCAGTCTTACCTGTGTTTTTCTTAAGTTTTGAGCCAATATTTAAAAACCAGCTTATATATGCGCCACTTATGGATATTTTCCAATTGGTATTTTTAATAGGTTGTTTTTATTTTTTCAATAAAGGTCTTACAAATAAAAGAATAATGTTATTTTTTCTTCTAGCAAATCTTTTCTTGGGACTTTTTATAGCAACTAAATTTTTTATTACAGGCTTTACAATAATTGCTGCTTGGGGTTTGGTTTTACTGTTTAATAGAGATAAAAAAAGAATATTATATTTAATCCTAAACCTTCCTGTTTCTTTGCTTATACTGCTAATTAGTTACTCAAGGGTTTTTGCTTTTGGGTATACTTTTAACAAATTCTTAGGAATTCAAAAATGGGTGTTTTTATATCACCAAAGTTTTTTAATTTTACCTTTTTCTGTATGGCCTCTTTTACTTTTGAATAAATGGTATGTTTGGTTTGGCGATAAGCCGGTAATCTCGGACGGTCAATGGTTATTTACCTGGCCAATTATTACAATAATATCAATAATAACGATTGTTCTATATATCCTAAAAAGAATTCCCAGGGAAAAAAACTTAGAGGTTTTAATGGCATGGGTTTCTATTTATTTGTTGTTTTTAAGTCTTGGTCAGGTGTTTTCAAGATACTTTGTGATTTTAATACCAATTTTGTATATAATTTCTCTATACGGCATAGTTGAGGTAGTAAAGCCGTATTTTAACAAATATTATGAAAATAGCCATTGATATTTCTCCTCTTTCTTCGGGTCATAAGGTAAGGGGAGTGGGTTTTTATTTAGAGCATCTTAAAAATTCGATTGTTAAGTACGATAAAGAGAATGAATATGTATTCTTTGTTCCCGGAGAAAAACTGCCTGAGGATATAGATTTAATTCACTTTCCTTATTTCGAACCATTTTTTTTAGCTCTGCCTCTATATAAAAAACACAAGACAATAGTAACAGTCCACGATCTTACCCCTATTGTTTTTCCGGATGCTTTCCCAAGGGGCATAAAAGGAGAAGTTAAATGGCAGATGCAACGTCTTGCCCTAAAAAAAACAAACGGCATTATTACCGACTCTAAATGCTCAAAAAATGATGTCATAAAATTTGTTGGAACAAGAGAGTCAAAAGTGGACGTTGTATATTTGGCAGCTGGAGAGGAATTTAAGGTTTTACAACAAAGCGAAAGAGACGTTGATTCTTTAAGGAAAAAATATAATCTTCCAGACAAATTCGCATTGTATGTGGGAGATGTAACGTGGAATAAGAATCTCCCAAGACTTATTGACGCAATTCAAACTACAGATATTCCCCTGGTAATGATAGGTAAAAGCCTTGTTAATGAAGATTACGATAAAGAAAATCCATGGAATCATGATCTAGTGAGAGTGCATGAGCTTACAGAAAATGACAAAAACATATTAAGATTAGGGTTTGTTGACACGAAAGATTTAGTTGCAATTTACAACTTAGCAACCCTTTTTGTAATGCCATCTCTCTATGAAGGCTTTGGTTTACCAATACTTGAGGCAATGTCTTGTGGTTGTCCAGTTATTACAACCAAAGAAGGATCGTTGGGAGAGGTGGCCGGAGAAGCTGCATATTTTGTAGATGGTTATAACTTAGAATCAATAGCAAACGGAATTAACAAAGTGTTTACCAATAGTAGCCTACAAGATGATTTAAAGAATAAGGGTTTTGATAATATCAAGAAATTTTCATGGGAAAAGACATCCAGAAAAACTGTAGAAGCATATAGGAAAGCAATAGGTAAATAATGGAATTTATAAAAAAAATTATTCGTCATGAGCTCGTAAGTGGGAGCTTTTATATTTTTATTGGCTCGATGGGTGCCAATATACTTGCATTTTTATTAAATCTTTTTTTGGCAAGAAATTTATCCTATGCAGACTACGGAATTTTTGCCAGCCTTCTTTCAGTAATCACTTTGTCGGCTATTCCTTCTAATTCAATCAATACAATAATAGTTAAATTCGCAACGGCCTATTACTCTAAAAATGAAATAAACAAGGTGAATAACTTTTATCTTATCTCCTTTAAGTTTATTCTCTTATTCTCACTTGTAATCTTATCTTTATTTGTACTGTTTTCCATACCCTTAAGTAACTACCTACATCTAGAAAACAAGTTTTATATAGTCATTACTGGCTTAACTGTTGTTGCTTTTTACTTTTCTACTTTAAACACCGCTTTTTTACAAAGCATAATGAAATTTGCTTTTATATCTACAATAGGTTTTTTGGGAGGAGTTATAAAACTAATAGTCGGAGTTGTTTTGGTTTATGCGGGTTTTAGGGTTTTTGCAGGCCTTTGGTCAATATTCTTTATGGCGCTTGGGATTTTCCTAATTGCCTTTGTACCTCTTTCCAAAATTTTAAAAGCAGTAAGTAAAGAAAAAATTGTAATTCCCAAAAAAGAGATTATTAACTATTCTATTCCCGCATTTATTACGGTTCTTTTTCTTACGTCTTTTACTTCCATAGACGTAATTTTAGTTAAGCATTTTTTTAATTCTTCTCAGGCGGGATTCTATGCGGGATTATCATTAGTAGGAAAGGTTATTTTTTATTTTACTGCACCAATTCCGCTGGTTATGTTCCCACTGCTTATCAAAAGACATACCATTGGACAAGCCTATAAAAAATTGTTTTATCTTGCTATGCTTTTGGTATTAATTCCATCATCTTTTATTACTTTCTTTTATTTCATTTATCCTCAAATTGTTATTAACCTATTTTTAGGAGGAAGAGATTATCTTATTTTGTCTAAATATTTAGGATATTTTGGGATTTTTGTTACACTTTTTAGCGTTGTTAATGTGATAGTAAGTCTCTTTTTATCATTAAATGAAAAAAGAGTATTATTCTTTGTTGTGCCTGCGGCCTTTTTACAAATAATTCTTATTTATAGCTTTCACAAAGATTTTTATCAAATAATCTACGTCTCTATTTTTGTATGCCTAAGCTTGATAGCATCTCTACTAGCTTACTACTATAAAAAATTTAAGCTATAGTGTAATATAATTTCGTTTAGATTTTATTACTTACTGATGAGAAGTTTTAAGTATTTATCTTTGGTTGTCCCTGCATACAGACAAGAAAAAACAATAGTAAAAGATATTATCAATCTTGATAATATTCTGTCCTCGTTTAATTTCAAATACGAGATTATTGTAGTAGTAGATGGTTTTGCTGACAATACGTTTGAGAAAGCAAAGTCTGTTAAAAAAAATACAGTTAGAATATTTGGATATGAAATAAATAAAGGTAAGGGTTTTGCTGTTAAATACGGAGTTGAGAAGGCAGAAGGAGATATAATAGGGTTTATAGATGCAGGGATGGATATAGATCCATCACAGATATCCATAATGCTTAATATTTTTGATTGGAATAAGGCAGATATTGTTGTAGGCAGTAAGCTGCATCCAGATTCAAAAGTTAATTATCCTTTTGCACGGAAAATACTTTCTTGGGGATACAGAACGATAACGCACCTTCTGTTTGGTTTTAGCGTAAGAGATACTCAGGTAGGGTTTAAATTGTATAAAAGAGTTGTAGCTAAAGACGTATTTAAAAGAATACTTGTAAAAAGATTTGCATTCGACGTAGAGGCTCTGGCTGTAGCTTATAGGCTCGGATATAAAAAGATTTATGAGTCTCCCATAAAGCTAGATTTTAGCGGATACAGTTCTGTTTCGATCTTAAACTTTTGGGCTATTATTCTAAGAATGCTCTGGGATACGGCAGCAGTGTTTTACAGACTTAAAATTGTACATTACTACGATAAATGAATATACTAATTTTAAATTGGAGGGATACAAAACATGAGTGGGCCGGAGGCGGAGAGGTTTATATTTCGGAACTTGCTAAAAGATGGATTAAAATGGGCCACAAAGTTACTCTTTTTTGCGGACAGGATGTAAGGGGAAAATTGCCAAGCGAAGAAACGATCAGCGGGATTAAAATTTACAGAAAAGGCGGAAGATTTACTTTGTACCTTTGGGCATTTATATATTATTTTACAAGATTTAGAAAAAATACAGATGTAGTCGTTGACGTGCAAAACGGGATACCTTTTTTTACGACTATTTACTGCCGAAAACCTAAAGTTGCAGTAGTCTATCATGTCCACGGAAAACAATTTTTTGTAGAACTTCCTTTTCCTATTAATATAGTTGGATTTATCATTGAAAGGTATTTATTTCCACTTTTCTACTACAAAACAAAAATCATTGCTATATCTAAAACTACCAAGGATGATCTGATAGAGCGAGGTTTTAAAAATAAGAATATCGAAATAGTTTATTGTGGTATTAATGGTAAAAAACAAAATGCATCTGTAAATAAATTCTATAAACCTACCATTCTTTATCTTGGAAGAATTAAAAAATATAAAAGAGTAGATTTGCTTATTAAAATAATGCCTGAGGTCTTAAAACGCGTACCGAATGCGCATTTAATGATCGCGGGTTGGGGCACAGAGGCTTCTTCAATCACAGACATAACAATGAGAAGTATTACCAGAAGAAAAGTGAATATAATTGGACCGGTAAGCGAGGCTGAGAAAAAGCATCTATTATCTAAAGCCTGGGTATTTGTTAACCCTTCGATTGGGGAGGGTTGGGGAATATCAGTTATAGAAGCAAATTTATATGGTGCTCCAGCAGTGGCATTTGATGTAGCAGGGCTTTCTGAGTCAATAAGACATGGTCAGACTGGGTATTTGTCAAAAGACGAAAAAGAGTTTATTGATAACATCTGTAGAATATTAAAAAACAAAGAATTAAGGCTAAAACTTAGTAAAAATGCTAAGAAATGGGCAAATACATTTAACTGGGAGACGGCAGCGGCAAATAGCCTTGAAGTTATTAAAAGAGTTGCAAGAAATGGATAAGTATTTATTTAAATTTAGATTTTTAATCTTAGGATTAATCCTTGTTTTGGGATTAGTTTTAAGGCAAAACGATCTCTATACGTGGCCAAGGCTTGGAGCAACCTTTGATGAGTATGCCTGGGTCTGGCTTGGAATAAACCTGATTCAAAATCATGTTCCAATATCTTGGTCACCGCATCCCCAGTATGAAAATAAAAAAGATATTATTTATCAAAAAGCACATTTTGTTTTGGTAAAGCCGTATCTTGAGCACCCCCCATTTTTTGGTTTGGTTGCAGGTTCTTATGCGTTAGTAAATGGGGCAAAAGACGTGTTTGACATAGACCTGTCTCGCATTCGGGGCTTAGCTCTTATCCTTGGGATTTTAAGCATTTTTATTATCTATGTTTTTGCCGCAGAGGTTTATGGATATAAAATAGGACTTTTAAGTTCATTTATTTATGCCACTGTTCCAACAATTGTGATAGGATCAAGACTTGTTCAGAATGAAAATTTCTTTATTCCCTTTTTTCTTTTATCTTTATACTTAACCATAAAGTTTGTTAAAACAAAAAACTCTGTCTTTAGAAATGTAGCTGCTGTTGTTTGTGGATTCTTAGCACTTTCTAAGGCTCCCTGGGTTGTTGCGGGTATATCAATATTTTTGATTTTCTTATTTTTAAAAAGATATAAAGATGCATTAAAGTTTATAGCAATAGTTATTCCAATATTTTCCCTATATTTTTTGTACGGAATATATTTTGATTCAAAATTATTTTTTGATCTATTGGGATTCCAGCTGCAAAGATATGATTTAACTTTTAATAGTTTTTTTGCGTTGTTTACCTCGCCATATCTTGTAGATAGATTCCTAATTGATGGGTGGATATATTTTGGGTGGTTTGCAATTTTTATTCTTAGTCTGAAAAACTTTAGGAAAAATTACTTATTATTACTTCCATTTCTGACTTACTTTTTTATTTTTATTTTTGCGATCCCTAACGAACCTCAGCATGGATGGTACAGATATCCTTTTTACCCATTCTTGGTTATTTCAATAGCCTTATTTATTAAAGAATATTTCAATAAAAACCGCATTTATACGTTATTACTGTTAATGTTTACGGGTTTATCAATGCTCCAGCTTACTTGGGCTACTTATTTTGGTTTTTCTTTTATAGTCTTAAGACTATTTTTAGTACTTTGTGGATTATCTTTGCTTCCTTTATTTTTTCCAAAGACGTTGAAAAAAACAAATATGTTAAACACTGCCCTTTTGACCTTTATTTTTCTACTAAATATTTGGAGTGTTTTTTTATATAATGAACAGTAATATATTTTTATGATCGGATCAGAATATTCACGACATCCCGAGATACTCCTTGACTCATTTAAAGAGATGAAGCATGAGTATGGTAGGAAAGTAAAAAAAACAAGCAATAAGAGCCTTATCTTTTTGCTTCAAAAAATTTACATACAAATATTTGGGATTCCCGAGGTTGGATTTTTAATTAGAAGCCTATATTTTAAAAAAATAATATCAGAAAAAGTAAATAAGGAAAGGGTTAAAAATGTTCTTGATGCAGGGAGCGGAATCGGAACCTATTCATTTTGGCTTTGCAAGATGTTCCCTAAGGCAGGAATAGTAGGGGAGGAGATCGATAAGAACAAAATTAATTTTTCTAAGAAATTTGCCGAGGAATTAGGATTTAGCGAAATAGATTTTTATTATAGAGATATTTCCAGGGAATACGATAAACAAAAATATGATTTAATAGTTAATATTGATGTTTTGGAACACATAAAGGATTACAGAAAGGTTTTAAAAAACTTTTATGGACAATTGGCTAATAAAGGATATCTTTATATTCATACTCCCCAACCTAATCAAGAAAGGATATTTAGCCAGCTTAAAAAGTGGCATCACGAAGATCACGTTCGTGAAGGCTTTGTGGTAAGGCAGTTAATAAAAGAACTCGTAGATTTTAAATTTAAAATAATAGTGGTAAGGCATACATTTGGATTTTTTGGAAAACTCGCATGGGAGATTAACCATATTCTGCTTGAAAAAAGTTTTATTCTTGCAGGACTTTTTTATCCGTTCCTTATTGTATTATCCCAAGTAGATACAATGATAAATAATAAAAAAGGTCTTGGCGTAGCAATTCTTGCCCAAAAGAGAGCTTAAGAATATTTATTTAATAATTTACTAAAAACATTTTTTAGTTTATCTAGATGTTCCTTTTTTAATCCATGATGACATCCAATTAGAAGACTTTGCTTCATTACTTGATTTGTATAAGTATATTTACCATTTTTTCTATGAGGGATGTTTTTAAATCCGGGTTGCATCAAAATGTTGCCCGTAAATATTGGGCGAGTTTGTATATTGTTTAGTTCCAAATATTTTACTAATTCAAGTCTTGTAAAAGGACTGTTTTCCTTAATTGTTAGGGGAAAGGCCAGCCATTGAGTTCTTACTTTTTTATCCTGGTTAGGGAGAATAAAAAACCTTTCGTACTTTTTGAAAAATTCATAAAGATGCTTAAAATTCTTCTCCCTCGTTGCCTTAAATTTGGGTAATTTATCAAGTTGTGCATTGCCAAAAGCAGAACCAATTTCCATCGGCATGAAATTATAGGCTATTTCATCAAAAATAAACTTTGCATCGTATTGAATATTTCCTATTTTTGCCTTAAACCTTTTATCTATACTTTCAGACTCGCTAAAAATAGAAGAACTTCTTCCCCATCCTCGCAAAACCTTTGCCTTATCTCTCCAGCTAGTGCTGTTTACCATTACCATGCCTCCCCCGCCCCCTGCTGTTATAATGTGTGATCCATAAAAGCTTGTTGTCGAAATATCTGTATAGTAGCCGGTTGGTTTTCCATCAAAGGTTGCTCCCAGGGTATCGCATGAGTCTTCAATAATAAACAATTTATGCTTATCGGCAATCCGTCTAAGTCTTTTCATATCTGGAACGTTTCCTATTAGAAGAGGAATCATAAGGGCTTTTGTTTTTTTTGAAATAAGTTTTTCTATTTCGTCTAAATTAATTATGTATTTTCCCTCTTCTACATCGGCAAAGACGGGGACAAGGCCATTTTGTAAAAGGGGAGCAATAGTAGTTGAAAAAGTAAGTAGCGGTGTAATCACTTCTGAATGGGCAGGTAAATTTAATAATCTGACGGCAATTAAATTTGCAGAAGAGCCGGAATTTACCATAACTGCATATTTTTTTCCAAAATGCGTTGCGACTCTTTTCTCGAACTCTTCTGTTTCTTTTCCGATTATGGTTCTATGTTCCTTTAGTACAGAAAGAATTTTTTTTGTCTCAGCGTCATCGTGGACGGCTTGTGCGTATGAAACTCTTAATCCTTTCATCTTATTTACAAAATGATTTTACATTAAATAAAATTTCTTGACAATAACAATCTTTCTTTTATTTTATTTGGATATCTTTAGATGCTATAATACGACAATTCCTAATTCAATACAATGAAGAAGAGCTTTTCACTTCCCAGCATATCAATTTTAACTATTACTCTAAATCCCAATCCCAAAGTTTTCAGGAAAGTTTTAGAATCAATTAAAAATCAAGATTATCCAAAACAGTTGATTGAGCACATTATAGTCGATGGGGGTTCAGAAAAAAACAAAATTAATTACTTAAAAAATTATGGATGCAAGTTGATAGTTAAAAAAAACTTGAGAGACCAAAGTGAGGTAAGAAGAGTATTTGCCGTAAAAAAGGCAAAAAACGACATTGTTCTTTGGCTTGAGTCAGATAATGTCTTATCGGATAAAAATTCTTTACGGCAGTTAATTCAACCTTTCATTGACGATAGAAAAATAATCTCAACCTTTACTCTGCATTACGGGATAAATAAAAACATGAAGCTGCTTGATAGATATTGTGCTTGTTTTGGGATTAGCGATCCTGTTGCCCTATATCTAAATAAAGCAGATAGGGAAACCTGGTTAACAGATAAGTACTTAAAAGGGAAAATAATTAAAAGGGAGAAAAACTACGATGTAGTTGAATTCAATAAAAATAATCTTCCAACAGTAGGAGATAATGGATTTTTGACAAGAAGAAAGATTTTGCTAAAGGCAGATATTTCTCCCGAAGCTTATGTGCATATAGATATTTATGTAGATCTATTAAAATTAGGTTTCAAAAGATTTGCTGTAGTAAAAACGACAAGTATTGAGCATGATATAGGAAATGGAATTTTTGATCTTGTTAGAAGAAGAGTTTTATATGTTAAGAGATATTCATTGTCAAAGTACTTAGATCATAGAAGATACGCAGTTTTTGATTTTAATTCCCCAAAAGACATAGTGAATTTATCAAAATATATTTTTTATACAGTTACATTTATCCAGCCTTTATTTTTAAGCATAAGAGGATTTTTAAAAGTAAGAGACGCTGCATGGTTTCTCCATCCTTTTATGTGTTTGCTATTTTTGATATACTACGTCAGATTTACTAGTTTTGCCGTGCTAAAGTTAAAATTTAGTAAATACCTATGAAGACAATTATTCTATGTGGAGGTTTAGGTTATAGGCTTAAAGAAGAAACGGAGTTTAAACCAAAGCCCATGGTTCAAATTGGAGACATGCCAATATTGTGGCATATAATGAAAATATATGCACATTACGGATTTAATGACTTCATTATTGCTCTTGGTTACAAAGGTGATCAGATAAAACAATATTTTTTAAACCAAAAACACTACTCAAATAATTTCTCCATTTCTACAAAAACAGGTAAAACGTTAATTCATAAAGGCAAAAAGAATGAAAATAAAAATGATAATTTTAAAATTACATTTGTAGATACAGGAGAAGAAACTCTACCCGGCGAAAGGATCTTGAGGGTTAAAAACTTTATTCCAAAAACAGATAAATATTTTATGGTAACTTATGGAGATGGTGTTGCAGACATTGATATTAGTAAGCTTGTAAACTTTCATAAAAGACAAGGGACAATAGGAACGATCACCGGAGTCCATCCCCGAAGTAAATACGGACTTTTAAAAATCAACCAAAAACTCATTGCGGAAAGCTTCATAGAAAAACCTATTTTAAAAGAAAGAACTAATGGGGGATTTATGGTTTTTAAAAGAGAGTTTTTTAAATATATAAATCCTGCAGAATTTGAGCATGAGGCTTTAAAAAGGCTGGTTTCTAAAAAGCAATTATCGGTTTATTCTCATGATGGTTTTTGGCACTGTATGGATACTTATGCCGATGTCAGTGATTTGAACAAAATTTGGAAAGAGGATCCAAGGTGGAAAGTATGGAAGGATTAGATAAAGAGGTAATTATAGTAACAGGAGGGGCAGGCTTTATCGGAAGTAATTTGGTTAAGGGCTTGCTTGATCTGGGTGCAAAAAATGTGATAGTCCTAGACATAGAAGTTAATAGGAATTCTATTTATGCAAGCCAAGGTTTAAATTCAAAGACAATCCTTAGACTTGTTGATATTAGGAAAAGAGATTTACTATTTGATGTATTTAATTTTTATAATCCCAGTTTTGTTTTTCATCTTGCGGCAGAGCCTATTGTAGATAATGCGTTTCTAAATCCACATGCTACTTTTGAAACAAATATTATGGGTACGGTAAACGTTCTCGATGCTGCAAGACAGATAAAAAATATTAAGGGAGTAATTGTTGCATCTAGTGACAAAGCTTACGGAAAAACCACTAAGGCTTACGATGAAACGTCTCCCCTAAGAGGTGACCATCCTTATGACGTTTCAAAATCAGCCGCAGATTTAATATCTTATACTTATTACAAATCTTTTAGTCTTCCTGTAGTTATTACACGGTTTGGAAACGTATATGGAGAAGGAGATTTTCATTTAGGAAGAATAATACCGGATATTTGTGATGCGGTTATAAATAAAAAAACCTTACTTCTAAGAAGTGATGGAACCTATGTGAGAGACTATTTATATGTGAAGGATGTAGTTGAGGGATATATTTTTCTTCTTAAAAATATTAAAAAAACAGTAGGAGAAGCTTATAATTTCTCTTCAAATGATACTCTCTCCGTTTTGCAACTATTAAAAAAATGTGAAAAGATTTTAAATACAAAAATAGATTTCAAAATCCTTAATAGTGCAAAAAACGAAATACCATATCAGCATTTAAATGATAGAAAAATAAAAAAAATGGGATGGGGAAATAAATATGATTTAGATAGCTCTTTAGAAGATGTTTTAAAATGGTATAAGTCGGTAGTATGATTGAATATATAAAATATGGAAAGTAAAATAAAAATCTCAGATTATATTGTTCGATTTGTTGAAAATCTTGGAGTAAAACATATATTTTTGATTTCAGGTGGTGGAAATATTCATCTTATTGATTCGATTGGGAAAAGTAGGAAAATAAAATATGTCTGCAATTATCATGAACAAGCATGCGCAACAGCAGCGGAGGCCTATGCAAGAATCTCAGGAAATATTGGGGTTTGTGTTGTAACAACTGGTCCAGGTGGCACAAATGCAATTACTGGAATGCTTGGCGCTTGGTTGGATTCTATTCCCATGCTAGTTATTTCAGGACAGGTAAAGCGAGAGCTTCTAGGTGCAAGTAAAGGAGTGAGGCAGCTTGGAGATCAGGAGATAAATATTGTAGATATAGTTAAGCCAATAACCAAATACGCAGTTACCGTAATGGATCCAAGTGAAATTCGTTATCATCTTGAAAAAGCAGTATATCTTGCAAAAACTGGAAGACCAGGGCCTGTATGGATAGATATTCCGTTAGATGTTCAAGGGTCTTTTATTAATTTAAAAGAACTTAAGCAATTTAATCCAAATGAAATAGGTTTTTCACACGAGACAGAAAAAAAGCTTTTAGAAAAACAAGTGAGTAAGGTCCTTGAAAATTTGAGAAATTCAAAAAGACCTGTCCTTTACGCAGGAAATGGTATACGACTTGCTCAAGCAGCAAAAGAGTTTCTTAAGCTTGTTGACCTTCTCAAAATTCCAGTACTTACGAGTTATGCTGGATATGACCTAATCCCCTCTTCTCATCGCTATTTTTTTGGACGAGGACATGCGTTTGGCCAAAGAGCTGCAAACTTTGTTCTTCAAAATAGCGATTTTTTCCTTTCGATTGGAGCGCGCCTTGACATCCGAACAATTGGATTTACCTATAAGGCATTTGCAAGAAAAGCGTATAAAGTAATGGTAGATATAGATAAGGAGGAATTGAATAAATTTATACTCTCGCCGGATCTCAGAGTTAACTTTGACGCAAAAGACTTTATCACAGAAATGACAAGACAGCTTAAAAAAAAGCCTCTAGCTCTCAATATAAAAGATTGGTTAGCATACGGAGTCAGGCTCAATAAGAAATATCCAGTCGTGCTGCCAGAGTATAAGAGGAAAAAGCGATACGTGAATCCATATTATTTCATCGAGGTAATTGGAAAGCTTTTAAAAAAGAACGAACTTATTGTTGTTTCAGATGGGGTAGGTGCTCTTAACTGTATGTATCAAGCTTTTTATGTAAAACCAAACCAGCGAGTCATTTTAAATAATGGTTGCGCACAAATGGGGTATGGATTACCTGCGGCAATTGGCGTTGCTTTTGCTGCGAATAAGAAGAAGAGGGTAATTTGTTTTGAAGGAGATGGAAGCTTACAGCTTAATATCCATGAGCTTCAGGTTATGAAACACCATAACCTTCCAATTAAACTTTTTATTTATAGCAACGACGGATACCTTTCTATTAAAAATACGCAGAATAATCTATTTGCGGGAAAGCACGTTGCGGTAAATTCAAAATCTGGAGTGAGCTCCCCAGATTTCGTAAAAGTTGCCAAGGCTTATGGATTTAAGGCAATAAGAATTAATAGTCATGTCGATATGAAAGAAAAAATAAAAAGAGTTTTAAATGAACCAGGTCCCATTGTATGTGACATTAATTCAGTACGAGAGCTAATGCTTACTCCAAAACTTATGGCAAGAAGAACCCCAGACGGTCAATTCGAGTCTCCTCCACTAGAAGATATGGGACCATTTTTGCCACGAGATGAATTTAAAGCAAATATGATAATTCCTACCTGGGAGAATACATAAAATGAACATTTTAATTACAGGTGCAAGTGGTTATATTGGAAGGAATTTAAAAGAACGATTGGAGACAAAATATAGACTTTATATCCCTAAACATAAAGAGCTAGATCTTCTCGATGAAATTGCAGTAGAAAATTTTTTTAGGAAAAAAAATATTGATGTAGTTATTCATGCTGCTGTGGTAGGTGGTAGTCGTCAGGAAGAGCAGGAGAACAAGATGTTTTATGAGAGCTTACGAATGTTTTTTAATATCGTAAGAAATAAGAAATATTTTAAAAAAATGATACATTTAGGATCTGGTGCGGAATATGATAAAAGGTTTCCAATAAGAAAGATAAAAGAAGAAGATTTTGATAAAAGGGTCCCTGTAGATGATTACGGGTACTACAAATATCTTTGTTCAAAATATATAGAGAATACGGAGGGAATAGTTAGCTTAAGAATATTTGGGTTATTTGGAAAATATGAGGATTATAGGTACAGGTTTATTTCCAATGCAATCTGTAGAAATATCTTTGGATTACCGATAACGATTAATAAGGATGTTTATTTTGATTATCTTTATATTGAAGATTTTTTAAAAATTGTAGAATATTTTATTGAGAATGACGGAGAATACAAATTCTACAATATCGGAACAGGAAAACCTATCAATATAGCTAAACTTGCTAAAAAAATTAACAGAATTGCAAGAGATAAATCTAAAATAATTATTAAAAATAAGGGATTAGGCAATGAATATACATGCGATAATTCAAGACTACTTAAAGAAATCAAAAACCTATCATTTACAAATATTGATGAAGCAATTAAAAAAGTATATGATTGGTATACCAAAAATAAAAAACAAATAAAAAAATAATTTATATAATGAGACCAAAAGATTTAAAAACTAAAATCTTTCTCGATAGCGGTGATCCTATTGAAACTAAAAAAATAATTAAAATACTTGGATTTCTAGACGGACAAACAACTAATCCAACTCTAATAGCCAAAAATCCTAAAGCCGTTGAGATGATTAAGAAAGGGAAGAAATTCACAAAAAAAGAAATATATGCATTTTACAAAGATGTAATTCAAGAAATCTCAAAACTTATTCCCCAAGGCTCCGTGTCAGTTGAGGTATACGCAGATTTTGAAACAACATCTTCCCAAATGCTTAAAGAAGCAGAAGAAATGTTTTCTTGGATTCCAAATGCTCATATAAAACTCCCAATTATAAAAGAAGGTCTTGTGGCAGCGCATCAAGCGGCGCAAGATGGAATGAGGATAAATATGACTTTATGTTTTACTCAAGAGCAGGCAGCCGCCGTGTTTCTTGCAACGAAGGGCGCAAGTAAGGGAGCAGTTTTAATATCGCCCTTTATTGGAAGACTTGATGATGTTGGGCAAAATGGAATAAGCCTAATTTCAAATATTTTAAAAAGCTATAGAAAAGATAAAAATAACCACGTAGAGGTTTTAGCGGCAAGTGTACGCAATTTGCCTCATTTTTTGTCTTCTTTAAGTCTTGAATGCGATATTATAACAGCGCCTTTTTCAGTTTTATCAGAGTGGGCAGAAAAGGGGTGTCCTATTCCAGGTAGCTCATATATTTATAAAACTGAGCTAGAAACTATTCCCTTCATTGACTTACTTAATTTTCCTAAAGATTGGAGAAAGACGCGTTTGGAAAATGAGTTGACAAAAAAAGGGGTGGAAAAATTTTGCGCTGATTGGGGGGTGCTTATTGCTTAAATGATGAAAAAGATTATTTTGTTAACAGGTTCTTCAAGGGGAATCGGAAAAGCAATTAAAAATAAGCTGGAAAAAAAATATAAAATTATTTCTCCAGATAGGGAAGAACTTAACTTATCAAACGACAACTCTATTGATAATTTTATTAAAAAGTACAAAAAAGAAAAAATTAATATTATTATTAACAATGCGGGAATAAACCATCCTCAGTGGATTGATGAACTGTCTGATGAAAATATAAATGAGACTATTCAAGTAAATCTTATCGCCCCAATAAAATTAATTAGAGGATTTGTTGGAAGCATGAAAAAGGATAAATGGGGAAGGATCGTTAATATAAGTTCTATTTTTGGGGTGATTGCCCGTGGAAAACAAGTTTTATATTCCGCAACAAAACATGGCATAAACGGAGTAACTCAATCTTTGGCCCTAGAACTTGCTCCCTATAATATTCTTGTAAATTCTGTTTCTCCTGGGTTTACGAACACAGATTTGATTAAAGTAAATCCTCCTGAAAAAATAGCAGCCATAGCCTCAGATATTCCCATGGGAAGACTAGCAGAGCCAGAGGAGATTGCAAATCTAGTGGCTTTTCTCATTGCCGAAGAGAATACCTATATTACGGGAGCAAACATCGTAATTGACGGAGGCTTTATTTGTAAATAAATATGAAGATTAAGTCAAAAATTAAGGATTTTGAAGTTATATTTGCAAAAGATTTTAATTTTATAAACGAATTTCTCCAGATAGAACACTATATCGTTATTGTAGGATCAAATGTATACGCTTTTTACAAAAAAAGTATTTTTAATAAATTTCCTAAAGATAAGTTAATAATTGTAAAGCTGGGTGAACAAAACAAAACTATAAAAACAGTAATGAAGGTATATGAAAAACTGCTAGAGCAAACGGCAAAAAAAAATTTGACTATTATTTCTTTTGGGGGAGGAATAAGCCAAGATGTTGTTGGATTTGTTTCCTCTACTTTATATAGAGGGATTAATTGGATTTATGTCCCAACCACGTTATTGGCGATGGCAGATAGCGCAATAGGTCTTAAGACTTCTCTTAATTTCAAATCATATAAAAACGTATTAGGTACTTTCTATCCCCCATCAAAAATTATTATTAATGTGGATTTTTTAAAAACACTTCCTAAATTAAACTATTTCAGTGGAGTAGGAGAAATTATTAAATTTTACTTAATGAAGGGAAATGCCATTTCGGATTTGGATAATACATTAAAAAAAATAGAAAAGTTAAAAAACAATAAAAATAGACAGGAAATACTTAATATAATTGAAGAAGGCATGAAGATCAAACTAAGCTATATGGAAGGAGACGAGTTTGACACGGGAAGAAGAAATCTTTTAAATTATGGACATGAATTTGGACATGCGCTTGAGCCTGCATCATCATTTAGGATTCCCCATGGAGTGGCTATTTTAATTGGTATTATATTTGCAAACGTAGTTTCTCTTAAAAGAGGATTAATTGATAAAAAAGTTTTTGATGATTTAAATAAACATTTGCTAGTTCCCAATATTCCCAGAGATGTAGTCAATATTAAAAAAAGATATTTTGACAAAGACTTAATATTAGAAAATATGAAAAAAGATAAAAAAAGGATTGGTAATGACTTAGTGCTCGTCCTTCCGCAAAAAAACTTTTCACTTATTAAGATTAATAATCTAGGTATTGACGAATACGAGTCGAGTTTGGTAGAGTTGAGAAAAATAATTGGTGTATAATAAAACTGTGAATACGTTAGAAAATAAAATGGTAAAACTTCTTATTGACCTCAGAGAAAACCATAAAGTAGTGGAATTAAAAGCTGAGTTTGAAACCGAAGCGGTAAGGATGAATGAGTTGATGCGCTTAAAAGAAGTTGCAGACCGAGCAGGATTAGGATTAGTCATAAAAATAGGTGGCGCAGAAGCAATAACAGATATGTTTGAGGCACAGCATATTGGGGTGACGGGTCTTATTGCTCCTATGATTGAAAGTCCATATGCAATGACAAAATATTTGGAGGCAATTAAAAAACATTTTCCGGAGGATTTAAAAAAAGAAATACATTTTGGAGTAAATATTGAAACATACCAAGGATTTCAAAATCTCAAAGAAATATTAAGCGTTAAGTTGATACGCCTCATTGATACTGTTACGTTGGGAAGAGTAGATATGTCAGGATCGTTGGGACTGGGGAGGGATGACATTAATTGTGACCAATTGTATGAAATTGCACAGTCAATGTTTACTTTGGCAAAGAAAAAGGGTTTAAGGACTACTATGGGTGGGGGTATTGCGGTTGAAGCAATTCCATTTATTAAAAAACTTGTATCTAAAAAACTTCTAGACCGTTTTGAGACCAGAAAAATAGTATTCAACGTGCCTAGTAATTTCAAAAAGGTAGAGAGAGGAATTATTAAAGCTAATATGTTTGAACTGCTTTGGCTCCAAAATAAAAAAAATTATTATTCCGCTATCAATATCGAAGATGATAATAGAATAGAGATGTTGAGGAAAAGGATAAAATAGTTTATTCCCTTCTTACCCTCTAGGATCTTGCCTTATGTCAAGTGCACCTTTTAATCTTGAAAAATTTAATTTGAGCTTAGGTGGCTTGAATTTTGATTTTAGGAACAAAAACTTATATAAACTCATTTTAAAGAATGTTTCGAAAAAAAAAGCATAAGTTTATTGCTATTTATCTATGTTCTTATTACATTTAGATGGAATATGGGTTTTACAATTAAGTCCCAATATGCATTTTACAATTGATCTAAGACTTTTAACACTATTTTTTATATTTCACTTCTTCTTTCTTATTCGTGCTTCAATTGTTTTATGGGAAGAATCAATTAGGGTTTGGAAGCTCAGTTAATTTAGTCAATATTAATTCTCTTTACTAGTATGATGTTACGCAAGTATATCAAAGTGCTGAGAATAGAGCCTATTATAAACACAATATCTTTTCTATTTATCGAGTAGATTAATATCATTAAAGATCCCGCAATCCCCAGATACCAGAACGAAATTGGAATAATGCTTTTCTTTTCCTTTTCAGAAGCAATCCATTGCACGACAAATCTAAGAAAGAATAAAAACTGCGCAAAGAAGCCAAATAGAACCCAAGGGTCAGTAAGCTGTTCAATAAAATAATTCATGTTTTTTTAAATAGTCCTTCGTAGCTCATTGTAAGATAATCTTTGAAAAAACCGAAATAATTTATAAATCCCAAATTAATTTCGAAAAGTTCGGGATATTTTATTATGAACCTTTCATTTACTTTAATAAAATCCTTCTCTACCATTTTTTGAAACTTCTCAATTCTAAGCTTATTTAGCGATTCGAATTGTTCCCAGTAATATTCTTGCGTCATAAAGCTTTTAGCTTTTTTTGAAAATACAATTTTTTTAATCAAACTCTTAGGTAGTGCGTGGATCGGTAATTTGGTGTAGTCATATAAATGGTGACCGGTTATAGAATAATAAGGTGTAAATTCAACATAAAGTAGTCCTTCTGGTTTTAGTATTCGTTCACATTCCTCAATCATTATCTCGGGTTTTTTTACATGTTCAATAACATCGAATAAAAAAATAACCTCGAAGAATTTATCTTTAAAAGGTAATATTTCATTTTTTACGTGTAAATACTTAATATTTTTTTTGTTGCCTTTAATTAATTTCTCCGCTGAGTCTAATTTACTTTTGTCTGTTTCCGTAGCATAAACCTTTGCTCCTTTAGAGAGTAGGATAGAGCTAAGCGCGCCATAACCACAACCAATGTCTAAGGTAACCTTATTTTTTAACTCATAATTTCCGCTTATTCGATTCACAGCGGATTGTGCGCGGTTTTTTCTCCATTCAAAATAATGTTTTTCAGATATTCTCGATTCTTTAAAACCTATTTTATTCATATTAAGTTATATAATATTAAAACCGTTAAGATAATAACAGTATCTCACCTAAGTATTGGCTTTAAGAGTGTTTCTGTAAAAAAAATTACCCCTTCGGTATTGAGATGATCAATGTTGTAATATAAATTCTTTTCACGAATTGCTTTAGAATAGTTATAATATTCAAAGCCCATCCTCTTGCTTTCATAATTTAGAGACTCATATGCATAATGATCATTCTCGTTTTCAGGAAGAAGCGTAGGTGGAACAATCATAATAATTTTTGCGTTATGTTTATTACCAATATTTAATGTTTGTATTAAAGCAGTCAAAACGTTGTTAAAATAGTTCTTATTATATGAAGATTTATATAAGGTATTAAATCTGTTTTTTGCGTCAACGGCAGAGATTGATGCTACGATCGTACTCTCTAAAGGTTTTTCAAATACAGGGTAGTGAGCTATTGTTCGAGTCTCAAATATTTTCTTTATGTATTTTTCTAACGCTTGAGGATTTTTGGGTCTATCAATTAACAGTCTAGAAAGAAAGTCTAATCTAAATGGCTCATTTAAATAAGGGTCTGCATTATAGTCCAAGCTTTTATTAAAAAATATGTAGGGGTCAACAAAATATACCAACATTTTTGCAGAGTTTCCACGCTGATAAAAATAATTTAAATATGTTTGCTGATCCAATACGGCTCCTGTTTTATCTCCGCCTTGGGAAAGATTCAGAAATTTTTTCCCAAGAATTTTTTCCACCCTTAGATGGTTGTTTGATCTAGACAAGGTTCTTGCATGAGATGATCCTAAGAGAACAAAGTCATATTGCTCATTAATGCCAATTACCGGTAGATTTGATTCTGTTTCCCAATTGTTTAATCTTAAATCCTTGGAATGTAATAAAGTGCCGAAAGACATAAGTGAAATAAAAATCAGTATAATAGAGAAGGAAAAAAATAAGAAATACCATCTATACATTGACTGTTTCATAAAAATAGTTATTGCTTTATTATATCAATTATTTGGATGTTGATAAAGTTAATATTTTATATTTCTTGTTAGCGTTTATAAGATACAAAAATATGCTAAAATAGCAGAATAAGAACAAAGAGCAATAAAAATATTCTGAACTTATTGATCTCAAGAATATTATTTCTTTGGTTTAGGTATATTGAGAATAATATTGATTTTGGTTTTGGACTAAGCTCGATTTGCTTAGCGGAATTTAAAAGATGAGTTATAATAAAGAAGTTTCATTTAGATTAAATGTATAACAGTTTAATAAAAAAAACAATATTTGCGATTAAACATAGGACTTTCATAATTATTTTGGCTTTGTTTTTGCTTACTCTAATTTCAAATCCGTTTGTTTCATCTATTTTTTCTCCTCAGTCAGTTTCCGTACCTAAAAACTTAGGCCTTGTTTTTGCTAATGATTTTAACACATGCGTATATGTAAGAAGTATGTTTATGGTTAGAGGAGAGGTAATGAACCAATTAGGTTGGGTTAACTCTGCATGTGGCCATTTATTCCCCCTAATTATATCTCCGTTCCTTCTTTTAAAGCTGGGGAATAATATTACTATTTACTCAATACTTCTGCTTCCTCTATTTTTGTCATATTTATTTTTTTTCAAAATATTATTTAAAAAGCAGTCTTCCGAAATAAAAAAAATCGCCTTACTTTTTATTTTGACTTTCTTTTTTTCAATACCCGGAATCCTTGGTTTTTATATGGGTAATGTTGACATTTTCCTTTCTTTGGCTTTAGGTTTTATAATTCTGCTTAAATTTAATGAAAAAAAATTATTGGATAAATATGGAAAACTTTATTCTATTTTTATGGGAATTTTATTAGGTGCGATTACCAATGCCAAAATCTTTCTTTTCCCTTTTTCTGTAGTTTTTATTTTATTCTCAAAAAATATTATTTTTAAATTTTTTTCTTTTTTGGGATCTTTTATAATTATTACGTATTTACCAAATATATTCGGGTCACCTACTGGTATTTTAACTTTTCTAAACAGGGTTTATTTATGGAATGAAAGAGTTACTGTTAATTTTAGCCCAGCATACAACCATTCTCCCGCTGCTCTTGCGTCTTATTTTACAGATTGTCTTAAAACTCAAAATTGTGAAGCATACCCAAATAATTTATTAACTTTAATTATAGTTTTACTAACTTTTGTTATTGCATTCTTTTCTAGAAATTTTTTTAAAAAAAAGAATTTAGTCAAACTCATAAGTCTATTAAAAAGCCCTATTCTTTATAAGCGATATTTATTGAAATTAAAAACAAACAAATATTCTTTGATTTTTTTATTAACTTTTATAACTGCTTTTATAAATCTTGTTCCAGAAATCGCTTTTAACTATCGATTATATTACTCTCTCCCTATTGTCTTGATTTTATTAACAGAGACTCAAAATCAAACTAAGGCAAAGTTTTATTGCTATCTTTCCATGATTTTTCTTGTTTTAGGTGGATTATGGATAGTTAACTTGTCCCCTTCTATAAAAGGGATAATAGATGCACGCCTAATGAACATTTTTATAATCTTTCATTTTATTTTTTTAATTAAGTCAAGTTACCTGCTTTTGAGAAGTCATACCTCAAGCTCCATTGTTAAATATCGTGTACAAAATTCTTGAATTTCAAAAAACATATTTAATGATATAATTGCCTAGATAAAAATTTAATGTTGTATTTATCTTTAGCTAATATTCCTCAATTGGTAAAAAACTTTTACGATAATGGTATTTATAACCCGAATTTATTTCTTTTGGGAATTATGATGATTATTTCATTTATACTTCTTCTGATCCTTACATCATCATTATTTTTAATAAAAACTTTTCCTAGAATATATAGAACTGTATTTTTTATATATAAAAAGATAAAGAGTGGTGGTTTAAGGAGCTTAACGATTAATGATTTTCCTCAAAAATTAGTTAACAAGCAAGGATTTAAAAAAATTTTAATCGTCATTAAATTGTTTACTGAATCTTTCAAAAAATTAATTCTGTTTGTCTATGATACCAAATTAGTAAAAGTGTCAATAACTGTATACAGAAGCTTAATACATAAAAGGCTTATTAGTTTGTGGAACAAATCAGTGAGTTTTATAAACAAAGATCAAATATTTATATTTATAGTTCTATTGCTTATAGTAGTTCTTACAAGATTTTCAATCACTTACTCAGATCCTGGGGGTGCTTTAATTCTGCCTGAAAAATTTTTCCATGTACGCGTTGGCCAGGATTTCTTGGTACCTGTATTTTTTCCAACCGAATACATGATTCATGGACTAAATCCTTATTTTGATCTTCAAATAAGTTATGGTCCAGCAATATATTTTTTCTTTTCCCCATTTCTTATTTTTGCTCCCCAGCTTGGAATATGCTCGCTATCACAAACTACGCCTTTAATTTCTTGTGAGCAACTTATTTCTCAAATGTTAATTGTTACAACAATAGCCGGATACATTATTTTTATATTTCTTTTAGCTTATAAAAAAAAAGAACGCGTAAAAAGTATTTTGCTCATGGTATTTATTATTTTTTTACTTGGGATTCCGGGAAGTTTTGGACTGGAAAGAGTTAATATGGACATTATCTTTTCTCTTTTGGTTGGATTCTTATTATTAATGATAGTTTCACGTAGAAAAACAACACGTCCTTCCCTTGCTTTATTCACCTATACAATACTAATAGGTTTTATGATGGGGTTTTTAGTAAATGCTAAACTATTCTTGGCCCCTTTTGCCTTAATTGCTATATTTAGTTCAGAATATGCTCTTTTGACATTTGTTTCTTTTGTTGTATCTTTTTTAGGATTTAACTATTCTCCTCACCTTTTTGGATTAAATATTACAATTGCTGATACGATCAATCAAACTCAAATGTGGGCGAAATTTGCAGCAAATTTGTTTAATGAACCTAGATATTTAAGTATAAACCACTCATTTGAAGCAACTGCAAGTTTATTAACAAGCTGTGTATATAAACATACATGCGCAGTTTTGGATGATAGGGTGGTATATAGAGATGTTGTTATTATTTCAGCCATCTCTAAGGCAATGTTTATCTTGGTATTTATTATTCCTTTTATAAGTATTTTTCGCAAAACCAAAGATTTTATTATAGATACATTAAATAAGATTAGGAAAAAAAATCGTAAAGTATTAACCGACATAATTAATAACTTGAACTATTGGAGGTTAAATAAAGCTTTGGTTATTTTACTTTTTATTCTGGCAGATGCCGTTATTAATCTTATCCCTCAGTCTTCATTCACCTATAGATTATATTATTCTCTCCCAATAATTCTTTTGTTATGGGTCGAGACAAGAGAGAATTCAAAGGCGAGATTTTACTGTTATATCTCAACGCTTGCTTTATTATTGAAGGGGCTTTGGATCTTTACGTCTATAGACCCACGAGGGATGACCCTTTTTGACCCGCGATTTATGAATATATTCGTCCTTATTCACTTTTACTTTTTAATAAAAGCTGGGATAGAAAATATGTTACAAAATTCATTTTTTCTCCGCGATCAGAAACAAAAGCGGGCCGAATTTAATGCTTTTGCTTTCCCAGTAGCTAATTTTGTCTCGTTTCTTTTCCGAAAGAAAAAATAAAAAAGGAGAGAAAGAATTCATGGTCCCAGAATGTATGATTTTAAAACCAGCCTCTTCAACTATAGTCTCGAGCGTTTTTTTATCGAAGTGTCCCAGATGTCTATCATCCAAAGTTGGTACTCTTTGTATGTTTTTTTGGAAAATATTTAACATAAATTCAAGAATTGGCCAAATACTTTTATCATTTGGAGTTGTTATAAAAATTCTTCCTTTTGGTAAAAGAAGATACCTAAGATTTAATAGCATTTTTTTGTAATCTTCATGTGAAAAATGTTCGATAACTTCGGTTAAAATGATTTTTGAAAAATGGGGTTTCCCCTTCACTTTAAGCAAATTTCTAACGGCAGTATTTGCGTTTCTTATTTGGTTCTCTTTTATTTTTTTCCTTAAAAAGGAAATTGAGTTTTTATTAATATCCCATCCGTCAATTCTTTTTGCTAATTTTGAAAATTCCAAAACAACATTACCTGACCCGCATCCGGCATCAAGCACAATATCATTTTTTGTTATGAAATTTATTTTTTTTAATAATAGGAGTCTATTTTTATTCCATTGTCGTTGTATAGAAATTCCTTTATTAAGAGATAAATACTCGTAATTCCCGGGCATACCCAGATCATGACTCATAAAAGACTTTCCTTCTGTGTTGGGCGAATAATCAAAGTTTATTATATTTTTTCCGTTTCATGTAGTCAATAACCAGAAATGAATTTAGATAATATTATTTAGTTTTTCATTTTAAAATAGAATAATGAGTAAAGTTCGGTATAAAATTATTTGAGACATGTTGCCTCATATTGCTAAACAATGTATTTTTTCGTATAATCAAGTTTATATTTCTAAAAATGAAGAATTTATTCTTAGTATGTCTTTTAATTGTTTTCTCCTTGTTTTTATTTTGTGGAACAACTAGTTTTGCTCAAGAAAAAATAGATTCCAGTAATGCAATTTCTACACAATCCGCCTCTGTTAATTACCAACTTGCTTGGCCGGGTATGTTACCAGATAACCCATTATATAAATTAAAAGTTTTAAGAGATAAAATCATGTCAAAGTTGGTTTCCGATCCTATAAAAAAAATCGAGTGGGATTTGATAATGGCAGATAAGACAATTTATGCAAGCCTGCTTCTATTAGATAAAGGAAATATTGCTTTGGCAAAAGAAACAGCACTTAAAGGGGAGCATTATTTCACGATTTTAGTTACAGACTATAAATGGGCATTTTGGAGACATCAAGGGATTACTCAAGAACTTGATGAAAGAATAAAGACAGCGGCTCTCAAGCATCAGGAGATTTTTGACAAACAAGCTTATAAAGTTTCTCAAAAAGATAAAAAAGCGTTTCAAGACGCAAATTATTTTTCAAAACTTAATTATCAAACTATTTTAGATTTAAAGATCCCTAAAGATAAAAAAGTAAAATAACTAAAGCTTCGTTAACTCTCCAATAGTTCAAGTTATTAATTATGTCAGTTAATAGTTTACGATTTTTTGCTAATCTTATTTAATATATTCATAATAAAATCATTGCTATTAATTAATTTTAAAAGAATGAGATAGGTATATGCCTTTTTCTACAAGTGTTATTTCCAGTAGGATGAAAGAATTATAAGCATTCATATTATGATCGTAAGTAACAAACGTGCATGTTCTTTACTTTACGAATTTAAGCCTAAGTAGTCCAAGTAAATTTCGTAAAGCAATTGACGGGATTTTTTTAGTTATATATACTTGTGTTTTTCCATCAAGTCGAGACCTATGATTAATTGGAAGTTCGAAAACTAATAAGTTATTTTTAACGCACATCCCGACGAATCCCCACCAAAATCCCTCATTAAGATATTTTAAGTAATCAAGGTGAGGAAATATTGTTTCTTTTTTAAAAAGTACAAAAGGAGCTGAAGGATCATGAATATTTGAAGGAAACAACAGGGAATGCGCTAACTTAAATAATTGTGAAAAAATTTTCCTTTGAAAAGCATCTGTTCGCTTTTTTCTCCATCCAATTATTACACCTGCTTTGTCTTTATTTTTCCAAAATTTTTTAAAATCTTTTGGATCACATTGTCCATCGGAGTCTATGCAAAGAAGATATTTTGACTTACTTGTTTTAATCCCGTCTATTACAGCTCTCCCATATCCTCTTCGTTCGTTCTTTTGATTTAATATTAATTTGTATTTATTCTTTATTTTCTTAAGGAATTCTTTAGTTCCATCCGTGGAACCGTCTTCGCAAATGACAAAACGGTATTGAAGATTATATTTCTCAAGTTCTTTCATCCATTCATTTAATACACGTTCAATAGTACCTTTTTCATTATAGACAGGCAGTATAATACTTAATATATTCATATCTTAATTTATTTTATTGTCTCAACGGATTTGGGGTTTTCTTTTATAAACCATTCAATAGTTTTTTCCAATCCTTTTCTGAAATCATACTTAGGAGTCCACCCCAAAAGCTTTTTTGATTTTGATATATCAAGAGCTCGAGTTTTAACTCCTTCTGGTTTGGTTTTATCGAAGATTATATCTTTTGGTCTCCACCCGAGAATATCAAATATAAGGTTAACGGATTCTATCATCGTATACCTTTTACTTGTACCTAAATTCACAACATCGGCATTTGTTATAAATTGACATGCCGAAATTGTTCCAGAAACAATGTCGTCGATGTATGTAAAATCCCTGTCTTGCTTTCCACTTCCCCAAATAACATATGGATCTTCTTTGCGTATGGCTCTTCTTATTAATGCTATAATAGCGTGAGTGTCATTTTCCCATGGACCATATACGGTGACATACCGAGTTATTGAGCTTTTAAGGCCATATTGGTTATAGTATGCTCTAAGCTTGATCTCTCCCATTAATTTTGCCCATCCGTATTCCTTGTCTGCATTTCCCCATCCGTTTTTAAAAGCGTCAGCTTCTTTAAGTAAGTATTTTGAATTATATTTTTTTTGAAGATCAGATGGATAGACACAGGCAGAAGAAGCGAATTGAACTCTGTCTATTTTTACAATATGAGAAGCTTTTATTATATTTTGAGTCATCGCAAAGTTCTCACAGCAATCTGCTGGGTGGGTATCTATATATCCTCTACCACCAAAATTTGCAGCTAAGTGAAAAACAACTTCATGACCATCTAAGGCTTTAAGAGTTTTGTTATAGTCCTGTATATCAATCTTTAAGAAGTTATTTCCATTTTCTGCAGAATATCCTTTACTAGTTTTTTTATATTTTAAATTATTTTGTTTATAAACCCGTAGCACATTATTAATATCGCCGCTGAACAGATTGTCTGCAATTGTTGTTTTTGCCCCGAGTTTTATTAAAGAATCAGCTAACTTATGCCCGATAAAGCCAGCACCTCCCGTTATAAATACTTTTTTATTTTTCCAAAAGGTCTTATTCATCCAAATAAAATATTTCGTTTAGTATATCATAGGCATAAAGTCTTTAAAAATATGAAGAATAAATTAACGATTATTGAAGGATAGATTTTGCTATACTATAAAAAACAAAACACAATGTTAATTAAAGGTAAAAATTTATATCTTCTCAGTTTAATATTTTTATTTTTTTTAAAACTGACACGTTTCAATTTTGTTAAATTCCCACAATTTATCAAAGGCATAAAGTTGTTTAAATTCCAAAATATAGCCAATAAAAAAATAAAGAATCAGTTTATTATGACAATATTCTCAAAATTGCGTTTGGAGGCAGGTAAAACTAAGAAAAAAGAATCTGTTGGTGAGAATTCCAGAGTAAATAAAGTATTTATATCAGAAAAGGAAGATTATATTGCTGCTGTATATAGTATTATCTTTTCGATAGGAATAATCCTGCTTATAGTATTTTTGATTGCGAAAATATATACACCGGATATAGAAAAAATAATAGAATTTGCTACTCAAATATCAGTTCGAGATAAGAGTCTATTTTTCCCAGAACCTGTAGAAAGATTTCAATATTTGAGTGGAATTTTTTTATTCCCTCTATTATTGTTTATGTCCTTCTCTTTTTTTAGAAAAGTTGTAGTTAAATATGTTAAATCTATAAAAATAATTTATTCATTTTCTGTTATCCTTAGTAGCTCCTTGTTATTTTTTTTGACTTTTTTCGACCTAAAAAGCGTTAACTTTTATTATGTAGTAAATAATTATTTCTATAGACAGCCTATTAATTATATTTTCGTTTTCCTACTATTTGTTTTACTGCTTTTTTTAAAAAACAAATATGAATCTAAATTTAAATATATCAACAAAGCATTAACCTTTTTGATTGTTTCATTGATTTTTTTAGTGGTGATATCTGTTTTTTTACCTAGGGTTTTTGGTCTAAGTCAATACTTATTACCCAATAATTTAGAAAAAGCTCATGATTTAGAAACAATTTTCTATTCTGTTTCTCAAGTTTTTTCTGGCAAGGCTCTTCTTGTTAATAACTTTGTTAATCTTTATGGTTTATATCCTCATTTTTTAGTTCCTATTTTTACTGCAATAGGATTAAGTATTTTTAATTTTACTTTTATAATGACTTTGTTATATGGTATATCGATTTTTATTATCTTACTCTTTCTTAGAAGGTTTGTTAGAGATAAATTTATCTGCTTATTGGGTATTTCCTTTTTCTTTGTATTTTATATAATGCCAGGAGGACGTTTTTTTCCATTAACTCCGATTAATCCTTATTTTCAATTTTTCCCTCTTAGGATATTTTTCCCATTTTTGCTTATATTTTTGTCTTCATTTTATTTTCAGAGCAAAAATAAAATTCTATACTATTTTTCTTTTGTACTGTATTCAGTTGCAATTTTATGGAACGTAGAAACAGGAATAGTAGTTTTTTTAACATGGATGTTGTCATTATTTTATTTAGAGTTTCTTAACCATAATAATAAAAACCTAAAGATGGTTTTAAAAAATATTGTTCTTCAATTAGTAAGAGGATTATGTATTTTATTTTTTGTATTTATGATATATGGTTTGTATATTTTAAATCAATATGGAAGCTTTCCTGATTTTAGACTCATTTTAGAGTATCAAAGATTTTATTATTTCCTTGGTCTTACAATGACTCCCCTTAAGCTTATTCATCCGTGGAATCTGGTGATTTTGATCTATCTGATAGGAATTTTATACTCCCTGATTAATTTGATAAAGAAAGAAAATGAATATAGGTCTACGGTTATTTTTTTGCTATCTGTTTTGGGAATCAGCGCGTTTTCTCGTTTCCAAGGGAGAGGAACAGATGTAGACTTATGGGGGCCAATTTATTCTGCAGTTATTTTAGTAATAATTTTTACAGACGAACTTTGGAGTGGAGTTAAAAAAAATGGAATAAGAATCTATCATAAAATAATTCTTTTTTTACTTTTATATTTCTTTATTTCTTCATATTCCGTCTATTGGTTCGAGAACTTTGATCGCATATACATAGGAAACATTAAAGCGGTTAACTCTATAATAGGCGAGTTGTCGGGGAAACAAAAACAATCGATGATATCGGAAGACATTAAATTTATTAAAAATCATACAAAAAAAGGAGAAAAAATATTCATTCTAGCTACGTTTCCGAGTGTTTATTATGAGGAATCAAAAACAATTTCAGTTCTTGATACACCTGGGCTTATGGAACTTTTTTTAAAAAGTGATGTTAAAAAAATATACAATTTCTTAGAAACGAATAAAAGCTATAAAGTCTTTACTGGTAGAAGGTTTCATGTGGGAGAGTATGAGATTTGGTCTAAGAAGATCGAAAAGATTTTATCCGATCATTACAGAAAAATTGATGCAAGTAAAGATGATATGATTGAATTATATTTTCCCATCTAACCTTATTTACTAATCTTGTAAAACAAGAGCCTATGTTATAGGATAAGCGTTATGCTTAGTACAAAGAGAATAGATTTTCTTAAAAATCAAGCTAAAAAAATTAGAAAAGACATCATCGAAATGAGCCTGAGAGCCAAAAGTGCCCATACTGGCGGTGCACTTTCTTGTGTTGAGATTTTAGTTTCTCTCTATTTTGAGATAATGAATATTAACCCGCAAAACCCCTATGGCAAGGAACGTGACAGATTAGTTTTTAGTAAAGCCCATGACGCAAAAGCGCTATACGCTGTATTGGCAGAGCGTGGCTTTTTCGATAAAAAATTTTTAGAAGGATACGAAAGTAATAACGGTAAGCTTCCTGGGCATTCTACTAGACATTGTGTTTCAGGAGTGGAAGTCTCGGCGGGTTCTTTAGGCCATGGCTTATCAATGGCAATGGGCATGGCATATGCAGGCAAAATAGACAGTAAGAAACATAGAATTTTCTGTATTATTTCAGATGGTGAATGTGACGAGGGATCAACTTGGGAAGCAATATTATTTGCTGGGCATCATAAGCTTGATAACCTTGTTGCAATAGTTGATTATAATAAGCTTCAAGGATTTGGGCATACAAAGGATGTTTTGAACCTAGAACCATTTTCAAAAAAATGGGGAAGTTTTGGTTGGGAGGTAGTTGAGGTAGATGGGCACAACTTTAATGAATTGATTACTGCATTTAAAAAAATTTCTATAAAGAAAAATAAACCAACGGTTATTATTGCTCATACAATTAAAGGATTGGGTGGAGTTCCTATTTATGTAAATAAAATATCGTCTCAATATAAATCACCTACGCAAGAAGAGGCTGATGAGGCGATAAGGAGGTTAAGCTTAAAGTGAGAACAACATTCTTAAATACCCTTTATCAACTAGCACAAAATAATAAAGACATAATGCTTATTACGGGGGATTTAGGATTTTCTGTATTTGAAAAATATATTGAGAAATTTCCCAGACAATATCTTAATGCTGGAGTTGCCGAGCAGAATATGACAGGTTTGGCAGCTGGTCTTGCCACGGAAGGAAAAACTCCTTTTATTTACTCAATTGTCCCTTTTGTAACAATGCGAAATTTTGAGCAAATAAGAAATGATATTTGCTACCAGAATTTAAATGTCAAAATCGTTGGGGTAGGAGCAGGATTTTCTTACGGACCTTACGGCCATACGCACCACGGATTGGAAGATATAGGAGTTTTAAGAACTCTTGCTAATCTAACAATTTTTTGCCCGGGTGATCCGAAAGAGGTAGAATTTGTAACAAGGCAAGCGCTAAAAATAAAAGGCCCAGTTTATATACGACTAGGAAAAGCAGGGGAGCCAGTTATTCATAATACAAAGTCAAAGCTTGAGGTGGGAAAAGGAGCAATAATTACGGATGGTAAAGATTTAACAATAATTGCTACGAGCACTATGTTATATAGAGCTTTCGAGGTTTCAAAAATACTTGCTAAAAAAGGATTCAGCGTTCGAGTAGTGAGTATGCATACGATAAAGCCATTTGATTCCAATATTGTTATAGATAGTGCAAAAAAAACAAGAGCTATATTTTCATTAGAAGAACATTCAATAATCGGCGGATTGGGAAGTGCAGTATCTGAAGTATTAGCAGAAAATAGTTTCAGTATTAAATTTAAAAGATTAGGCGTACAGGATAGGTTTACCAAAGTTATAGGGAATCAGGAATTTATGAGAGAGGCAAACAATCTTTCCATTGATTCAGTTGTAAACACTATCCTTCGTTATGTTAAAAATGATTAAAAATCCTTTTTTTTCTATATTAATTCCTACATACAAAAGAGCAAATAATTTAAAACTTGCTATTCAATGTATATTAATGCAGGATTTTTCTGATTTTGAGATAATAATTTCTGACAATAATTCTAATGACGGGACAGAGGATATTGTAAGGAAATTTAAAGATCCAAGAATTAAATACTCAAAGAATGTAAAAAACATTGGGTGGATTCCGAATTTGCGAAAAGCTATCAATGCGGCAAGCGGTACCTATATATTGCTACATGGTGATGATGACTTCATTATTTTTCCCCAAACGTTAAGCCGTCTTTACGCTCTTATCAAAAAAGAGAGTTATGGCTTCGTCAGGATGAACTATTTAAGTGTTTTACAAGAGAAAGATTTAATATTTGATTTTCATAAGGATATTCAAAGAGATTTTAAAATCAAACCCAAAGAAAATAAAAAGATTATTGTAGACTTTATTGAAAAAATTGACCCTTTCTTTATTACGGGAATAGTATTTAAAAATAACTATCCTAAAAAAATTGACCTAATGAATTCGGAATTCGTAGCCTGGTTTAAGATTATTTTTTATAACATCTATCAGTTTGGGGGATATTTTGTTCAACAACAATTCCTTGCAGCATCCTGGTCGCAAAACGCTTCTCATCCAAGATATCAACTAAGTAATGGACAGTTTAGATTTGAAAAATATTTTACAGAAGTCAGCCGACTACTAGGAGGAAATGAATATGAACAGTTTTTAAATAAGAGGCTAAAAATAATTATAAGAGAATTTCCTGCAGCAAAATATTATACAAATAATTCTAATCTTAAAATTTTTTCTAAAAGAGTCCTAGAGATTTCGCCAAAATTAAGATTTTCATTTGAATACTGGTTTTGGTTTTTCTTTTCATTGCTTGCGCCAAAATTAATACTTGCTTTTATAAGAAAACATATATTCTTTAGAATGATCGCAAATACAAATATTCCCAATTATGCTAAGATGCACAAAAGAATTTCTTATCTTAATAGCTTACTTAATGCTTAATGAAGTTTAGTAGAACGGAAAGATTTATTGTAATTCTTATTGCCCTTGTACTCTCAGTTACTAGTATATATAGTTGGTTTAATCATGGAACAATCCTCTATTATTGGGATACATTATTACCTCTTGATATAAAATTTGCAGTTGAAACCTTTTTTTATAATTGGAATCCTATTAATTTTCCCGGTTATTCTGGTAATGGATGGAGTTGGTTTCCATACTCATTGTCTGTTGGGATTCTTTTAAAACTATTTGGGAGTCTCTCATTGACACAAGCACTTCTTTATTTTTCATTTATTTTTTTATCAATAGTCAATTTTTATCTGATGTCTAAGTATTTGTTGGTAACCGTAGTAGGCCAGGATATAGAAAAACACGCTACTGTTTATAAGATTATAAGTTTTCTTTTTGCAATTTTTTATGCCTTTAATCTTTATACATTTTACTATTCTTACTTTATGTTTAATCCCCAAATATATATTTACAGCCTTCTGCCTTTGAATATTTTAGCATTATTCAAGTTGTACCCTTTAGATAAGAAAGATGAATCGCAAAATATTCCAAAAAGGTGGTTATTTACATTCTTTGCTACGCTTTTCTTTATGTCTCCAGGATTTACCACTTACGTTTTTCTTGAGCAATATCTGCTTTTACTATTTTTTTATCTTTTTTTTCACTGGTTTCTGTCAAGACATAGTATTTTTAGTTCCCGTTCGCTAAAGATTGTTTTATTTTTACTTATGGTTGTTTTTTCCCAATGGTGGTGGTTTTTCCCCTCTCTTCTTGGATTTAAGGATCTTTATGATAGTCAAAGTTCTTTGGGAACAACTGTTTATTTTGATGTTGGAAGCATTCGGAGTAACTTATTGAACTCGCTACGTCTTTTTGGAAGTCCTATGATGAACAATAATCCTTTTAGTTGGGACTTTCTCTATACAAAGAGTCTTTTATTTCCTTTCCCGCTTTTTCTATTCTTGTTTCTAATTATTTATTTAACAACGAGGATAAAAACTCTTGCGAATAAGTTTATACCAATGTTTCTTTTGAGCGTTTTTATTGTCACTCTTTTTATTGTAAAATTGGGCAATCCTCCTCTTGCGCAGATTACTAAATTTGCATTTGAAAACCTACCTTTTTTTGGAGCTTTTAGGGATGCATGGCATAAGGCGGGATTGTTTTATGTTTTTGCTTTCCTCACCCTATCATCTATTGGCTTTGCATGTCTTGCAAAAGTCTTAATTGAAAAAAAACAACGTCTTCTCTTAAGGATTTCATTCTTTGTTCTTTTAGTGACAGGTCTCGTTGTAACTGGCCCTTTTTTTCTATTCGCCTACGATAATATTAAAAAAATTGATTTTACCTATCAGGATAAAAAATATACTCTAAGTGCAAAAACAAACATTCCTCCCGAGTATTATGAGTTGAAGTCATACCTGTCCGATAAATGTGCAGGCACTACAATATTGGTAGTTCCTCGAAGTTCAATGATTTCCAGCGCAGTTTGGCCAAAATACGACATGTCATATGTCGGACAGGACATTTTGACCCGTTTTGTCTCTTGCAATTTTCTTTCCACCCAGCTTCTTAATAATGGTCCAGATTCCTTCAATTTTTCTCCATATATGTTGCTTGAAAAGGGAGATTTCGGGGGATTTAAAAATTTTCTTTTGCAAAATCAAATAGGCCTTGTTCTCATAAGAAAAGATAATATTCCTTATTATTACACAAACTATATATATTTAAGCAATGCGACCCCACAGATGGCAATAGGGTTCTTAAACAAAGATCATGACTTCAAAAAAACATTTGAGAATGATTTTTTTGAGCTCTACTCAGTTGAAAGCCAAGATAATAATTACAATTACGGATTCTCCATTCCGACATCAGTCGTTTATACGAATTCATCCTTAAACTCAGGCCGTGATTACGTATCGCTGTCAAAGCAATTAGGTGATAAAGAAGATTATCTAGTTATAAATAGAAATGAGGATTTTAAGAAATATAGCTCATTTGTAAACCTATATGCCCCGGTTGCAAATTGTGTCGGTTGCGTAAAAATTTTCTCATCTGTCATAAAACCTCCCGATGAATCCTTACTAAGAAAACTTAAGGATTTAGTAAAGCAGTTAATTGGGAAAAACTTGACAGACGATCTTTCCTTAGATCAAAAAATAAGCTATGCAATCATTGATTCAACTAAAGAATTTTCCAAAATGATGGAAGCCTTAGAAGAAAAAGATGCGCTAAAATCTAAAAATTATATCTCTTCATACATCAAAAAAATGGAAAACATAGATTCACTTTTTAAGAAATATAAGGCTAACTTTTTTGACCTAAGCAATAAAAGTACGGAGATAAAAAATTTTCTTGGAGCACAAAATCAAAAGCTTTCGGATTATTTAAATTTTGGTACAGTTATTAGAAACGATCAAATTCGGGGCCAGCTTTCTTTATTACTCTCTTTACAGAACTCCAAGCTATCGGAGCTAGACAAAACAATTTGGGAAACAGATTATAAAAATAAAATTTACAGAATGAGACTTGATATTCCCAAAAAGGATCAATATCTTTGCACAGCTGACAATTATAATAATGGCTTAAAAATTGAAAGTATTACATTAGGTAATCTTAAAAAAGATAATAATTCTACGATTTCAGCGTTACTATCTAAGGGAAATTATCCTGTTTCTGTAGAGTATTCTACAAATAGTATTCTTAATATCCCTTCATTAAGACAGAAATCCGGGGAAGTTAAAGAAATTGACTTAGGAAACATACCTAATGGTCTTTATAAAATTACATTCTCCCCAGGTTTAGTTTCTAAACAAAAAATCGCGGTAGCGGTCACAAAAAATAAACTTGATTTTAAAACCCTGGAATTTATTGGCTCGTCTGATATACCTCAGAATGATTTTATTTTCATTGATACGGGATCTTTTATCAGCGATAAAAGCTATGAAAAAGATTTTTCGATATCGTCCTTAGATAAGAAAAAATATTATCTCTACCTTTTCTCTTTAAATCCCCAATCAGACCAGGAGGATGAGTTAGAATATAAAGATCTTTTTGTTGAAAGAATTGTAGAGGGTGGGGATATTCAGCTTTTCTGCACAACAGAATCCTCCAACATTATTTCAACGGCTAATATAAATGTAGTCAAGGAAAGTCCAGTAAAATACAAAATAACAGTTCCTAAGGGAAGTAATTTGGGAAAATTCTTGGTCTTTAATCAGTCCTACGGATCTGATTGGGAGGCGTTTGAATATATTAATGGTAAAAAAATAGTCTTCCCGCATTTTAAAAACGGATATGCCAATGCCTGGTTTATTGATAAGCATGAAAGCACGGAGATAAATGTAGTATTTAGTCGACAAAGTCTAATAGTTAAAAATTTATTTGTTACAATAATTTTATTTGCAATCGCTTTATTCTTTTTCTTAAGATATAGGAATAGGTAGACATATGGACAACCGTCATTTAAAAAAAATATGGCATAAGAGTAAAGGAAGTTTTCATAGCTATAATTCCCAAAAGTTTTTTCTATATTGGCCTTTTTTTATTCTGTATTATTTTATTTTGAGGCAAATCCTCGGTCTTAATTATTTTGTTATTTACGGCTTTTGTATTCTTCTTATTTTTTTAAAAATATCATTTGAGACTATTGCTATGATTTTCTTTTCAATAAGTCTTATTGTTTATATTTTTGGATTAACAACTGAAGCAAATCATTATTTCTCATTCGTTTATGGGTTTATAGTTCTTTCTATTCTTAAGTATTTTTATTTGATAATAAAAGAAAGGTATTTTAAAGATGTTTTTTAAAAAAAACTTTTATTTTATTTTATTACTCTTTATTGTAGTTTTTAAGAATTGGTTTTACCCCCATGTAATCTCTTCAGGTGACTTTTCTTTTATATCAACGTCTAGATTACAAGACATTTCATTAATGCCTTATGCATGGGGATGGAATCTTGCGGTAGGAGGTTTGGGAGCTTTTGTATCGCCTTTTTCCTGGCTTCATTTCATTGAGGCTATTCCCTTATTGTTTGCAAGATTTTTCTCATTAAACTGGTTGCTTGCTGAGAGAGTATTTTATTTTTACCCGCTTTTATTAGCTTTAATAGTTATACCAATTTTATTTTTTAAAAAGTTTTTTCCTTCATCAAAATTTGCTTTTATCTCAACCCTAATATTCTCTTTAAATACTTATGTATTGATGCTTATTGGCGGAGGCCAAATCTTTATCTCTCTTGCCTATGCAATCGCTCCTTTAGTATTTTATTTGTTTTTAGTTTCGTTTAATCAGAAAAAATTATTATTCTCTTTTTTGATAGGACTGGTTTTATCGTTACAGGTGATGCTTGATCTAAGGATTGCCTATGTTACTGTTTTTGTTTTTCTGTTTTATCTTCTATTTAATATTGATTTTTCTAAAAAATTCCTATTTAGAATAGTTTACTCCCTAGGTATTCCTTTTTTTATAGCTTTTCTTCTAAATTCATACTGGATAATTCCAACTCTAATCCTACGCGTAAATCCTTTATACGACTTAGGACAAATATATACATCTTTTGGTGCTGTGAAATTTTTTAGTTTTGCAACGTTTGAAAACACCATTTCCCTTCTTCATCCAAATTGGCCTGAGAACCTTTTTGGTAAAGTTTCGTTTATGAGACCTGAGTTTTTGATTGTTCCAATCCTTGCTTACTCGAGTTTATTTTTTATTAAGAACGAAGAGGAAAGAATTAAAAAAAATATATTGTTTTTTGCGATTTTAGGACTTTTAGGAGCATTTTTGGCAAAGGGAGCTAACGATCCTTTTGGTTTTATATATATTTGGCTATTTGATCATATTCCCGGCTTTATTATGTTTAGGGATCCAACAAAGTGGTATCTTTTGATCGCAATTTCATATAGCATCTTAATTCCTTTTTCAATCGGAAAGATATATGAGTATTTGAGTAAGTTTAAAAGACCCTCATTATTTAATTTCTCATCCAAAAATATATTTTTACTGGCAGTTTTAGTTTATTTATTGTTTTTGATAGACCCAGCAATATTTGGTAAGTTGTCTGGAGCTTTTAAATCAACAACTATTCCCAGTGACTACACGCAGCTTGAAAAATATCTTTCTTTAGACGAAAACTTTTATAGAGTATTATGGTTTCCCATGGCACAAAGATTTGCCCCCTTCAGTAATTTACACCCAGCGCT
The DNA here is from genome assembly GCA_016199085.1 of Candidatus Levyibacteriota bacterium. Lineage (GTDB taxonomy): Bacteria > Patescibacteriota > Microgenomatia > Levybacterales > UBA12049 > JACQHJ01. The sequence continues at coordinate 69,994 of JACQHJ010000009.1, read as the reverse complement.
ACCCGCAAGAGAATTCTTAAAAGAGGTTGATAATAAATTATTAGTTGAAAAATTTAAGCAAGAGGAAACGCAGAGAATCTTAATCAACTCGTCTGTAAAATATGTAATCATTCCATACGATAGCCAGGGAGAAATATTTTTAAAAGACAGGAAATATAACAATGATCTTTATCTATTTACGCTTAAGCAGCTAAAGTCTGTCTCTTGGCTAAAAAACGTAAAACAGATTGGGAAGATTTATGTCTTTGAAATAGAAAACTATAAAGATCATTTCTGGACGACCTCAGGGAAGTCTTTAGTCAAATATGAAAGAATAAGCCCTGTTAGCTACAAACTTTACTTGGAAAATGTAAAAATCAATGACAGACTTGTTTTTTCTGAAAAATACGATAAGAATTGGATACTTAAAGAACCTGGCAATTCAAAGACTATTCTGCCTTCAGAGCCTTACGATAAAGTCTTTAATAGTTTTATTCTGCAGAAAGAAGGTAATTATACTATTGATTTGTATTATGGTCCTCAAATCTATGTAATGGTTGGGGTAATGTTGGGATCAATAACATTAATCCTAATACTTTTATACTTATTGATTGGATCAAGGGTTAAAAAATGATAGAATGTTATCATGATTACCGCTTTAATACCCGTATATAACGAAGAGGAGAGTTTAGATAAATTTTATCCTCGGCTTAAAGAAGCTCTTTCCAAAATTGACAAAAACCATGAAATAATCTTTGTAGATGATGGTTCTACTGATTCTTCCTTGGAAATCATCAAAAAACTAGCTGCAAAAGACAATACTATTAAAATTTATTCTTTTAGAAGAAACCAGGGAAAGGCAGAAGCTTTAACCTATGGATTCAAGGCAGCAAACGGTGACTATGTAGTGACTCTGGATGCTGATTTACAAGATAGACCGGAAGAAATACAAAATTTACTAAATAAATCAAAAGAAGGCTTTGATCTGGTTTCTGGCTGGAGGAAAAACAGAAAAGATGCAATCTATATGAAACTTCCTTCAAAGATATTTAATTTTCTAATGTCAGCCTTTTGGGGAGTTCATCTGCATGATTATAACTGCGGATTAAAACTCTATAAAAAAGATGCCATAAAAGATCTTAATTTATACGGGGGAATGCACAGGTTTATTCCTCTTTTGGTCTCTGAAAAGGGATTTGAAGTAACAGAAATCCCGATTGTCCATGAGAAAAGATTGTTTGGAAAATCAAAGTATGGTTTCTCAAAGGTATTTAAAGACGTCCCGGACATGTTTACAATACTTTTTTTGACAAAATATGCCAAAAGACCTCTTCATTTCTTTGGTTTGGTTGGGGGTTTGATAAGTATAATCGGCTTTTTCATTCTTTTATATTTAACAATTATTCATTTCATGGGGGAATCTATCGGATCAAGACCACTTTTAATCTTTGGCATGCTTTTGATGCTAGCCGGTTTTCAAGTTCTTTTTGCTGGTTTTACCGCCGATTTAATAATTAGTATTTCGGAGAGAAACAAGACTTCTAAAACACTAGATGAAATAATAAAATATAAATCAGAGTGAAGATACAGGACGTTTTGTTTTTATTAGTACTTACTTTTTTAATTTATAAAAGAAATAGCAAGCTAAGCTTAATCTTTGGATTAGGAGCACTGGTGTTATCAATTCCTTTATTTTATCTTCAGATTTTCTTTACGGCACAACACCTAGTTTATTATGCGGTTGCCTTTATTTTTCTAAGTATTGTTTTTAATTTGGCTAAGTATAAAAGTGCCAAAAGTAACTCCAATAAAAGAAATGAAGCTTGACCCAAGATCAATTGTTATCGCTGCTACAACAAAATATCCCAATTGGTATAAGGGAGAGTCTTTGGATTTATCTAATACTGATAAAGTAAGAGGAGATTTAGCCATCCAAAGCATAGATGCGGCAATAAAACATGGCTACGCAGTTGTAATAAATGATGGAGAAAGCTCTAGCGAATTTAAAGAGGAGTTGGCTAAACGCGGAATAATTGTTTTGGAAAGAAGTGGAAAAAGTAGGGCAGCTGCCAGAAGACAGCTTATTGAATATTCTTCACAGATTCCCCAAGCCAAAGTTATAGTAAGAACAGAACCAGAAAAAGTCTCATTAGTTGATGATTGTACCCCCCAGTTAGTTGAACCAATTCTTAGGGGTGAGGCGGACATAATTGTTCCTAAAAGACAGCGGGATCTTTTTTCTTCCAGCTACCCAGATTATATGTATGAGTCAGAAATGGACGCAAACAAAAAATATAACGATATTTTACATGAATTTGAGCTTTTACCCCAAGAAGAGGAGCTGGACATTTTTTTTGGCCCCACTGTTTGTAAAAACGATCCAGAGATAATAAAGTTGTTTTTAGAAAGATATGAATTAAGATTAAAGACACCATATGCTAGTGGGGTAGGAAAATATGTCTCACCCGATGATTTTTCAAATTCGCAAATGTTTGCAATAGTAAAAGCTTTACGTTTAGGTTTAAAAGTTAAAGTAGTCAAGGTTCCTTTTATCTACCCGAAGATACAAAAAGAAAATGAAGAAATAGACAGAGACAGTTTTGTAGAAAAGAGAAAGAAGCAGAAATGGGGAATATTAGATGAGTTAGTTCTTTATATACGATATCTTGACAATCCGGACAATCCTAAAAGCGTATTAAAAAGGTTCTGATCATTATCTTACTTGCATTCAAGTCTAATTTGTTGATAGAATCCCTTTCTGAAGCCAACAAAAATGATGAGTTATATAAGAATACAAGAACTTTTTAATTATGAGCACAAAAGATAGAGAAAAGGAAGGAAAAGAGCCAACTGTTGATCTTAACGTTGTTTTACTTCCCGATGAAGTGACGACAGATAAGCTTATTGCCCTAAGTACGTTATTGGGAAAACATTTCCCAACCGCTTTTACTTTAGATAGAGAATTCCATCTTCCTCATTTATCTTTATACCCCGCAAGATATCCCTTACGAAACCAAGATAAGGTTGAGGAAACAGTAAGAAATATTGCAGGATCCCTAGAAGGAATGGATGTTATCCTGGAAGGATATTCAGAATTTTCGGGATTTCTTTTCTTTAATGTGGTAAAAGATAGGGCAATCCAAAATTTACACGATACGGTATTTGCAGCACTAAATGAGCAAAGAGAAGGACACGTAAGTGACGTTGTGGCAAGACTAAGGGGACTTAGTCCACGATTAAAGGCAAACGTTAGAAGATGGGGTCAGATTTTTGTAGGAGAGGACTATACTCCACACGTCACACTAGGTTATTTGCAAGATCGTAAACTAGCAAGGGAAGCAATAGAGATCCTGCCGCAAGAACCCATTCAATTTAGCCCTAGTGCAATAGCCTTAGCTCCATTTGCGCCATATGGTACTTGTCCAAAGCCTCTGTTTACTTTCCCTGTAGGAAGATAGGTAGATTAAGCTGTAATTCCAAACTGAGCGCTATAATCAGGGAATGCGTGGGCAATAGAAATGCCTGAGGGGGCACAATAAGCTCTTCTAATTCTTTCCTCCCAATCATAAGAGGCATTCGCCATTCTTGTAGGCGTATCTATTCCCAAAACGGAAACGATAGCCTGTTCAAAGTGATTTCCCGCTCTCTCAAGTGCATCCAATACTTCTACTGGCTGTCTTTGGCTTTTTCGTAATCCTTCAAATCGAGACTGTAGTGTTTGAGGTCGTTGACCATATGTCCAATCGGTATAGGTAAGAACGTTATCTACAATGTTTGGGAAATATCCTAAGGTCATAGCGGTATCAAGAAGATCTGAGTGAGCTTCAACCCTCATCAAATCGATAATTCCCTGTTCTGCGTCTTGGGATGTTAAGAATTCAAGTGAGGCTTCTCCAATATCATCTTCTATGTGTACACCGTCATTAAGACCATGCCATGCACGCTCATCAGCTCTTCTTCGCCCTGCGTGAGAAACAAGGAAGAATCTTCGCATAAGTTCAGGATCTATCTCATCAAAAGTTCCAGCATCGAAACCATGACTACCAAGTTCAGCTCTACCGCCTTCGCCAATTTCCATCAGTCTTTGGCCTAAATAGTAAACTTGACGGGTTGTTCCCATAACATGATTAAAAATTCCTCTCCATCTCATTGCGTCCTCAGGTTGACTAAGGCCGAACATGCCAGAGCCTTCTGTAAGGAAAAATATACGCCTCGCAACTCCGTCTGGTCTTGAGTCCATGGCTTGAGGTGTATCAGTTGTATTTCCCAATAAATAACATAATGTGGGAAATTCATGTAAAACTTCCCTAGTTAATTCGTTATCTACCCCGTACTTTGCGATGAAAGCATCTACATCGATTCGTGGCGTAGCCACGCCTCCTTCGCTCCCTGTGCTTCTTTCTCTAATATTCATAAGCTCGAATTATACCTAATTGATATAGCTTTATCAAACTAATATAATTAAAGCGCATGATAATAGGAATTGATATTTCTCAACTAACTTACAAAAACACAGGAGTTTCTAATTATTTAAAAAGTTTGCTTTCCTATCTATTTGAAATTGATAAAAAGAATCAGTATATTCTTTTTTACTCCTCACTAAGGGGCAAACTCCCAGAGTTAAATATAGAAAATCCAAACGTATCAATTAAGAAATTTAAAATTCCCCCAACCATCTTGGATATTATGTGGAATAGGTTGCACGTATTTCCAATTGAAAATTTTATTGGAAACGTAGATATATATATTTCTTCGGATTGGACAGAGCCTCCAACTAAACATGCCAAAAAGGTAACAATACTTTATGATTTAATAGTGTATAAGTATCCCGAAGAATCTCATAATCAAACGAGCTTTAATCCTTTTAGGTTCATTATTTCTCCAAATATCGTTTCATCGCAAAAGAGAAAACTAAAGTGGGTAAGAAAAGAAACGGATAGAATACTTTGTATTTCGGAAGCTACTAAAAAAGATGCAATTGAAATACTGGGTATTAATGAGAAAAAACTCGAAGTGATAAACGTAGGAGTATAATAGCCTCAATATGCTTAATCTGGAAATATTCGGAAATATCTGGTAATATTTGGTAAGATATGGAAATTCCACTTAAGTATGACTTAACTCAGGATATACTAAGGCTCATAGCCAGCATTGAAGTTAAAAGAGCAGCTCTTGAGAAAATACAAATCCCCGAAAACTTAAGAGTTAACCTACAGAGAAAATCCCTTTTAAAGAGTTCATTGTTTTCCGCAAAAATAGAAGGTAATAGTCTTGAACTGTCTGATATAGATAATTTGAACAGGTTTAATCCGAAGTTTAGAGAAAGGATTGAGATTGAGAATATTTTATCCGCTTTTTCCTTTATCCAGGGAAAAAAAGACAATATTGATATAGATTTTATCCTAGATCTCCATAGAATTGTTATGAAAAGCCTAACTGATAGTTTAGGCATGACAAGAAGGGAGCCTAGTGCCATATATAACCAATCAGGTTTTCCGGTATATATTCCTCCTCCTCCATCAAAACTTTCCGAGTTACTTTTGCAATTGATTGTCTACATTAATCAAAAAGACAGCGAGAATGCTCTTATTAAAGCATTTGCATCCCACATTTCTTTTGAGAAAATTCATCCTTTCTTAGATGGAAATGGAAGAGTTGGTAGGCTTTTACTCCAGGCAATTTTACTTAAAAGCGGATATTCATTTAACGGTCTTATTTCCATAGAGGAAATTCTCAATGAAAGAAAAGAAGAGTACTACGCCTATTTGGATAAGAGTGACACAACTTCATTTATTGAATTCATGCTTGAATTACTTGAGGCCCAGATTCAAAAAACCTTAGAAGAGTTAAGCGTTAAGGAATACAAAAGGGAAGATTTGCTACTTCCGAGAAGAAAAGAGATACTAGATATTATAAGGGATCATGAAGTTGTTTCCCTGGATTTTATTAGCAGAAGATTTTATAAGGTCTCAAGTCGTATGATTAGATATGATTTAAAAAAACTTGAAAAAGAAGGATATATAATAAAACTTGGAACTACCAGAGGGGCAATGTATAGGATAAAATAAAAATATGGTAATAGGAATTGACGGAAATGAAGCAAATGTAGAAAAAAAGGTGGGAATAGGTGAATACGCATACGAACTTTTATTGGAGTTTGCTAAAATTCAAGATGAGCGAAAAGTTAAATTTGAAATATTCTTAAAAGAAAACCCACGAAGTGAAATGCCTCCCCCAAACTCAAACCTCAGGTATCGCACAGTTGGTCCAAAGAAAATGTGGACTCAATTTGGTCTTCCTTTAAACCTTTTTCTAGGCAAGCGACCTGATATATTTTTCACTCCGACTCATTACGCACCAAGGTTTTCTCCAATACCAACAGTAATTTCGATAATGGACCTTTCATTTATTCATTTCCCAATCCTTTTTGCCAAAAAAGATCTCTACCAGCTTACTAATTGGACGAAATATTCTGTTAAAAATGCAAGCAAAATTTTTACGATTAGCCAGTTTAGTAAGAGTGATATAATCGATGTATACGGCGTTGACGAGGGAAAAATAGTTGTTACTTATCCTGGAATAAAAAAGCCAACTAGTGTTAGAATATTATCAATGGATGATTTAAGGAAAAAATTCGGAATTGATAAAAACTATATCCTTTTTGTAGGAACTCTGCAGCCTAGAAAAAACATCGTAAAGCTTATAGAAGCGTTTTCTAAAATTGAGAAGGAGAATTTAATACTCGTTGTTGTCGGTAAAAAAGGATGGCTTTACGAAGATATATTATCTGCGCCTGGCAGACTTGGTGTTGGAGAAAGAGTTAAATTCCTAGATTTTGTTGAAGATGACGATCTTCCCTCACTTTACAAAAACGCTCTCTGTTTTGTTTTGCCTTCATTATATGAAGGATTTGGTTTGCCGGTTTTGGAAGCAATGAAGCACGGATGTCCGGTACTGACAAGTAACGTCTCAAGCCTTCCCGAAGCAGGGGGAGACGCGGCAATCTATTTTGACCCTAACAATAGTGATGACATCAAGGAAAAAATTGAAAAAGTAATAAAGAACCCAAGTCTTAGGCAAGAGATGATAGAAAAAGGCTATAATCAAATAAAGAAGTTTTCCTGGGAGAAAACAGCCAAAGAAACACTTAAGGTTTTAGAAGAATTGGCAAGTAATAAATGAAAAGAATTTATAGAAGGCTAAAAACAGTTTTTTGGGAATTTGTTGTCGCAAAGCTTAGATTGGCCGGTTACATCCCGTCGCATCACATAAGACGATTTTTTTACAGATTGTGGGGAATTAAAATTGGAAGCGGCTCGACAATTCACATGGGAGCTGTATTTTATTACCCTCCCAATATTTCAATTGGAAGCGATTCAATAATCGGCGAAAATGCGGTTTTAGACGGAAGAGATAAATTGATAATAGGGAATCACGTCGATATTGCAAGCGAGGTCATGATTTATAACTCACAACATGATACGGCTGAAGAAAATTTTGCAGGAGTAGAAAACGTTATTAAAAAACCCGTAGTTATTGAAGACTACGTCTTTGTCGGACCAAGAGCAATAATACTTCCCGGAGTTACAATTAAAAAAGGTGCTGTTGTTGGAGCAGGAGCAGTAGTTACAAAAGACGTTGAAGAATTTAAGATCGTTGGAGGAGTTCCTGCAAAGGAGATAGGGGAGAGGGCAAACAAAAACCCCACATATAAATTAGGTCGCGCAGCATGGTTTAGGTAGAGCCTTATGAAAAAAATAATTTCATGGATTTGGGATAATATTTTATTTTTGGAGACATTATTTTTAATTGCCTTCATTCCCCTTTTTCCCAAAATTCCAATCCTTGATATTAAAAATACCTGGGTATACGTAAGGGGAGAAGATTTTGTCGTCTTTTTTGTTTTACTTTCCTGGATTTTTCTGTTACTTAAGCAAAAGATCACTCTAAAAACTCCATTGACGATTCCTATAATCACGTTTTGGATAATAGGTGCAATAGCGACAATGCACGGAGTTTTGCTTATTTTTCCAACCATTGCCAATGTCTTCCCCAACGTCGCCTTTCTCTCCTTGGTTAGGCATATCGAATACATGAGCTTGTTTTTTATTGCTTATCAGGGAATGAAGGATAAAAGATTTCTTCCTATAATTATTGCAGTTTTAGTCTTTACGTTACTTTCTGTAATCGGATATGGTTTTGGCCAAAAATATCTGGGACTTCCGGCGTACTTAACAATGAACGAAGAATTTGCAAAAGGAATTCCCATTACGCTTTCTTCTCTTTCAAGAGTTTCTTCTACGTTTGCCGGTCATTATGATCTGGCAGCCTATCTTGTCTTAATTATTCCTATAGTCGTTAGCCTTTTCTTTGGATTCAAAAACTGGATTATAAAAATATTCCTTTTAACAACTGCCTTTTTAGGATTAATTCTTCTTAATATGACTGTCTCAAGAGTTTCGTTTTTTGTGCTTTTCGTCTCACTTTTGATTGTCCTCTTTTTTCAAAAGAAAAAACTTGTGTTCTTAACGGTTCCTTTGCTTTTTGTTTTTGCACTTTTGGTAATTACATTCCAGCCGTCTCTTTTAGACCGATTCAAAAGTACCATCTCTGAAGTGGATGTTGTGATTGATGCAAAAACCGGTGATTCCGTTGGCCACGTGAGGTTTGTTCAAAAGGATTATTTTAAAGATAAAATAGTTTTGCAAAAAAGAGTCAAAGACAAAGAAGAGCTAATAGGCGCAATTTCAGGTAATGCGGAAACTTTGAAGTCCTCTGCTTCGGCGCTTCTTCCTTTTGAATTCATACCGCAAGAAGTTCCTCTGGTACTTGCTACAAATGTGTCTACCGGAGAAAGCCTTCCTCAGGGAACAGGATACATAAATCTTGCGCTCTCGCCTGTTATAAGAAGACTTGGTAATTTTTATTATGAACTTCCGCCGGATATTAAGGCGACTTTTTCTGCGCAGGTACTTGTACTGCATGGGGATTTCGTAGTTAAAAGGGCGGCAGCCTATGATCTTTCATTTACGACGCGTTTCCAGGGTGAATGGCCAAGGGCTCTTACCGCCTTTGGCAGAAACATACTAATTGGAAGTGGTTATGGATCTGTCAGTTTGGCGGTTGATAATAATTACCTAAGAATATTAGGAGAAATTGGTTTACTTGGTTTTATAGCCTTTTTCTCAATTTTTACATCCCTGGCAATTTACATAAAGAAAGGATTTGCCGATATTGAATCTCCTCTTGCGAAAAGTTTTGTATTGGGATTTGTGGGGGGCGCTGTAGGGCTTTTTCTAAATGCGACCTTAATAGATGTATTTGAGGCGTCAAAGATTGCTTTTGTGCTCTGGATGCTGGTCGGCGTAACGCTTGCGATTTTAATGTTATATCAAAAAACATCTGTTAATTTATTTGCCGAACTTAAAAAAGTTGCTACTTCAAATATTGCTATTGCTGTTTATCTTCTTTTATTTGCCGTTTTATTATTTTCACCAATGCTTGCAAACTTTTTCGTGGGAGACGATTATACGTGGCTTAGGTGGGCGGCTGACTGTACAAATAACTGTTCTCCCCTTGATAGGATAATAAGTTTCTTTACTCAATCAAACGGATTCTTCTTTAGGCCCGGAACAAAAGTCTATTTTTACGTTATGGAATCAGTATTTTGGTTAAATCAGGCCGTCTATCATGCGGTTTCACTGTTTCTTCATTTTGGTGTTTCTTTTCTTTTCTATCTTCTTTCAAAAAGAGTCTTTAAAAGCAAATTACTTGCTGTTTTGTCTGCCTTCTTATTTTTAATCTTAAGCGGCTATACAGAAGCAGTCTTTTGGATATCATCGGTAGGCCATCTTTTTACAGCCTTTTTTGCTCTTTTATCGCTTCTACTGTTTATACAGTGGGATGAAAAAAAGAAAGTGTATCTGTATATTCTTTCAGTAATCTCTCTTTCTTTAGGTCTAATGTTTCACGAGATGGGGATTGTAATACCGCTTCTAATAATTGCCTATAAAGCAAAGGAGGGTATTTTGTCCTTTTTAAGAGAAGTTGTAAAAAGAAAAGATTATTTGTTGCTTTTTGTACCGGTTGTAATTTATCTTTTACTTCGTTTTGTCTCCCAAAGTCATTGGCTAAGCGGAGATTATAGCTATGATTTTGTCATGCTTCCCTTCAACTTCGCCGGAAACCTACTCGGTTATGTTTCACTCGTTTTAGTTGGGCAAAGCGCGCTTCCTTTGTACGAGACGCTCAGAGCAGTGCTTAGGGCAAATCTGGCAATTCCGGTGGTACTTGGAGTTGTAGCTTTAGCAGCCTTAGTCTACGGATTTAAAAAGAAAATTAAGATTTTTAATAGTAACGATGGAAAGATAGTTGTCTTTGGAGGACTCTTTTTTGTTATTTCCCTTTTACCCTATCTTGGTCTTGGCAATATCACATCAAGATACAGTTATTTGGCATCTTTAGGTTTAATTTTGATCTTTGTATTCCTACTTAACAAGCTTTATGAATTTCTCTTAAAAGAAGGCAGGCAAGTTGCGCTTTTAGCTGTCTCGGTTATTATAATTGTTTTTTCCCTTTTCCAAATAATCCAAATCCAGCAGTCATACTTTGACTGGAGCGGGGCAGGAGAGAAGGCAAGAAAATTTTTCATCTCAATCGACGCACTCTACACGGATTACTGGTCTAAGGGAGAAGTGCAATTTCATTTCGTAGATGTGCCGCTTAGGGTTGGTGACGCTTGGGTATTTCCCGTTGGTATTTCGGACGCCGTCTGGTTTGCTTTCCAAAACAAGGATGCTAAAGTATACCTTCATCCAAACGTAGACACAGCTTTGCAAAGCGCAGGATTGTCGCTTACCAACAGGGTATTTGTCTTTAACGAGGACGGAAGCCTTAGGGAGATAGACCGCTATCCAGAAAAACAGCCAGTAGTTTCGCCTAATTGATAAAGACTTATAAGTAACGTAAAATAAGATTGATGCGAAAACTTGAAGTAATTTTCTTAATTCTCTTTTTTGTCTTAGGTTTTATTTTTAGACTTTACAGATTTGACTCTCCGATTGCCGATTGGCACTCCTGGCGCCAGGCAGACACAAGTGCGGTATCCAGAAATTTTGCAACCAACGGTTTTGACCCGCTGCATCCTCAATTTGATGATTTGTCCAATGTACCCTCGGGGATAGATAATCCTAAAGGTTTAAGATTTGTAGAATTCCCTATCTATAATTTTTTCCAAGCCTTTTTCTTTAAGTCATTTGGGGTTTTTACTATAGAAGAATGGGGTAGGCTCGTGTCGATAACGGCTTCAATGCTTTCTGCACTCTTTTTATTTTTAATAGTTAAACGCCGTTTTGGAGCATCGGCAGGATTCCTGTCTTTGGTTTTCTTTCTTTTCCTTCCCTATAATATCTATTTTTCAAGAACGATTCTTCCGGATCCTTCAATGGTCATGGCGGTTTTAGCGGGAATCTACTTTTTCGGAGTAGCTTTGGAAAAAAGCGACAAAGAAGGCTTCAAAAAGTGGCTTTATTTTCTCGTTTCACTTTTCTTTATAAGCGTTAGTTTTCTGATTAAGCCTTATGCTCTTTTTTTCACTCTTCCGATTATCTATCTGTCTTTTGAGAAATACGGGTTTGCATTTTTAAAAAAATGGCAGCTTTGGGTTTTTGCGGTAGTCTCGGTTATTCCTCTTCTTTTGTGGAGATTATGGATGCAGTCCTTTCCCGAGGGTATTCCCGCGAGTAACTGGCTTTTCAACGAAGGAAATATCAGATTCAAGGGGGCATTCTTCTACTGGTTATTTGGCGAAAGACTCTCAAAACTTATTTTAGGCTATTTCGGACTCCCCCTTTTGATGCTTGGATTTTTAAGGCTCCATGTTAAAAAAGACCTTTTGTTTTTATTGTCATTTATAGGAGCGTCTTTAATTTATATGACGGTAATTGCCAGAGGAAATGTCCAGCATGATTATTACCAGATTCTGATTATTCCAAGCATTTCTATGGCAATGGGTATTGGGGGAGTTTTCTTGACAAGACCTCTTGGAAATATCAATAAATCCGTTTCCTACCTTATCTTTTTAACCCTTACCATTTTTTCGTTTTTCTTTAGTTGGTACTATGTTCGGGATTTTTTCAATATCAATAATCAATCAATCCTTGTCGCAGGTAAGGCAGTTGACAGGCTTACCCCAAAGGATGCAAAGATAGTTGCCAACTATAACGGAGATACCTCCTTTTTATACCAGACAAAAAGAAAAGGCTGGGCTTCTTTTCAAAACGGTCTGGCGGACCTTATAAAAAAGGGCGCTTCCTATCTTGTTTTGGTTAACCCAACAGACACCGATCTTGGAATTGGTACGCAGTTTAAAATTATTGAGGCAACCGATCAGTACGTAATCTTTAATCTTTTACAAAAGCCATGAAAATACTGATAATCTCATCATATCTTCCGTTCCCGCTTCATAGTGGGGGCCATATCAGGTTGTACAACTTAATCAAAAACCTTTCTAAGGATAACGAAATTACTTTAATTTGTGAGAGAAGGGATTTTCAAACGGATGAAGATGTAAAAGAAGTTGAAAAAATCTGCAAAAAGGTGGTTACGGTCAAAAGAAAAAAACAATGGAGCATTGAAAACATTTTAAAAACCGGTTTTTCCACAAACCCGTTTCTAATTACCGGACACACCTCTGAAGAAATGCAGACTGCAATCAAAGATGAAATGGTAAGAGAAACCTTTGACCTTATTCACGTTGAGACGTTTTATGTTTTCCAAAATCTTCCCAAAGTCACTATTCCCGTTGTTTTGGTTGAGCATAACGTAGAGTATTTGGTTTATAAAAGATATGCCAGCCTTTTAAACCCCCTGGTTAAGCCGCTTCTTCTAATAGATGTAGCAAAAATAAAGCAAAAAGAGGAACAAGCTTGGAATAAGGCTACAAAGCTTGTTGCGGTTTCAAATATCGAAAAAAAGATTATGAAAAGAGAAAATGTTTCCGTAATTCCAAACGGAGTTGATACCGAAAAGTTTAAATTTAGAGATTTTATGGCAATCCCGCAGGAGAAAAGAGTCTTGTTTATCGGCGATTTCAAATGGCTGCAAAACAGAGATAGCCTTGAGTTTATCCTAAAAGAAATCTGGCCAAAAGTAATAGATAAGTTTAGCCAGCTGAATAAAGATTTTAATCTAAAACTTTGGGTTGTGGGAAGAAACTTGCCGGATAGCTTGAAAGAATTAGGTTTATCAAGCGTAACCTTTGATTCAAACAATAAAGAAGAAACTTGGGAAATTTTTAGAAAGTCATTTATTCTTCTGGCTCCATTTAGGGCGGCAGGAGGAACAAGTTATAAAATATTGGAAGCTATGTCTTCGGGAGTGGGTATCGTAACTACAAATCTTGGAATTGAAGGATTGGAAGCTAAAAACCAAACGCATGTTTTGGCTGCGGAAACCGCGGATGAGCTTGCAAACTGTGTTGTAGATTTAGCTCTTGACCCAAGTTTATATAGAAAGCTGACTATAAACAGCAGGAAATTTGTTGAACAAAATTACGACTGGAAAATAATCTCGGATAAGTTAAATAAAATCTATATGTCCTCTTTGTAATAATATCTTGATTTTTAATTTTGTTTGAGCTATTCTTTAACGATGTTAACTAAGACAGATATTCAGCAAATCAGAGGAGTAGTGAGGGAAGAAATTGAAGCAGAAGTCTCCAGTGCCAAAACCTCGCTTGAGAGCCAAATTAGAATGTCGCGGATGCAGGTTCAGCATGATATTGGCCAACTGAGCGATAAAGTAAAAGATATTGAAATTGACGTAAAAGATGTTAAAAAAAGAGTGAGGAAAACTGAAAAGACTGTTGACACAGTGATTGATTTTTTTGATAAAGATATTGTGGCAGTGAAAAAACGAGTGGATAGGATTGAACATCATCTAAGTATATAAAACTTCTGGCTTTGTAATAAAACATTATCCCTTGTATAATTAGCTCATGCTTATTGGAATTGACGGACGTTTATGGTCTCAAACCGGTGTTGGAAGGTATATTAGAAATCTAACTTCAAATCTTTCAAGAATAGACAAAAAGAATAAATACGTAATATTTGTAAGAAGTGATGATTTAGAAAATGTACAAAAAGCAGTAAAAAACAAGAATTGGAAAATTATAGTTTCTGATATTAAGTGGCATAGCCTTTCGGAACAGACAACTTTTGCAAGAGAGCTTAGCGGGTACAATTTTGATCTTGTTCATTTTCCGTACTTTTCAATTCCCGTTTTCTACAGGAAAAAATATGTCATTACCCTTCATGATTTAATAGCCAAAAAAATTAAGACAGGAAAAGCGTCCAGGCTTCCATACCCGCTATACCTTCTGAAAAGACAAAGTTACCTTTTTATAATCAAAAACGCACTCAAAACTTCGGTTAAAATAATAGTTCCTTCAAATGCTGTCAGAAACGATATTTTGTCTTCATATAAAAACATACATCCCGATAAAGTTATCGTTACCTACGAGGGTGCATTTGAGAACAAAAACTTGAAGGCAACAGAGGATTTAATAAAAGAAAAATACTTTCTAAGAGTTGGTAATTTCTATCCTCATAAAAACGTAGAGAACCTTTTAACTGCCTTTAAAAACTTTGTGGGTAGAAAAAAATATAAAGACATAAAGCTTGTATTGGTAGGAAAGAAAGATTATTTCTTCAAAAATATCTGGGAACAGGTAGAAAAGCTGAATCTATCTCAAAACATTATTTTTATTAACAATCCAAACGACAAGGATTTATTTTCTTTATACAAAAATGCAATCGCAACGGTTATTCCTTCTTTTATGGAAGGATTTTCCTTAACAGCGGTTGAGGCAATGTCTGTTGGAAGCCCCGTGGTTTGCTCAGACATAGAAGTACATAGAGAAATTTGTAAAAACGCCGCAATGTTTTTCGACCCATTCAATATACAAGAAATAGAGAAGAAAATGGAAATGGTAATAGAAGATGGTGTTAAACGGGCAAAACTTATTGAGAACGGATTTAAAAGGGTAAGTGTTTTTTCCTGGGATAAAATGGCAAGACAGACAATAGAAATTTATGAAAGTAGCATTAGTTTACGATAGAGTAAATAAATGGGGAGGAGCTGAACGAGTCTTAATATCCTTAAAAAAGATTTTTCCCAAAGCCGTCCTTTACACCTCGGTTTATGATGAGAAAAAAGCACCTTGGGCAAAAGCATTTAAAGTAAAAACTTCTTTTTTACAAAAGTTTCCGTTTGCAAAATCGTCTCATGAGCTATTTGCAACACTTATGCCTCTTTCTTTTGAAAGCTTTAATTTTGACGATTATAATCTTGTAATATCGGTAACTAGTGAATTCTCAAAAGCCGTAATAACAAAACCGCAAACATTGCACATCTGTTATTGCCTTACTCCTACACGCTATCTTTGGAGCGGGTATGAGATATATTTTAAAAACAGATTGCTTAGGTTTATTTCAACACCACTTGTTTCGTATTTAAGAAACTTTGATAAGGTAGCTGCCCTTAGACCGGATTTCACAATTGCAATTTCAAATGAGGTAAAAAAAAGAATTAAAAAATATTATAACCTTGATTCAACTGTAATAAATGCTCCAATTGATTTCCCAAATATTCCATTGACCAAGCAAAAAGGGAAATATTTTTTAATAGTCTCTCGTTTTGTTGCCTATAAAAAAATTGATTTGGCAATTTCCGCTTTCAATGAAACAGGTCAGCCTTTGAAAATAATAGGAAGCGGTGGAGAGGAAAAAAGATTAAAGCAAATGGCAGGTAAAAACATCGAATTTATTAAAGACGTATCAGACCAAGAGCTATTTGAATATTACAAAAACTCGATTGCACTGGTTTTCCCTGGTCTTGAAGATTTCGGACTGACTATGATTGAGGCAAACTATTTCGGAAGGCCGGTTATTGCCTTTAGGGGAGGGGGAGCACTGGATATTGTAAAAGAAGGAGTAACCGGCGAATTTTTTAATGAACAAAGTAAAGAGAGTTTAATAAAAGTATTGGAAAAATTTAAGGTTTCCTTATATAATGAGAAATCATGTAGAGAAAATGCTTTGAGATTTTCGTTGCAGTACTTTCGGACAAATTTAGAAGCATTTATCAACACACATAAGAATTTATGAAAGCAGTCATTTTCGCAGGTGGAGTGGGAACAAGGCTCTGGCCACTTTCAAGGAAAAATACGCCCAAACAGTTTGAAAAAATAGTCGGCGATCAGTCGATGCTGCAAATCGCAGTCAATAAGCTTTTCCCTCTTTTTAAATGGGAAGATATTTTCATATCAACGGGAAAAGATTATAAAACAATTGTCAAAGACCAGCTCCCCAAACTTCCCGAGGAAAATATAATCATTGAACCTGAAATGAGAGACGTAGGACCGGCCGTAGGACTGGTTACCTCAATCTTTGCAAAAAGATTTCCAGACGAACCTTTTGTAATTCTTTGGGGATCTGATCATCTGGTTAAAGAAGAACAGATATTCAGGGATGCTCTTTCCGCCGCAGAGAAAGTCATTTTGGAAAATCCAAAAAAGATAGTCTTTGTAGGACAAAAACCCAGATTTGCAAGTCAGAATCTTGGATACATAGAGTTTGGAGATAAAATTAAAGACATCGGAGATATCCCAATCTATTCCTTCTCAAGCTTTAAATACAGACCCCATTTGTCAACTGCAGAGCAGTTTGTAAAAGGGGGACACCATGCCTGGAATTTAGGATACTTTGTAACAACGCCCAAATTCTTATGGCACTTATTTGAAACCTTGGTTCCAGATTTATATAAAGATTTATTAAAAATCTACAATGCGGTAGACACCCCCGAATATGAAAGTGTTTTGGAAGAGATCTATCCGAAAATTGAAAAAATCTCGTTTGATAATGCAATTCCCGAGAGAATGGATAAAGAGTATGGAAACGTAATCTCGGTAGATATCGGCTGGAGTGATATCGGAGCATGGGAGGCCTTAAAAGAGGCGTTAAGCGAAACGGATGATGAGAATGTTACCAAAGGCAATGTTATAGTTGAAGATTCAAGGGATACTTTGATGTTTAACTATACAAAACAGCTAACCGTCGGAATTGACCTTTCGGAAATGCTTGTAATAACTACAGATGATGTTGTCTTGGTCTGTCCAAAGACATCTGTTCCTAAAATCAAAAAGCTCGTTGAAAGTCTTGCCGGAACGCCACACGAGGATTTAACCTAAATCTTATGCCTTATACTGAAGTTAAAAAAAGTGGACTTTACGAAGCTTTAAAAAGGCTAATGGATATAGTTTTCTCGTTTACTCTTTTGATTCTTTTTTCACCCCTGATCCTAGTTGTAGCTTTGGCAATAAAAATTGACACAAAAGGACCGATCCTTGCCGATACTCCCGAAAGAGTGGGGAAAGGAGGAAAGCTTTTTAAGATGTATAAATTCAGAAGCATGATTCAAAACGCGCATGCAATACTTCGAAACAGTCCGAAATATTCAAAGCTTTTCCATGAATACAAAAAGGGAAGCTATAAACTAAAAGACGACCCAAGAATTACAAGAGTCGGCCATTTTTTGCGAAAACATTCAATTGATGAAGTCCCCCAGTTTATAAACATCTTAAGAGGGGATATGAGCTTGGTTGGACCAAGGGCGTATTATCCAGACGAACTCGTCGAGCAGCAAAAAATGTATCCTCAGACAAAAAGTGCCGTCAAGGTCGTTTTGTCCATAAAACCCGGCGTTACCGGTTATTGGCAGGTTTCAGGAAGATCTGAGATAAATTTCGATAAAAGGATTAAAATGGACGAAACATATGTTAGGAAAAGATCAATTATCTATGACCTCTGGATTATTTTAAAGACTCCCTGGGCGATGATTTCCGGTAAAGGCGCACTGTAATGTTGACATCTTTTAGTATTTCCATATATGATATTGTGTATGGATAACATATCTAAGATTAATTTTGATACCCCCAAGCCTGTAGCTTCCGATATCAAGACTTCCACTCCGCAATCCTTTTCAAATTCAAAATTTCCTCAATTTAAGGAAAAGATGAGAAAACTTATTAGAAACAGAAAGTTTCAGGTGTCCCTGGCAGTTGTTGTCTTATTGGTCGTCCTTTCGGTCGTAGCTATAATTATTCCTGCCTTAAAGACATACCAGTCGGTAAAAGTAACTTATGCACAGGCCAAAGTTACGGCTGACGCTATTAAAAAACAAAACGTTGAGCTTGCCGCAGTGGAACTTGCCAAAACAAAAGACGGTTTGGTAGACGTACAGAAAAACCTCCATTCAATGGGATATCTCAAATTTGTTCCAATTGCCAGCTGGTATTATAACGACGCAGACCATCTTGTGAATGCGGGTTTTGAAGGTTTGGATGCGGCAGGGATCCTCATCGATTCGATAAAGCCGTATGCTGATCTGCTAGGCCTTAAAGGACAAGGGAGTTTTGTCGGAGGAAGTGCCCAGCAAAGAATTGAAACAGCTGTTAAAACCATGAGTAAAATTACCCCAAAGATTGATGATATTGCGGATAAACTATCCTTGATAAGGACTGAAATTGATCAGGTAGAACCCGGTCATTATCCGCCAATAGGTCCAGGAAAGAAAATTAGAAGCGGGTTGGAAAACCTAAGAACTCTTACAGATCAAAGCGTAACTTTAATCAACAGTTCAAGGCCACTTATTAAAATGTTGCCTGTTTTACTTGGAGAGCCGGATGAGAAAAAATACCTGATCATTTTCCAAAACGATAAAGAGTTAAGACCTACGGGAGGATTTATTACCGCTTACTCATATTTCAGACTAGATAGCGGAGTAGTTCACGTTGATGCCTCGGATAACATTTATAATCTTGACGACACAATTTCCGGCAAGGCGAAAGCGCCGGATGTAATAAGACAATATCTTGAGGTTAACAATCTAAACCTTCGAGACAGTAATCTCTCGCCTGATTTTAAAGTCTCTATGGATGAATTTTTCAAGCTTTATGAAAAATCACCCAGATCTCAAGACGTGGACGGAGTAATCGCAGTTGATACTCAGGCCATGGTTGCAGCGATGGATATCCTAGGAGATATAGATTTGGGCGGAACTACATGGAACACAAAGATTGATCCAAGATGCGATTGTCCGCAGGTAATCTATAATCTCGAGGTTTATGCAGATCAGCCTACAAATAAAATCATAGCCAACAGAAAAGGAATAATCGGAGATTTGATGTATGCGATTATGCAAAAAGCTTTTTCATCTTCCCCAAAACTCTATTGGGGACCGCTTTTCCAGGCAATGCTTACCCAAATCTCAGAAAAACACATTCTTTTTAAAATGAATAATGCCCAGGCCCAGGAAGGGCTTGAGGGCTTAAATGCTGCAGGAAGAATCATGGCCTTTGACGGAGATTATCTTCACATTAACGAGGCAAATCTTGGCGGCGCAAAATCCAACATGTTTGTCTCAGAGGCTGTAACCTCAGACTATAACGTAGGGTCAGATGGGTTAATCACAAAAACCGTAACCGTAAACTACAAAAATCCCTTTGCGCCTTCAGACTGTAATCTTGAAAGAGGCAATCTTTGTCTAAATGCGGTTTTGCGAGATTGGTTTAGGGTCTATGTTCCAAAAGGAAGTAAGCTTGTCTCAAGTCAGGGTTCTGAGGTAAAAATGAAGACATATGACGAGCTTGATAAAACAGTCTTTGAGGGCTTTGTAACCGTTCGGCCTCAAGGCGTTGCCAAGATTACTCTCACCTATACTCTTCCGTTTAAGCTTGCGAACAATTCCGTTCTTCCTTTAATGATTCAGAAACAGCCTGGAACAAATGCGAATGAATATTTAATAAATGTTAGTGGCCAAAAACTTGAAGAATTTAAACTCTCCGCCGATAAAACACTGAATTTGCATCTTAGATAAAACATGAAAGCCTTTAAAGTAGAGGGAATAGTTATTAAAAGAAGAAATGTCGGTGAGGCCGACAGAATCATAACAGTTTTTTCAAAAACAGCGGGAAAACTCCAAATAAAAGCAAAAGGCGTAAGAAAAATTGCCAGCAGACGCTCGGGGCACATAGAGCTTTTAAATCACGGATTTTTCAATCTCCATCAGGGAAGGTCAATGCCCCTTCTTACAGAAGTTGAATCAACGGAAAACTTTCCCCTTTTAAAAAAAGACCTTAAAAGAATCGGAAGCGCATTCCATATCTGTGAATTGGTTGACGGACTTTGCGCTGAAAACGAGGAAAACAAAGAAGTATTCGAACTTTTAAAAAGTACCTTACAAAAACTTTCGGATGCACCAAAGCTTTCTGATGTAATCTATGAGTTTGAGATTGAAATACTAAAACTCTTAGGTTTTTACAGACATTCACCAAACGTTGCCGTAAACACAAAAGTGCTTATAGAAGAGATTTTGGAAAGAAAGTTAAAGACAAGGCCAATTCTCTACCAGTTTTCTTGACTGTTTTAACTCTACTGTTTTTTTGATATTATAAGGCTGATGGATAACTTAATGGATAAAATTGTCGCTTTGTGTAAAAGGCGAGGCTTTATTTTCCCAGGAAGCGAAATTTACGGAGGACTTGCGGGAACCTGGGACTACGGCCCCCTTGGAGTTTTGCTGAAAAGAAATATAAAGGAGGAGTGGTGGAAATCAATGGTTGGCTTTCGAGATGACGTTGTCGGCATTGACGCCGCTATCATGATGAATCCTGTTACTTGGCAAAAATCAGGTCACGTAGACGCTTTTACAGATCCATTGGTTGAATGCAAGACTTGTCATCAGAGATTTAGGGCAGATAAGGAAGATGAGATAAAAGCTCATGAAAAAACCCACAAAGGAAAAACACAGTGGACACCTCCCAAGAAATTCAATCTTTTAGTCAAAGCCTATCTTGGAATTGTCGAGGGAAAACAATCGGAGATATATTTAAGAGGAGAAATAACCCAGGGTGCTTTTGTAAACTTTGAAAACGTCGTTTCTTCTACAAGAGTAAAGATTCCTTTTGGTATAGCCCAGATCGGTAAAGCCTTCAGAAATGAAATAACGCCCGGTAACTTTACTTATAGAAGCAGGGAATTTGAACAGATGGAGCTGGAGTTTTTTATAAAACCTGATGATAAAGAAGGGGATAAATGGTTTGAATACTGGAAAGTTCGAAGAATGGATTGGTATATCTCTTTGGGAATGGATGCAAAAAATCTTCGCTTTAGAAAACACGAGGAAAGTGAACGCGCCCACTATGCCAAATATGCAGAAGACATTGAATACAATGCTCCGTTTGGCTGGTCTGAGTTTGAAGGGATTCACCATAGAGGCGACTGGGATCTATCAAGACACAGTCTTTCATACGTAGATGAAAATGGGGAAAAGTTTACTCCCTGGACAATAGAAGCCTCAGGCGGGGTAGACAGATCAGCTTTATTTTTCCTTCTAAATGCATACGCAGAGGATAATGGAAGGGTGTTTTTAAAACTCCACCCAAAGCTTGCTCCTTACAAAACAGCCGTATTTCCGCTTCTTGCCAATAAGCCAGAGCTCGTTAATAAGGCAAAGGGGATTTATGACAGTCTAAAACCCCATTTTATGACGGCATGGGACGCAAGAGGAAACATTGGAAAAAGATACTTTGCACAGGATGAAGCTGGAACTCCGTTTTGTATTACGGTTGATTTCCAGACAATGGAAGACGATACGGTAACAGTTAGAGATAGAGACAGCGCAAAACAGGAGAGGATAAAGATTGATAAACTTAAGGATTACATTCTATCTAAAATCAGCTGAATAGATTGCCAATTTGAACTTGAAGTACGCCTTCTAATAATTTCTCTACCCCTTCAATAGCCTTGTCAATATGTTCCTGGTCAGGATTTAGTACTTTATGCTTAAATTTATCTCCAAAGTCTTTCAGCATGCTTCTATCCTGCAGCAATCTTGTCTCAAAGTTGCCAAGTCCAGCTTCTCTATGGATGAAGCGGTATCTTTGTGTTTCTTCTGAGCCTGGGTCAATATAGACAGTAATTGATCTTGAAAGTATTTGTTCTGCGGTTTGGGCGTCATACGCCTCCCTTACGTGTTCTTCGAATCTGGCTGCTCCTGATATTTCCATGGTAGACATTAAGACTTCGCCTCTTAACACTCTCTCAAGCTCGTCTTTGGTTGTTCCGTAGAGATTTCCTCCGTATTCTGCATATTCCAAAAAATGCCCAAGTTCAACTCTTTGTAGAAAATGCTCGGGATCAATAAAATGATAGTCGATTCCATCGGTTTCGCTTGGTCTTTTTGGCCGTGAAGTAGTCGTGACTAAGCTTTTTAGTTTCCTGTGTTTTCCAACCATTCTTTCTCTGATCTCTGTTTTTCCCGCAGCAGTAGGTCCGGTTAGAATTACCAGAAGGCCCGGGCTTACAACGTTAATCTCCACTGAAGGTTTTTGTTCAGTCATATTCTTGGGATGTTAAAATTATACCAGACAATTTCTAATATTGACAGACAAAAAAGTTTTGTTTATGCTCTATATAGTCAATGAATCCGGATTTATTAAAAAATAGAAAAGTTCAGATTGCAGGTATAGTTGTCGTTGCCTTAGTTGTTCTTCTTTCAGCCTTTGTCTTTTTCAGAAACGGAAATCAAATAGGCCAAAACGTAAACACCAATATTCTTCCTACAGAAATACCCATTCCAACCATCTTGCCTGAAGAATTAGGCCTAACTCTTGAAGCAGGTCCCAAAGGCCAGACGGTTATAGTCAGCGTTGCCAATACCCAGGGTATTTCAGCCATTGAATATGAGCTTTCGTATCTGGCCGGAGATCTTCCAAGAGGAGCAATAGGGCAGATTGACGTCTCAGAGTCTCCTGCTACAAAAGAAGTCACTTTGGGTACGTGTTCTGACGTCTGTCACTACGATAAAGATGTCTCAGGCATAAAGGTTATATTAAAAGTAACCAAAGATGACGGCAGCGTTTTCCAGTCAAGTGCTACCCTAGACAGTATCTAACCTCTTTTCACAACACTTTTCACCAGTTTCACTACATATAGTGATTTTTGTTTTTCATAGACACTAAAACACATCATTTGCCTATTGACACTCATCTAAACTTAAGCCAAAATGATATAAAAGTGGGAAAATAGGGGAAAAGGTGGGATAAAGAAAGGCAGGAGAAAGTGTTAATAGGGCAGTATGACGGCAAAATTGATAACAAAGGTAGAAGTGCATTTCCTAAAAAATTTAGGCTTATTTTGGGGGATAAGTTAATTGTAACTCTAGGATATGAAAACTCACTCATTGTTGTATCAGAAGAAAACTGGAAAGCGCTCCTTGAAGGTACTGAAGGAAGACCGTTTATTCAGTCCGAAACAAGGGAAACCCAAAGGTTCTTACTTGGCAATGCTTCCAGCATCGAACTTGACAACAAAGGAAGGTTTATACTTCCAGCTTATCTTAGAGACTATGGAAAGATTAAAGACGAAGTCGTATTCATAGGCTTGTCGCGTTACGTTGAGATTTGGGATAAAGGAAGATGGGAAGAGTACAGATTACATTTGGAGAAAAACATAGATACGATTTCTCAAAGACTTGTAGATAAAGAGGGTAGGAAAAAAGATGAGTAGATTTCACAAACCTGTCCTTTTAGAGTCAACAATAGATCTTTTACAAATAAAACCAGGGAAAAAATACATAGACGCGACACTGGGCGGAGGAGGACACACTGAAAGGATTTTAAGCTTGGGAGGGGTGGTTTTGGGAATAGACGTTGATCAGGATGCTATCGACTTTGCTTCCCAACACATTACCAACAAAAACCTGGTTTTAGTTAAAGGGAATTTCTCAAATCTTGAGAAAATTGCACATTTAAACGGGTTTGAAAAGGTTTCGGGAGTTTTATTTGATCTGGGAGTTTCTTCCCATCAGATAGATACGCCCAAAAGGGGTTTTAGTTTTTTAAAAAATGGGCCGCTGGATATGCGAATGGATCAAGATTCGCAAGTTACAGCAGAATATCTAGTCAATGTACTAGGGAAAGGAGAGTTATATGAGTTATTTAATAGATTGGGTCAGGAAAGTCATGCAAGTGCCATTTCTCGCACTATTATTAGCGCGCGTAGAGTAAAGGCGATTCAGACTACCAATGAGCTTTTGGGAGTAGTTGCAAAAGCTTATGGGTATAAGGAGGATCTTTCCGATTTTGATAAAAACAAGATCGGACAAAAGGTCTTCCAGGCCTTAAGGATTGCGGTAAACAGCGAGCTTGCCAATTTAGAAAAAGCTCTGCCGCAAGCACTTAGACTTTTAGAAAACAAAGGAAGGATAGCGGTAATAAGCTTTCATTCATTAGAGGACAAAATCGTAAAAAACATATTTAAGGAATTTGAAAAACAAAATTTAGGAAATGCGGTTACGGAAAAACCAATAGAGCCAGAAAAAGAGGAGATGAGACAAAATTCAAGAAGTAAGAGTGCAAAGTTAAGAGTATTTGCAAAAAATTAAACATGAAAAAAAGCGTTTTACTAATCACAATTTTAATAGTCGCCGTAATGATTCTTTCGGTTATTCGAACCTATGTTTCAAACAATATTGCAACCTCTGGAGTCACTCTTTCCTTGATTGAAGAAAAAGTAAGTGTTCTAAAGACAGAAAATGCGATCTTGGCCCAAAAACTTTATGAAAGTTCATCTTTATCTAATGTTGCTTCCAAAGCCTCGACTTTAGGATTTGTAGATAGCAAAACCAGTTTTGTGATAAACTCCGGTTTGCCAGTCGCAAAAAGATGAATTGGAGATATAAATTCTGCCTGGGGCTTATTGTTTTTGCTTTTTTCCTCGTTGTCTTGAGGCTTTTTTACTGGCAGGTTGTAAAAGCGCAGGAATTACAAAGTTTAGGTGATCTCCAATATGGAACAGCCATAAAAATACTTCCAAAAAGAGGAGAAATCCAGACTTCAGACGGCTTCCCTATTGCTGCAAATAAAGTGTCATATCAGGTCTACGCAAATCCCAAAGAGGTTAAAAATAAAGAAGCAACCGCTCAGGTTTTAGCTTCAGTTCTAAACACTGATGTCACCTCAATCAGCGCGAGTTTATCCTTGGATAGGGTCTGGGTACCTGTTAAGTCAAAAGTTGACACAGAGACAAAACAGAGGCTTGAAAAGCTAGGCTTACAAGGCGTTGGCTTTGCTGAGCAATATACGCGTTTTTACCCGGAAGGATCAATGGCGGCTACTCTTTTAGGATTTGTGGGAAAAGACAACGATGGAAATGACAAGGGATATTTCGGACTTGAAGGTTTTTATGACAGGCTCTTAAGGGGTGAGGGCGGAGTTGCAACAACTGTTACAGATGCGTTTGGCAGGCCGATACTTGCTAAAATGGATGAGTCAACCGGCAAAATTGACGGCAAAAGCATTGTCTTGTCAGTTGACCGTTCTATCCAGTTTCTGGTTGAGAAAAAGCTTAAGGCCGGCATAGAAAAATACAGTGCAAGTTCAGGCATGATAGGCGTTATGGAGCCCAAAACTGGACAAATACTGGCGATGGCATCCTACCCTTCTTTTGATCCTACAACCTATTTCGAATATCCTCTAGAAACATACAAAAACCCGTTTGTCTCAGATTTATATGAGCCCGGTTCAACTTTTAAGCCTCTTATCATGTCTTCTGCTTTGGATGCAAAACTGGTTACTCCAACAACAAAGTGTGATATCTGCTCTGGTCCCATCTCAATCGGAGGCTATGACATTCATACTTGGAACGATAAATATCGAAAAAACATCAATATGATTGAAACTATCCAGCATTCAGACAATACGGGTATGGTTTTTGTTGCTCAAAAACTTGGGCTTGATAGGATGCTTTCCTATTTAGGAAAATTTGGAATAGGCGATACGAGCGGTATTGACCTCCAAGGTGAGGTATTTGCTCCTTTTAAGGAAAAAAATAAGTGGTATGAGGTAGATTTGGCTACAACCGGCTTTGGACAGGGTATTTCCATAACGCCCATAGAGCTTCTAACAGCCATAGGCGCAATCGCCAATGAAGGCAAAAGAATGGAGCCTCATGTCGTAGCTGCGGTTGAAGGAAATGAGGGTGAATTTATTAAAATTGAGCCTAAGGTTGTCGATACTCCCATCAGTGCCCAAACCGCCAAGGTAATGGCTGAAATCATGGTAAACGCAGTTAATAAAGGAGAGGCCTCCTGGGCTCGTGTAAAGGGCTACAGAATAGCCGGAAAGACGGGTACGGCTTCTATTCCAATTGCAGGCCATTATGATCCTAATCAGACTATAGCGTCTTTTGTCGGGTTTGCCCCCTCAAACGATCCTAAGTTTGTCATGATCGTTATTATAAACAGGCCGACAACCTCAATTTATGGAGCGGAAACGGCGGCTCCAATGTTTTTCGATATTGCCAAGTCATTGCTTAACTATTACGGTATTCCTCCAAGCGGGGAATAAGGTATAATACATAGGTTAAAAATGAAGAGTTTAGCTATTAAATTAATTCTCTTATATTTAAGGGTTTTGGCAAGAATTCAGCTTAAAAAAATTAAACCTTTTGTTATTGGAGTGGGCGGGGCAAGCGGAAAGACGTCGCTTTCCAACTTTATTCATCTTATTTTGCAAAAGAAATACAGGGTAAAACAGGGTAAAGGAAAAAACAGCGAGACGGGAATGCCTTTGGACATTCTAGGTCTGCATGTTAAAACCAATACTGTTTCCGACTGGTTAAGGTTGCTTATTTTAGCCCCGCTTCATGCTCTATTTGATTTTAGAAAATTTGACATATATGTGGCCGAAATGGGAATCGACAGTCCGTTTGAGCCTAAAAACATGAGTTATCTTCTAAGAATAATAAAACCGGATATCGGAGTCTTAACAAATATTTCTTATGAGCATAGTCAGCAGTTTGATCCTTTGGTTGAGGCAAAATCAGAAAGCCAAAGAGAGAAGGATCTTTTGGATCTTACGACTAAACAGGAAGGACTTTTGCTTACCTCTTTACCAGTAACTGGATTTGCAGTCCTAAATTTAGATGACGAAAACATTAAAAACCTTCAAGGAGAAATAAATGCAGTAAGGATTACTGTTTCGGCAAACCACAGGCAAGCTGCGTTTTATATTGAAAACATACAAAATTTTGTAGACAAATTCCTGGTCGTATTTATCTACAAAGGGAAAAAATACAAAATTGAGATAGGAAACCCTCTGCCAAAGCACTTTGCCTACTCGTTTCTTCTTGCCATTGCTGCAGCCACAACAAAAGGAATTAACGTTGAAAATGCTATAGATACGCTTGAAAGCGACTTTTCTCTCCCGGCAGGCAGAATGACTGTTTTTAAAGGAATCAAAGATACGGTTTTGATTGATTCTTCGTATAACAACGCTACTCTTACGCCAATCTTAGATCTTTTGGACTTTGTTTTTGAGATCGGAAAACAGCGAAGAAGGGTTGGAGTAATAGGTGATATGCGGGAGCTTGGCACTATGAGTAAAGCGTTGCATGAGGAGGTTGCAAAAAGGATATTAAAGACTCTTGATCTTGTAATTCTCATCGGACCTCTTTCTCAAAAATACATAGAACCTATTCTTACAAAAAACAAGTTTGAAAATTATTCCTTTTTAAACTTTACCCAAAGTAAAAAAATGATTTTGGAAAAAATTAAACCAAAAGATATAGTGCTTATTAAAGGTTCGCAAAACACGCTTTTTTTGGAAAGGGCAGTAGAAATGCTTTTGCAAGACAAAAAAGACTCAAAAAAGCTTTGCAGAAGGGGAGAGTTCTGGGAGAAGATCAGAGCTAAAACACTATAAAGTAAATTCAACTATGTGCCCTACTTTTAATCTCAATTTCTCTATAAAACCGCTTGGCAGTTCCAAAACCTGGGAATGTTTCGGATTCCAAAAAAACAGTCTGTTTGGCAAAAGATTTTCTTTTATTTTTACAACTCTTTTCTCTTTATCCAAGATAACAACATCCAAAGGAGCTTTTAGAAAAAAAGAATGGATGCCAAAACGCGTTTTAAATGAAAGGATTTTATCTTTAAACCTAATTGCTCCGAAAGTTTTGTCCCAAAGACTTTTTAATTGGATTACTTTTAGGTCGGTTGAGACTCCTAATGTTATGTTCTTAAGCACAAAACCATTATATATTAACTGTTTGCATTTTCAAAAAGGAGTATAATACGCCCATGTGGCAGAAAATTAAAAATATCTACCATTTTTTTATTGCCGTTTTTTGGAACATATTGTTTTTGTTCCCGGCAAGAAGACTTAAAGTTATAGGCGTTACCGGTACGGATGGTAAGACTACGACTGTAAACCTGATTTACCATATCCTTAAGGAAAGCGGTAAAAGGGTCTCTATGGTATCAAGTTTAGGAGCAGTAATCGGCGATAAGATATACCCGATCGGTTTCCATGTTACGACTCCCCAGTCATTTCTTCTTCAAAAACTCTTTTTTAAAGCAAGAAGACAAGGTGCAAAGTATTTTGTCTTGGAAGTTACCTCACACTCGCTTGACCAAGAACGGGCTTTAGGAGTTCCGTTTGAAATAGGAGTAATAACCAACCTAACAAGCGAACACCTCGACTATCATAAGACGTATGACAATTACGTCAAGACAAAAGAAAAGCTTTTGAAAAAAGCAAAAATCGCCGTCGTTAATAAAGATGATGCCGCATACCAGCTTTTAAATCAGGCAAAAAGCAGCAAGGATCCTAAAGACTGGGTTACTTATGGTTTTTTTGAAGGCTCCGAGATAAATCCGGAAAATTTCGATATTTCAAATGCGAACATCTTCGGGGAATTTAATAAGTATAATGTTTTGGCAGCGGTTGCTGCATGTAAGAGCCTGGGACTTTCGGATGAGGAAATAAAAAAGGCTCTTTTATCTTTTGATCTCCCGAAAGGAAGACTCGATTTTGTTTATAGGGGTGAATTTGGTGTAATGATTGACTTTGCCCATACCCCAAATGCGTTTGAGCAGCTTCTAAAAAGCTTAAGGCCTATTATTAGAGGGAAAATAATTCACGTATTCGGTTCTGCCGGAGAAAGAGATACTCTGAAACGTCCTTATATGGGTGATATTTCGGCAAGCTTTGCCGACATTGTAATTTTGACAACGGAGGATCCAAGAAGTGAGGATGTCAATAAAATCATAGAGCAAATTGAAAGCGGGATTGATAATCCAAAAGGAAAAATATTGAAAATTGTCGACAGAAAACAGGCTATAACTGCAGCAATCGGTATGGCAAAGAAGAATGATCTGGTTTTAATTACGGGAAAAGCGGCTGAAAATTCTATGAACTTGGGTAACGGAGAAGAGCCTTGGGATGAGTATGAAGTCGTCAGAAATATTCTTTCGGATTTAAATCTTAAGGTTGCAATATGAAAAAGAAAAAACACATCCATTTTGTTGGAATAAAAGGAGTAGGAATGACGCCTCTTGCCATAATTGCAAAGCAGGCAGGCTTTAAAGTTAGCGGGTGCGACATTGACGAGGAGTTTATTACAGACTCTGCCTTAAGAAATGATGGAATTGAGCCCATGAAAGGTTTTGCAGCTTCACATATAGACACAGCAGACCTTGTAATTACAACCGGAGCCCACGGCGGATTTGATCATATCGAGGTAGTTGAAGCAAAAAAAAGAGGCATAAATGTGTGGACCCAGGGGCAGGCAGTAGGGGAGTTTATGAAAGGCGATATCTTTGGAAAATCCTTTGAAGGAATATCTATTTCAGGAACTCATGGAAAAACTACAACAACAGCAATGATTGCAACGAT
The DNA here is from genome assembly GCA_016199085.1 of Candidatus Levyibacteriota bacterium. GTDB lineage: Bacteria > Patescibacteriota > Microgenomatia > Levybacterales > UBA12049 > JACQHJ01. The sequence goes on along the minus strand of JACQHJ010000009.1, from coordinate 40,218 downwards.
TTTACGGGAAGAAAAGCTTGATCCTTCTTTTGTTATAGGAACGGGAAATGTACCGTATCTCTCCTCCTGCGGTCATTTTGGCAAAGGCAAATATTTTGTCGCTGAAGCAGATGAATACGCAACAGAGCCAAAGTATGACAGGACACCTAAGCTTTTATGGCAAAAGCCAAAGATTGCAGTTATCACAAGTATTGAACTTGACCATCCTGATTTATATGAATCCATAGAGCATTTAAGGGAGGCTTTTTACTTATTTTCAAATAATATTGCAATTGACGGATCACTTATTGCCTGCATTGACGATTTTCAAACTGAAAGTCTTATTAAAAGAGTTTCCGGAAGAGTAATAACTTACGGATTCTCCAAAAATGCCGATTTTTATATCGACAAAATTTCAATTGAAAAAGAGAAGATGTTTTTCTGGATACAAAACGGCAAGACAAATCTCGGGGAGTTTATGTTAAATGTTACAGGAGAACATAACGCGCTAAATGCTCTTGCCGCTATTTTGGTATGTCTTGAAATCGGGCTTTCTTTGGAGAGAATTAGAAAGGGACTTATGAAATTTACAGGTTCGAGAAGAAGGTTTGAGTTTATAAAAGATCTATCAAGCGGCGCAATTTTATACGATGATTATGCCCATCATCCGACAGAAATAAAAAAGACTCTTTTGGCTTTTAAAAAGACTTTCCCTGGGAAAAAGATATTGTGCATATTTCAACCTCATACTTATTCCAGAACAAAAAAACTGTTCGAGGATTTTAAATACTCGTTTGCAGACGCAACGGAGTTGATTTTGGTTGATATATATCCTTCCGCAAGAGAACCTATAGATGAATCTGTCTCTTCAAAACTTCTATTAGATGAAATTGCCAAGCTATCAAGTAATGTTTTTCATTTTTCAGATCTTTACGATGTGGTAAAATATGTCAACCAAAAAGCTTATGGAAACAACTGGATTGTGCTCACTATGGGCGCTGGAAACATCTATAAGCTAGCAGATGATTTAAATTAATATGCAACGATTTGAGATTGTCGGAGGGAAAAAGTTAAAAGGAGAAGTTAAAGTCTTCGGTTCTAAAAACGTGGTCCTAAAAGTGCTCGTTGCCGCCTGTCTTACATCTGATGAAATTGATATTGAAAACGTTCCTTTGATTTCAGATGTCTATGCAATGACAGAGATAATAGAACACTTAGGAGGAAAAATTATGTTTACTGATCACAGTCTTGTCATGCACGTAAACGATTTCGTCAGCAATAAAATTGCACTTGAAAAAGCTGCCGAGACAAGAACCTCATTTATGTTTTTGGCCCCCCTTCTTGCCAGAAAGAAAGAGGCAATAATTCCAAATCCGGGAGGCTGCAGAATCGGAGCAAGACCGATAGACAGAGTTATTGGGGGACTAAAGAAAATGGGGGTAAAAGTAAAGTATGATAGTCGTGACGGATTTTTCCATGCAACCGCCCCAAACGGACTAAAAGGTGCGTATTATAAATTCGAAAAAAGCACACATACAGGAACAGAAACAATGCTTATTGCAGCAGTTTTGGCAAAAGGAAAGACAGTTTTAGAAAACGCAGCCGCCGAGCCTGAAATTGATGAGTTGATTGCGTTTTTGAGAAGAATGGGGGCAAAAATTGTCAGAGAAAACAAAAGAAGAATAGTTATTGAGGGAGTGGAAAAACTCCATAAGGCAAGCTTTATTATCGCACCCGACAGAAACGAAATCGTAACTTTTGCAGTAGGCGCAATCATCACCCAGGGAGACGTCTTCATAAAAGATATAACAAAAAGAGGCTTAGAAGAATTCTTGGAGATGCTTAAAAAAATCGGGGCTGGGTTTGAAATTAAAAAGGACGGAATAAGATTTTTCTACAAAGGCCCCCTTAAGCCCTCACAAGTTACGACTACCTTCTATCCCGGATTTATGACAGACTGGCAGGGACCGTGGGCCGTTTTAATGACTCAGGCAAACGGTGCATCAACCTTGCATGAAACTGTTTACGAAAACAGGTTTAATTATGTTAGGGAACTTAGAAAAATGGGTGCGGATATTGAATTATATAATCCAAAAGTAAAAAACCCGGCAAAGTTTTATAATTTCAATATTAAAGACGATAAAAAAAATCACTTCCACGGCGCAAAAATAACAGGGCCGGTAAGGCTTCATAACGGAATTTTGACCATGACCGATATCAGAGCAGGCGCAACCCTTGTTTTGGGTGCTTTGGTTGCAAGCGGGGAAAGCATACTTTTCGGATTGGAGTATTTGGACAGAGGATACGAAAATTTTGAAAAAAGACTTAAAAGTTTAGGCGCTAAGATAAAAAGAATAAATGATATTTAAATGAATAAAAATCTAGGTGCCATAATTCTCGCCGCTGGTAAAGGTAAAAGAATGAATGCTACAGCTGTTAATAAGGTAGCGATGCCTCTTGCCGATAAGCCCATGATTGTTCATACGATTGAGCTTTTGGAAAATTTACAGATAAAAAACATTGTCGTAGTCGTTGGCTTTGCCAAGGTTTCCGTAATGAATATCCTGGGACAAAAAGTACGCTTTGCAGAACAGAAAAAAAGATTAGGGACTGCGCATGCAGTTCTCGTTGGTATGCGTCAAATGGCAAAAGACGCTAGACACATAATTGTTCTAAACGGAGACGACAGCGCTTTCTATAAAAGAGACCTTATCGAAAAGCTGATAGAAAAACATTTAGCGTCCAATGCCGGTCTCACTTTTTTAACAATCGAAAAAGAAAATCCATTTGGGCTTGGAAGGATAATTAGGAATAGTTCGGGCAAAGTAAGCGCAATTGTCGAAGAAAAAGATGCAACAAAAAACCAGCAAAAAATAAAAGAAATAAATCCCGGCTGTTACATTTTCAATAGTCAGTTTTTAAGAAAATATCTTCCCAAGATAAAAAGAAGCGAAATTACAGCAGAATATTATATTACCAGGATAATTGATATCGGCATAAAAAACTCAGAGAGAATTGAAACTCTTCCTGCGGGTCAAATCCCCTGGAGAGGAATTAACACAAAGCAGGAACTGGAAGAGGCAGAACAATTACTCCGAAATACAAAATAATATCTTAGGCATCATTGGTTATATCCAAAATCTAAGCGTTGAGCAGTTTTTATTGAATATAAACTCTCAAGGGATTATAATAACAAAATATGACACAACTGCTGGGTTTGACACTTCTGTCCATGGTTTTGACATTTATTCTGATTATTCCCTTTATCGACTTTTTATATAAATTGAAGTTAAGGCGTCAACATCAGGCTACTGTTGATATTTTCAACGAACCCACACCACTTTTTGATAAATTTAATGCTTGGAAAGTCGGTACTCCTTTCGGTGGAGGAGTCTTGATCATTGCAATAGTTACGACGGTATTTTTATGGTCAATTGGAATATTTAATATCCAGGTCAACCCATGGGAACTTTTTACTATCCTTTTTACATTTATCAGCTTTGGGATCTTGGGTATGTTTGACGATGCAAAAAAGCTCGTTACAAAGCCTGAGAAATATTTTCTATTAGGAGTTAGGTTTAGATATAAATTTATAATCCAGTGGCTTTTGGCTCTGATTCCCGCAACAGTTTTGTATTTCAACCTAAACTACACCTTCCTTTTTATAAAAGGAATAGGACTTGCCGACATAGGTTTTTTATATATTCCCTTTGCAGCTTTTGTAATCGTTGCTTTTGCAAATGCATTTAATATTGCAGACGGACTTGACGGTTTATCTCCGGGATTACTTCTTATTAGTCTAGTTGCATTTCTTGCGATTTCTTTTACAAATCTTGACCAAGGGCTTGGAGTCTTCATTGCGGTTTTGATGGGAAGTGTTGCCGCGTTTTTATACTTCAATATATATAGAGCAAGAATCTGGCTTGGAGATGTCGGATCGCTTTCCTTGGGAGCGTGCCTTGCAATCATTGGACTTTTGACGGGTAAAACCCTGGCAATTGCTGTCATCGGAGGAGTTTTTGTTTTGGAGGTTGGATCATCTCTTATCCAAATACTTGGCAAAAAGTTATTGCATAGAAAAATATTTCCAGTTGCTCCTCTCCATCTATATTTTTTCAAAAGAGGATGGGACGAACCTAAAATTGTAATGAGAGGTTGGTTATTAGGTGTATTTTTTGCAGTTTTGGGACTATACCTCGCATTCTTTAATAAATGAAAAGAATAGATCTTATACTTCTAGGAAGTGTTATTTTTTTAACAATTTTTGGGCTTTTCATGATTTATGATGCCTCATCGTTTGTCGCATTCAGAGATTTTTCCGACAAATACCGTTATGTAAAAGATCAGATAGTCTGGATAGTTTTGGGCTTTGGCGCTTTAATCTTTTTTACCAAGTTTAATTACCACAGGTTTTATAATCTTGCTCTTCCTCTGCTTTTGGTTTCAATCGGTCTTTTGGTCATGGTCTTTATTCCAGGTTTTGGCTTAAAGCTTTTGGGAGCAAGGCGCTGGATAGATTTTGGCTTTTTTACGCTCCAGCCCTCAGAAGTAGTCAAGCTTACTCTGGCTATTTATCTTTCTGCCTGGCTTTCTTCCAAAGAGAAAGGAAGAATCGGGGCATTTTTACTACTTCTTTCGATGATACTTGGTCTTATCATGCTTGAGCCTGATATGGGAACTGCTGCGATAATCCTTGCTCTTTCTGTAACTTTATATTTTCTATCAGGAGCAAATGTGATCCAGCTTTTAATCACTTTTCCGATTATGTTTTTGGCAGGAATTGTTTTAATCGTTTTGGAACCATACAGGGCCGCAAGACTTGCTACTTTTTTTAACTTTAACCAAGATGTTAGCGCATCATCCTATCATGTCAGGCAAATTCTGATAGCATTAGGTAGTGGAGGGCTTATGGGGGTAGGGCTTGGTAATTCATTACAAAAATATGCATATTTACCTGAAAATGCAACCGATTCAATCTTTGCAATCATTGCAGAGGAACTCGGTTTTATAGGAGCTGTTGGGATAATTGGCGTATTTTTACTAATTATTTTTAGAGGCTTTGCGATTTCCAAAAATGCCAAAGATATGTTCGGAAAGCTTTTGGCAGCAGGAATTACGACTTTTCTGGCAGCCCAGGTTTTTATTAACCTTGCAGCGCAAACAGCGCTTTTACCTTTGACCGGAATTCCGCTTCCTTTTATTTCCCATGGAGGAACGGCACTTATTATCAATTTAACTTCAATAGGAATACTTTTAAATATTAAAAGGCAAAGTAACTAATATGAAAATTTTAATAATAGGAGGACATTTGTCCCCTGCGCTATCGGTAATAGAAAATCTTAAGGATGATGAGGTCTTTTATGTCGGAAGAAAATATTCCATGGAGGCAGACTCTGCTGTTTCTTTGGAATACCAAATAATAAACGACTTAAATATTCCTTTTTTTGAGCTAAATACCGGAAGGCTGCAGAGAGCATTTACGAGACACACTATTTCATCTTTGACAAAAATCCCGATTGGGCTTTCCCAGGCGGTTTTGCTTTTAAAGAAAATAAAGCCAGATGTTGTTTTGGGTTTTGGAGGATACGTTTCAGTACCTGTTGTAATGGCTTCTTATCTTCTTAGAATACCCTCTGTCATACATGAGCAGACACTGGAAGCTGGTCTTGCCAATAAAATGGTCTCTTTGTTTGCCAAAAAGATCTGTATTAGCTTTGGTTCTTCCCAAAGTTTTTTTCCTAAAGGTAAAACAGTTTTAACGGGTCTTCCTCTAAAAAAAGAAGTGATAGAGGTAAAAAAAGAGGAATCTGAAAAAAACAAAGTTCCTATCCTTTATATCACCGGAGGAAGCCAGGGTTCGCACGTGATAAACAGCTTGGTTTTGGAGTCTTTAGGCAAGCTTTTGGATACATTTCGTATTGTTCATCAGACAGGTGACTCTATAGAATTTAATGATTTTGAAAACTTACAAAATCTCAAAAAGGTCCTTCCCAAAGAAAAAGCCTTACGATATCTTCCCAAAAAATTCCTTGATCCAATGGAGTCTGCAAAAATTATGAGATCTTCTGACATTGTTGTTTCAAGGTCTGGAATAAATACGGTTTGTGAGTTGATTTTTTTGGAAAAACCATCACTTCTCATTCCTCTTTCTTTCTCGCAAAGAAACGAGCAGCTTAAAAACGCTAAATTTATTGAAAGCTTAGGTCTATCCAAAGTCTATGAACAAAATAGCCTAACTTCCCAGACTTTTGTTTCTGCATTAAATGAGATGCTTAAGAATATTAACTTGTTTAAGTTAAACGTACCAAACCCGATTGACGGGAAGGCGGCCGAAAAAGTAATAGGAGTGTTACAAGATGTTGCTTCGAAAAAGAAGGATTAATAAATACAGTCCAAAGAAAGGTTTTAAGATACTTTTGATAACAATTCTTTTTATAGGACTTATTACGACTTTTTTTTCTTATCTTTACATAAACTTTTACATCAATACGTACGGTTTTATAAGTCCTTTGTCCCAAACAAAAGAAAGCCTTCTGGCAAGAGTAGAAGAGGAGTTGGAAAAACAAAATATTTCTTTTGGAAAAGTCACTTCAAATTCCGACGGGTCGTTGACTGTAAAATTAAGAGATGATTCCGAGATAATTTTTTCCTCAAAAAAGAATGTTTCGAGCCAAATAACCTCTTTACAACTTATGCTTTCAAGACTTACAATAGAAGGTAAGAAGCTAAAATCGCTTGATTTTAGATTCGATAATCCTGTCGTTTCATTTAAGTAATTATGAGTGAAGGAAAAATTGTTGTAGGCGTAGATATCGGTACCTCGAAAATTGTCTCAGTCATCGCAAAAGTAGATGACTTTGTTAATGTCTTAGGCGTTTCAGAAGTCCCATCAAACGGAATCAGAAAGGGACAAATTGTCGATATAGAAGAGGCGGTCACTTCCATAAACAGCTCTCTGGAGGCAGCTGAGCGAATGGCCGGATACAGCGCTTCCCACATCATTGCCTCAATAGGCGGAAGTCATATAGAATCACTTAACTCAAGAGGGGTCGTTGCCGTTGCAAGACCCGAGGGAGAAATTGCAGAAAGCGATTTAACCAGAGTTATCGAGGCAGCCAGAGCTGTTTCTCTGCCATCTAGTAGAGAAATTATCCACGTTTTGCCCAGAAGCTATATCGTTGACGGACAGGAAGGGATTAAAGACCCGATAGGAATGACAGGCATTAGGCTTGAAGTAGATACTCATATAATAAGTGCAAATTCAACTTCAATTAGAAATATGGAGAAAGCATTCTCGCAAGTTGGCGTAGATTTAGATGCTGTAGTTTTTAGCGGATACGCAAGTTCAATGGCGGTTTTATCCGATACGGAAAAAGAATTAGGGGTAGTTTTGGTTGATATAGGAGCCGGAACAACAGATATTTCCATTTATGTAGAAGGATCGGTAGCTTATTCCTCGGTAATTCCAATCGGAGCAAGACACATTACAAATGATTTGGCAATAGGTCTTCGAATCTCCTTAGAGTCTGCGGAAAAAATAAAATTGTTTTTATCAAATCCTATCAAGAAAAAAGTGGGTACTGATGGGGTTGAGGATAAAGTTGCGGAAAGATTTTCAGATGAAGTCGATCTTTCTCCTCTTGCTCTTTCCGAAGAGCTTAAGAAAGTTTCCAAAAAAACCCTGATTGACGGAATAATAAGACCCCGCTTAAATGAACTCTTTACCATGGTTGGAATTGAAGTTAAAAAATCAGGGTTTGCGGGACAAACTCCCTCAGGTCTTGTAATCACAGGAGGGGGAGCAAGGACAATAGGGATTACAGACAGCGCCAAAAGAATGCTTGCGATGCCGGTTAGAATTGCCATAGCTTCTAATATCAAGGGAATAATCGATGAAATACAGCATCCTTCGTTTTCGGCAGTCATCGGGCTTTTGATGTACGGGTCAAATGTCGAGTCGTCATCGTCATCTTTTGGTTTCGGTATTCCAAAGCTTAATAACTTTAAATTTGACAGCAAAACATTTTCAAAAATTATTTCTTTTTTCAAATCTTTCCTGCCTTAAAATAAACTTGCAAAACTCAAATGTTTTTGTTAGTATGCCCGTATAATTTAATATGTTAATAAAACCACAGACAACCAACTTTGCAAAAATTAGAGTAATGGGTGTTGGTGGCGGGGGATCAAACGCCTTAAATACAATGATTTCGCAAAACAGCATTGTAAATGTCGATTTTATCTCCGTTAATACTGATGCGCAGAGTCTTTTACTAAATCAGGCGGCTACAAAACTTCAGATAGGCGAAAACTTAACAAAGGGACTTGGGAGTGGTGGAAATCCAGACATTGGAAAAGAAGCGGCTGAGGAATCTTTTGAAAAAATAAAAGAATTAATAAATGGAACAGACATGCTTTTTTTAACAGCAGGTATGGGCGGAGGAACAGGAACAGGATCAACCCCTATTATTGCAAAAGCTGCAAAAGAATTAGGAGTGCTTACGGTTGCCGTTGTTACAAAGCCGTTTTCTTTTGAAGGAACAAGAAGAATGGTTGCCGCAGAAGACGGAATTGAGCAGTTAAAGGACAAAGTTGACACTCTTATCGTAATCCCAAACCAAAGGATATTGGACGTCGTTGATAGAAAACTTTCCTTACTTGAAGCATTTAAGGTTGCTGATTCGGTTTTAACCCAGGGAGTTCAGGGAATTTCGGAACTTATTACTCTTCCCGGTCTTATCAACGTAGACTTTGCTGATGTAAAAACAATTATGGCAAATGCAGGATCTGCTCTTATGGGAATAGGAACTGGTGTTGGAGAAAACAGAGCCCAGACTGCTGCAAGATCATCTGTTTCCTCACCATTGCTTGAAATATCAATGCAGGGAGCAAGGGGAGTTTTGTTTAATATTACGGGAGGACCTGATTTAACAATGTCAGAGGTTGATGAAGCAGCAAAAATCATTGCTTCTGAGGCAGATCCGGATGCAAACATAATTTTTGGAGCAACAATTGATGACACAATGCATGACCAGATTAAAATTACAGTTGTTGCAACTGGTTTTGATCAGACAAGACAAGTGCTTAGAGAGTTTGTTGCTCCAATCCAGACAGAAGAGCCGGTACAAAACCAGCAACAGACAAACGCGAATCAAAATCAAAACATCCCCCCTCAACCGCCAGTTGAGGAAGAAGAGGATGACACATGGGATATTCCCGCATTCTTAAGGAATAAGAATTAGAGATTTATACCCTCAAGTGAATAAATTGCATTTGGCATAATGTATTATTGTTCTACTTTAGCATTATCATCGCCAAAACTTGATAAATGAACCATATTCCATATTAAATCTGGAACAACAAATTTATCTGGTGAATCAGATGTGATTAATTTTATTGCATTCTCTCTAAATGCGTTTTTAGCTTTCTCACAAGCTTCCCTTACATTATGTCCTTTAAGAAGAGATAATGGAATTAAATTTGAAGGTTCAAAAAATAACTTAGCTCTCGGGTCGGTATGTGGTCTCGCAGTATAACTTGAATTTCCCCAAAAGCTAAAATCTTCTTTGTATCCAATATAAGATATGGTTCCTCCATCGATACTTTTAGGACCCAATATCTGTCCTGTTTTACAGGATAAAGCATATACAATAGTTCCTTTTAGTATTTTCTCATTTTCCCCGACTTTAATTATTATCTCATCGTCTTGACCAGCAATTAGATCTGAAGAACCATGTCCATTTAAGATAACGAAGTTTGGCTTATTATTGCTTAAATAACTTTCCAAGGTTTTTCTGTTGGCCTTTTTTATTTTTAGATCTAAAATGTCGTAAGATTTTGTTTTCGCAAATTCGATTACAGTATTACTCCAAAAAAATAAGTAATGAGTGGTGCCTTCGTAAAGTGGCCTAGTTATTAGCAGCTTCGCCATAAAAAATTCCTTTTTTAAGCATTTGTAAATATTCCATTTGCACCTCTACTATCTTTTTACCTATTTCCGTATTATTTTCAACTTCTTTAATCACTTGGTCTTTTTTTAGTTCCCCAAATGATCCAACTGATAGGATTGCATCTGGAGGTAAGATTGATAGCCTTGCTTTAACTAATTCTATAATTTCTTTTTGTCTTTCTTTGTTTGTCATATAAGGTTAAGATTGTCTAATTTTTCAAGTATTTCTTTCCCAAGAGGAGTATTGTTTATGATTTCAATAAATGCCACATTCCATGTGATTGGTCCTTTATCAGGAAAAACATATATTATTTCGTTCCTAATATTTAATGGTAAGTTCGAGAACGTTTTTATAAATCTTATTTTTTTATCTTCTGGCATGGTATGGTATTATACCAAAGAGAATATATATTTTCAGTCTTTATTAATTAAGCCACAATTATGTAAATATGTCAACAAGAACATGTAAGAATTCATCTTTAAGCATGGTTAAGATGCGGTTTTTTATTAAGAATTAATTTCCTCTGTTTTACGTAATTTCATTTTCTTACATTAAATTGTTATAATTTCGTGATAAATGAGAGAACACGGGAACCAAATAGGCTCCCATTTCTACATGGATACTATCGCTATCACGGTAGAAGATCATATGTCTTTGAAGAACAAAGAGACGCTAGTGGTACAGCTAAAACAGTAAAAGTGACAAATTATCTGACACCGATTGAAATAACAATCTTAACAGTTGTAGATTATCTGCAGGAAACTGATCCAAGGCAGCCTGAGGTAGAAGGTTACTCTCTTATAAGACAAATAGAACCAGATCTCACCACTGGCAAGAGTGGTTTCGGAATGTTTTATGGGGCTTTAAAAAGACTTAGGGAATGGGGCTGGATTTTAGAAAAGAATTATTACCCATGAGTAGAACAAACTTAGGGATGACTACTACAAAAACTTTATACCGTATTTCAGATGCTGGAAGAAAGCGATTGGCAAAAGAAGTAGAAGGCAACTCCTAACATTTTTCCCAAAAAGATTTAAAAATATTTCTTCTTGACGGGTCCTCTTAAAAAGTCTATATTCCTAACAGGTATTTTAATAATTAAATATGGCAATAGAAGCTAGAAGGACTGCCTTTGGGGAAAGATTGCAAAAATGGAAAGATCGAGGTGAGCCTCTTGTTCTTACTCAGTTAGGAGATATTAGGGCAAGACTACATGCGGACTTATTGGATGGGTTGTATCAACTAAGAGAGAAAAGAGATCCGGATTCTTGGGTTGTTAAGACACAAACTCGTCAAGCACGAAGCGCTATAGCTAGAGCAAGAACAGAAGTTGGTCAAAACATGAATTCTCTTGGTATTCAAAGAACCCTGCCTTCTATAAAAGATACTTCAGTTACTTAAAATTACGGAATGTTTTAAAAATATAAATCATTGACACTTTAAAATTCTATTGCTACTATTTTCTCGGCTTTATCAAACCAAAATGGCAGTAATAACAGAAGCAAGAGACAGACTTGAAAGAACTGAGGATCTTACTCTCAAAACACCTCTACTTAACTACCGCCAAACTTGGATCGGAATGATACTTACGGTGTATGAGCCTAGAAGAGGGGAATTATTACATGATCCAAGCGGAGAGCCCTTAAAAGTTATTATGCAAATAGGAGGCACGATGCCGGTAAGACCAGGTTATTATAGACTGGACAAAAGAGCATATAGCTTAGATAGAGATGAGGATGTGCCAACCCTGGAACAGGTAGAGTTTAGTGAAGAATGTTTGTTTATTCCCTGTGAGGTATTTCCTACCTTGCTTGCGCCCCCTAATCAAAAATGTGCTGTTTTCAATCATAGGAGAAAATTGGAATATGACTTCGGATTTGGTGGGCCAGTCTGGGGATATACAGATGAAGAAGGCGTGTTTCAACCTGGAAACATACCCAGAAACATGAAGAGAGAACAATTCGTTCTTCCCGATACGGCTATCTCGATACCTCTACATGATAAATGGAGACGTGAGACAGAAGATTTCTGGGTTGAGGAAGAACGGAAGGCAAAAACCCATCAGGCAGCAGCATAGTCCTAAATTAAGGGTTGCAAAAACTTCTCTTAGGTTTTATTATAATTCCAAAGGGAAAGACAGAAAGAACAATACAAAGAATACCAGGCAGTGTAGTAAAAGTTGATGGTTGTCTTTGGCAAGCAAGAGGAGTTGTGCCTTTCGATAGAACCCCAACCGCAGGCGAGAGAGTGATGGCATCATCTCCAGGTCGCGTACTAACATCTTCAGAAAGAGTACAAGCATTAAGGGCAAGATCAGTCAGTGTCAGAAGACCGTAATGTTGAATAAAAGCTCTATATAAGCTAGAATCAAGAGTGCCGCTTAATGAAAAAAATTATATTTGTAATTGCTGCGCTTTTGGTATTTACTTTCTCACTTGCCATATTTTTCAACCCGTTTAGTGCTCCCTCAGACAAAAAGACAGTTGAGGTCTTTATAGTTCCCCGGGAATTCGGGGAAGCGATTGTCATTGAGGATCTAAAAGAAAAAGGTTTTATCAAATCCTTTTGGGTAATGAATTTTGTTTTAACCTTAAAAGGAAAACACGATAAGATTTCATCGGGGGCATATTATCTTTCTAAAAACATGAATGTTTTTGAGGTTGCCGATAAAATAACTGGTCCACCTGATCTTAAATGGTTTAGTTTTGCAGAAGGAATAAGAAAAGAACAAATAGGAGAAAGATTAAAGGTAACTTTTAACTGGAGCGATGAAGAGCTAGATAGGTGGAATAATATTTATACGGCAATGAAATACGATTATGTAGAAGGAGTATATTTTCCAGATACATATCTTATTCCCGCAGAGGAAGACGGTTTGGATATCGCAAAAAGAATGATCATAAATTTCAATGAAAAGGCAGGGCCTTATATAGAAGGATTTGCTCAAAAAGACATTCTTTGGACAACGGGCGTAAAGATTGCATCTTTAATTCAAAGAGAAGCAGCGGGAAAAGACGATATGAAACTTATCTCAGGAGTTATCTGGAACAGGCTCTTAAAAGGACAAAGACTTCAAATTGATGCAACTATTCAGTACGCAAAGGGGAAGGTTGATGACAAATGGTGGTCGGTTGTAACGCCAGCAGATATCAGAAACACAGACTCTTTGTATAACACATATAAGCATAATGGCCTCCCCCCGCACCCTATTGCAAATCCGGGACTTGATGCAATTGAAGCTGCTTTAAATCCACAGGAAACAGACTGTTTCTATTATCTGCACGACAGGCTTCAGAATATTCATTGTTCAAAAACCTATGAAGAACATTTGGAAAACATCGAGAAATATTTGAACTAGTTACGAAAGGTTATCTAGATGTTGGGAAATCCAGGCTTTGTTTCTATTTTTTTCCTCAATGGCAATTTGTGGCATCCTGTCATCATGTTGATCTCCAAACATTGGCGGATCTGTTCTGTAGTAAACAGTTCTTATTATTGCATAAGCAAGTATCTGGGTAAAAATCGGATGTAAAAGGGAAGTTTTATTATCTTTACCTCTTATTAATATTTCAAAATTAGCTACATCGCTAATATCATTTACATCGTTTGAATATTCACCGAAGTATTCTCTAAGTACGCCATGAAAATTTGTAAATTGAACTCCTTTTGGAAACTCAGGTTGCTCAGAAAATCCCAAATAATATTTTAAAACTTTTATATCCCCTGGTTTAAGCTTTGAAAGTAGGTCCCTGTTTGCAGAAATATATGAAAGTATACTTCTTCCAAAAGGTCTTTTATTACCCTTGGGATCCAGTTTTGAAGGGGTTGTAGAAGAAGTGTCGGCTTTTAAAATATCTTCTCCGTTAAAGTTAATTTCTCCATCATGAATTGTTATTGCCCCTTTATCATATAACCTTATAAATTGCCTGGCTGCAAGTCGATGGAATCTACTTAATATCTTTTGTTGGCGCTGATAATATTCTAACGCAAAATCTAAATCTCTTCTCATAGTTTCTGATGAAGCACCACCGTTTGGATGCATATTCGCATTAGCGATTATTTCCTCAAGATCGTAAATCCAGGTCTTTATTAAATCAAAGTCATTTCTTTTGCCTAAACTATCTCTGTTTTTTCCGTCTGAAAATCCTATTCTATCACTGGTTAAAGATGTTGCAAAAAGGGCAGAGGAAATAGGTCCAAAAGAATATGTAAGGTGTTTAGCGGTGTCATAATCCATAAAAGAATCAAAAATATTCGTTCCTATTGTCTTGAGTTTGCTAAATGCGCCAATCCGAAAGCATATTTGTGGAGACCCTTTATAGGTTTGTGGTTCTAGATTATACGTTGCCATATGACCTGTGGAATACGTTGGAGAAGTTAAAACTAAATTCATGCATGTTCCTGGCAGGGCATAGGACATTGATAAGAAATTGTAAACAGCATCTGGATGTTCATTAAAGAAATAATCAATTACCCTTTGTGTAGTATCGTTGGTTGCGGGAACAGTATCCACGTCATAAAGTTGAAACAGAGAATCTTGATCTGGAAGTCTTGCTTTTGCATAATCGGCCCCAAGAGTTCTATATCTAAATATCGCTTTTCCTCTATAACCTAATGACCTCAGGTCAGTTTCCGTAGCATCTATGGCGCTTATTGCAACGCTACCGTGTTTTTGAGCAGCAAGCTCAAGTATTGTTTTTTGTTCTGGATCTTCTTCTTGGTTTACAAGAGTGTCTAAATCTGCCTGATATTTATATTCCCCCTGCTCTGCTGCCTTTCTTGCAAGAGCTGCAAGGCGCTGTACTGCTATCACCTTTTTAACAAAACCTATTGCTTTTCTCTCAATCTGCTTATCTTTGTCGGTTGGAGCTGGTAAGTCGGAGTCTTCGGACGCATGTCCCCCGCCTTCGTTAAAAACATAATTTACTTCCATAGCATTTCCCAAAGAAAGCCTTTGGCTTAACATTCCGAGTAGATTTCTTTGTAAAAAACCCTCAGCGTATTCTTTGGGTAGATGAACAGGTATGGAATAAGCAATTCTAAGATCCTTTAAGGGAGGATTTGCAATAATCTCAGGTATCCTTGCTGGCAGATTTTCAGGAATTATTGGCACAGGAACTTCAGCCCTGGTTATATTCATCGCCATATTATATATTATAAGACAGTTTCCTTAAAGTACCTCAGGGTTAGTTAAGTAGTGATTGATTTTAAAACCATTTAGTGTTATGTTATAGCCCAAATGAAAATACAAACAAGGTTTTTTGGAATACCTATTAGGTCAACGCCTCTACCTCTTGGTACAACTGTGGCATCAGAAGATACAGTTAAGCGCGATGGTTTAGCAATTTGGAGAAGAAGAGAAGCAGAAGTAATTGCACCAAATGTAGCTGAGGTAAGGCAGTATCCACCCTTGGATGCAGATTTAACGGCAAGACATATTAGGTATAGACTTGATGGAGAAGCTATACTTGATGCTGGTTTTGTTCTTTCTAGATTTATGGGGCTTAGTTCCGTACTCGTGCCCGATGCCGCTCTTCCTCGGAGAGCAAGAAGGTAGAGATATAAATCTAGTAAAGTTTTTAGTTGTTACAAGTAAGGTTGAAATAATCCCCTTTTTAAGCTAAAATTAGCTGCGAGACGATCTAAGAGATCTAATTTTTCCTGAAACTGAGCTTGTAACTTCAGGAATAGCAGAAGCCGCAACATTATATGCTGCCTTGACGCCTATGCCTGATTCTATTCCAGCATTCAGCGCAAATGCTATTGCAGCACCCATCGCTCCTATATCAATTAACCCATAAAACATTGCTAGTCCCCAGCGAGCTTCTTCCTGTTTATTATAACTATCAATAATCTCCCTAAAATAAAGGGGTACGGCTACCTGATAAGCAGCATTTTCTATACCAGAAGCGACAGCAATTCCATTACCATCTCCCTTAGATTTAGCGTCATTTCTTCTCCAATTAAAAGCACTTATTCCTACAGTATCTTCAACAACTTTTCTTATCCCATTAAATCTTCTTGATCCTTCTGAGGTTGCTAGCATAAGAAGAATATATATCATTGTTTTCGAAAATGCAACATATAAGTTACAGTCATTGTGGTTGAAGTAATGGTTATTTTAAGTTAAAATTAACAATATGTTTAAACAAGTGTCCCCGCAGGTTGATTTTCCCTCACTTGAAAGAGGATTTTTAGAAAAATGGGAAAAAGAAAAATTGGTTGAAAAATACCTCAAAAGAAACGAAAACTCCGAGAAACTCTACTCTTTTCTGGATGGTCCTATAACAGCCAATAACCCGATGGGCGTTCATCATGCCTGGGGAAGAACGTACAAAGATCTCTGGCAGAGATTTTGGAATATGCGTGGTTACAAACAAAGATTTCAAAACGGTTTTGACTGTCAGGGCCTCTGGGTTGAAGTTGAAGTTGAAAAAGAACTGGGTATTAGAAACAAAAAAGATATCGAAAATCTCGTAGAAGGAAACAAAAAAGAAAGTATTGCCAAGTTTGTTGATCTTTGCAAACAAAGAGTGGTCAAGTTTTCCAAAGTCCAGACAGAGCAGAGTCAGCGTCTTGCCCAGTTTATGGACTGGGATAACTCATATTACACAATGAGCGATGAAAATAACTACATGATCTGGCATTTTCTTAAAACGTGTTTTGAAAAGCAATGGATTTATAAAGGAAAAGACAGTGTGCCGTGGTGTCCACGATGTGAAACCGCAATTTCCCAGCACGAAATGCTGACAGAGGACTATAAAGAGTTAACCCACGAGACAATCTTTTTAAAACTAAAGATCCTTGATAAAGGATACGATAATACATATTTACTCGTTTGGACAACAACTCCCTGGACTGTTCCCGCAAACGTAGCTGTAGGTGTAAACACAAAATACAAGTACAATATTTGGCAAAACAGTAAAGGAGAAAAGATTATCTTTATCGGAAAAGACGACAACGGAAATATTCCGACAAGATCTTTAAAAGGAAAAGAAGTCCCAGTTTCTGATTACATCTTAAACGAAACCGGAGAACAGTGGAGTAAGACAGAAGAAGTCAGCGGAAAAGAATTGGTAGGACTTAAATACCAAGCTCCTTTTGATAATTTACCTATTGTCCAAAAAGCAAAAGCCGAAAACTCTGAAACATTTCACACCGTGGTTGATGGGAGTGAGATAGTCGTTTCCCTGGAAGGAACAGGTCTTTTGCATGTTGCACCAGGCGCAGGAAAAGAGGATTTTGATTTGGGAAAGAAAGAAAAACTCTCTGTTATTTCGACAATTTCCGACGATGCTTCATATTTAGAAGGAATGGGTAGGTTTTCTGGCGAGAATGCCAAAAAGCATCCTGAAATTATAATTGATTACCTAAGATCATTTGAAGAAGGTAATTTTCTTTTGAAAACAATGCACTATACGCATAGATACCCTGCCTGCTGGAGATGTAAAACAGAGCTCGTCTGGAAAGTAACATATGAGTGGTATATAGCAATGGATATAAAAGAAAAGGGAGGAAAAACCTTAAGGGAGCAGATGATGGAAGTAGCCAAAAAGATTGAGTGGAGACCTTCGTTTGGGCTTGAAAGGGAGATCGACTGGCTTTCCAATATGCATGACTGGTTAATCAGTAAGAAAAACAGATACTGGGGACTTGCCCTTCCTATCTTTGAATGCGCAAGATGCGGTAACTTTGAAGTCATTGGTTCAAAAGAAGAGTTGGAAGAGAAAGCTGTTGAGGGCTGGAGCCAGTTTGAGCGACATTCTCCGCATAAACCGTACATTGATGAAGTAAAAATTAAATGTGAAAAGTGTGGCGAAACTGTTTCAAGAGTTAATGACGTTGGAAACGTCTGGCTTGATGCGGGAATTGTTCCTTTCTCAACCTATATTGATCCGAAAACTAAGAAACTAAGCTATACGACAGATAAAAAATACTGGAGAGAGTGGTTCCCCGCCCAGTTTATTACAGAAAGCTTTCCCGGACAGTTTAAGAACTGGTTTTACTCAATGATTGCCATGTCAACGGTACTTGAAAAGACAAATCCTTTTAAATTAGTTCTAGGTTACGGTTCAATGCTTGGCGAAGACGGGCGCCCCATGCATAAATCCTGGGGAAACTCTATCGAGTTTAACGAGGGAGCCGACAAAATCGGCGTTGACGTTATGAGGTGGATGTTTTCGGTCCATAATCCAGAGCAAAATCTTTTGTTTGGCTACCACAGGGCAGATGAGACCAGAAGAAGATTTCATTTAATGCTTTGGAACATCTATAACTTTTTTGTAACCTATGCTTTGGTTGATGAATGGAAACCGGCAAAGGCGATAAAGCTAAAACCCAAACACATATTAGACATTTGGATTCTTTCTAGGTTTAACAACACTATTGGTATTGTCACAAAATCTTTGGAGGAATATAGCGCGCAAAAAGCTGCAGGAGAAATAGAAAACTTTGTAAGTGACCTTTCGCTTTGGTATGTTCGAAGAAGCAGGGACAGAATCGGACCGTCGGCACAAGATCAAGAGGACAAAGACGATTGTTATAAGACTTTATATTTTATTTTGGTAAATCTTTCCAAAATTCTAGCTCCTTTTATCCCTTTTATCTCAGAGGAGATATATACAAATTTAACAGGTAAAGAGTCAGTTCACCTTTCCGACTGGCCCAAGATAGATGAAAAGCTTATAGATAAAACATTGGAAGAGGAAGTTTTTTACGGAAGACAGATTGTTGAGGTTGCTCACGCACTCAGAAAGCAGGCAGAGGTTAAAGTTAGAATTCCAATAGTGAAAATGCAATACAGCGGTCCAAGAAAAGTTTCTGACGATGTTTTAAAGATTGTTAAGGATGAAATAAATGTCTACGATCTTACCTTTGACAAAAAAACAGATATTTACCAGCTTTTGGCAAGGACAAGCGATGATAATTTGGATCTGCAGTTTGGTCTGGCAAGGGATATCGTCAGAAAAATTCAGGAAGAAAGAAAAGCCTTAGGTACAAAGACAAATGAGAAAGTAACCGTAAAAATTCCTTACTGGCCGGTGGAACACGAGGAATATATCAAGAAAAAGGCATTGGTCAGTAAAATAATTGCCCAGGATAAGTTTTCAGTCTCAAAAGATGATTAGACTACTAAAAGAGATAGACTTTATTTTAGTAATTCCTGTTTTAATATTAGTCGCCTTAAGTCTTGTTACTCTTTTTTCATTAAATGTCACTTTTTTTAGCGGACAGCTCGCTTTATTTGTCCTATCAATAATCGCTTTTTTATTTTTTTCCCAAAGTAATTATAAAACTGCTTCTGTTTTTGCAAAACCAATCTATATTATCTCTATAATTGCTTTAACTTTTGTTTTGATCTTAGGGATTGAGAGTAGGGGCGCCGTAAGATGGGTTGAGATACTTGGTTTCAGACTGCAGTTTTCGGAAGTATTAAAGCCTTTTTTGGCGATAAGCCTTGCTTCTTATCTTTCAAGGATCAAGGTATTTGATTTCAGAAGTTTTGCAAAGATTTTTCTATTCTTGACGCCTATATTTTTTCTTATCTTTTTCCAGCCCGATTTGGGAAATGCACTTTTATACGCAATTGTCGTTTTTTTATCAGTGATCTATCTTGGTTTTCCCTTAAAATATTTTTTGGCTTCCCTGATTCCCTTTATCCTAACGATACCTCTTTTTTGGAATTTTTTGCATGATTATCAAAGACAAAGGATATTAACTTTTTTAAATCCGTCATCTGATCCGCTTGGGACTTCATATAACGTAATCCAGTCAATTATTGCCGTAGGATCTGGAATGATAATGGGAAAGGGGATCGGGCAGGGGAGCCAGTCCAGTTTAAGATTTCTGCCTGAACGCCAGACCGATTTTATTTTCGCAACCATTTCGGAAAGTCTTGGAATGATTGGGGTAATTATTGTACTTATCTGTTTTGCAGTGTTGCTTTACAGGATTTTGCAGATATTTTTTAATACAAATGATAATTTTTGTAAGACTTTCTCAGCAATCGTTTTTCTCACTTTTTTGGTGCAGATTTTTGTAAATATAGGCATGAACGTAGGATTACTTCCTATTGTGGGAGTTACCTTGCCTTTTGTCTCTTACGGAGGAAGTTCTCTTTTGTCCAATTTTATTTTTTTGGGTCTTCTAAATTCAATTAACAAATCGCTAAAAGAGAAGGACATTCTAGAAATTGGTTAGAAATTTTGCTATAATTGGTACTTATGAAATACGCGGTAATCAAAACAGGCGGAAAGCAATATAAAGTAACTGAGGGAGACATAATTGAAATCGACAGATTGCCACAGGAAAAGGGAAAGGTCACTTTTTCAGATGTCCTGCTTTTGGTAGCTGATGGTGCAGTAAAAATTGGAGAACCAACCGTAACAGGCGAAAAAGTTGAAGGCATGTTACTTGAAAACATCAAAGGAGAAAAAATAAGAGTATCAAAGTATAAGTCAAAAGTAAGATACAGAAGATCAGTCGGTTTTAGAGCTTTTCTTTCTAAAGTACAAATAGACAAAATAGGAAGTACAACTTCGAAAAAAGAACCTGCCGCAAAGAAAAAATAGATATAATTTGATATCTTGACAGACTGTGAAAAGTCAAGATAAAATAAGTAAGTTTTCACGAAACAATATGGCACATACAAAAGCACAGGGAGCGGTAAAAGGAAATAGAGACTCAAGGGCAAAACGCTTAGGAGTCAAACTTTATGGTGGCCAAAAAGCCCAAAAAGGAAGCATTATTGTAAGGCAAAAGGGAACAAAAGTGCATCCTGGAAAAAACGTTTCCATGGGAAGGGACTTTACCCTTTTTTCGCTAACTGATGGAATAGTTAAATTCAAAGACCAGAATTCTAAAAAATTTGTAGAGGTTGTAAATGGATAATCAAGAAAGAATTTTTGAACTTGATATAAATCTGCTGCAAGCTAATCCTCTTCAGCCAAGAGGTATTATCTCTCCCGACTCACTTCAGGAGCTCGTTGATTCCATAAGAGAACAGGGAATATTGGAGCCTATCGTCGTTGCCAAAACCCCTGCGGGATACCAGATCATAGCAGGTGAGCGAAGATGGAGAGCGGCAAAAGTCTTGGGTTTGGAGAAAGTGCCGGTTGTTATAAAGGAAACGACTCCTCAGGGGATGTTGGAAATGTCAATTGTTGAAAATGTCCAAAGAGAAGACTTAAACCCGATCGAAAGAGCCCAAGCCTACAGAAGATTGATTGAGGAATTCGGTCTTGGAACAAACGAAGTTGCAAGAAGAGTAGGAAAAGCTGCTCCTACGATCTCAAATACGATTAGGCTTCTTTCTTTGCCCGATGCGATTAAAGACGCGTTGGTTGCCGGAGTAATAACTGAGGGCCACGTAAGGCCTCTAATTTCAATTGGAGATCCAAAGTTGATGCTTGAGCTGTTTAAAAGAATTCTAAAGGAAAACAGTACCGTAAGAGAGACAGAAGAAATGGCAAGGCAAACAAAGGGTGAGGTTGAAAAGAAAGAGCCGAGGACAAAATTAAGCAAACTCTGGGTGCCGGAACTCGATGAAATGGCAAGGAAACTGGAAGAAAAACTAGCCTTTAACAAAGTTGCAATGTATCAGTCAAGAACTCAGGCAAGAATCTCAATCATTATCAAAGGTGACGTTGATGTTACAGGACCAAAGATAAAAGCTCTCTACGAAATACTTTCTAAAGAGTAAGCGGGTTTTCTACAAATCTTGCTTTATTGATTGGAAGATAAACAAATAAAGATTCTCCGATTATCTCGGTTTTTTTAACAAACCCCCATTCCCTGGAATCAGAGCTTGCCCCCCGGTTATCACCCATCACAAAATACTCTCCATCAGGTACGGTTACTGTTTCACCTTCTTGTAAAAAGGCTCCTGGAAGCGTTCTTACGGATTCATCAAGATATTTACTTTCATCAAAAAGCTTGCTATTTAAAAATACTTTCCCGTCCTTTATAGATACAGTATCGCCAGGGATTCCTATTACTCTTTTAATGTAATCTTTTTCAGGTTCAGGTGGAGCTTTGAAGACAACTACGTCTCCGAGCTTAGGTTCTTTAAATCTTAAAACAATTAAATTGGTCAAAACATACTCTTTGTCGTAGAAGTTTGGATACATTGAATCTCCTTTTACCTCATAAGGACGGAAAAGGAAGAGATAGATAACTAAAAAAATAGCGGCAGCTATTAAGAAAGTCTGGACGCTATCAAGAAGAAATGTGTAGATTTTTCTTATGATTTCCATTACTTAATTTATTGTCCCAAGATTAGCCTCAAATGTCAATTAGATCTATTTGGTATAATTGCTGTATGGACTTGTAGCTCAGTGGTAGAGCGCTTCATTCACATTGAAGATGTCAGAGGTTCGAACCCTCTCAAGTCCACATCTTTTAAAGGCTTCCTTTTAGCAATTTAAGATCGTTTAAAAGGACTGAGTAAGCTGGTTCTTTAACGAGAGTATTTTTAAGCGGCTTAATTACCTCTTCCATAAGAGTCAATTCAAGTTTTGCAGCCAGCTTTTTATTTTTATCCATATTTTTTTGTGCATCTTTCAAAAGTTTAATTAAGTTTTCCGCAACAAATGGAGATATCAGCTTTAGCTTTCGCCCTTCGTTAATATCGTCAAGGAGAGTTTGAAAACTTACTTGTTTTACAGCCTTTGAATTATTTGAGTTTTCTTTGTTAAATTTAATCACATAGCCATCGTTTTGGTTTTCGCTTATAAGTCCTGGTTGAGAAATTTTATTGACATTTCCGTTTTGATCATAAAGAAGGATGTTTAAATCATATGCTTTATTTTCCGATGAAGATATCTCAATTGTATACTCTTGATTTTCAGGTTTTGGAAGATAGAAGATTCTAATAGGCGAGT
Source organism: Candidatus Levyibacteriota bacterium (assembly GCA_016199085.1). GTDB lineage: Bacteria > Patescibacteriota > Microgenomatia > Levybacterales > UBA12049 > JACQHJ01. The sequence goes on along the minus strand of JACQHJ010000009.1, from coordinate 17,411 downwards.
TAGTTAGGGAAGGATTTGATTCTTCGGTGAGAGGTTGCTGGATAAAGCTTTCCCCGACTATATTGCCATCCAGGTCTTTTACAACAAGATTAATATCGGGATTAACAGTTAGCATTATATAAGAAAGGTTTGTTTCTGAGGGGACAAAGCTTGTTAAAGATAGAAACGTATTTGAATATCCGTCATTAAGCGTGTTTTTGTCAAAATACGGATCATTTATTTTAAAAATATCTCCTTCGTATCCTGTTGCAACAACAAAGTGTCCAGGTTCTTCCAAAATATCAGGTATTGAATGCTCAAGATCCGTTTTTAACTGATTTTTATTTGCAGACCCGAATCTTACAAATTCTAAAGCATCAAAGTCTACAATATTGTTGATAGTTTTAGATAACTTGGAGAGTCTTGATATCGCTAGCCAATTAACCCAACCTGTTCCTACGTATCCGTCTTTTTGATTTTTAAGCCATGTATTTAACGTACCAGGGTTTAAGGATGTGCCATTTGGTAACTTATTTATTCCATGAAAATTCAATACCATGGTTGCCGATGTTAAAGCACATCCCCATTTTTCAATGGTCTTAGATGAAGGGCTCCATTTTTGTGCATTATCATATGTTTGATTTTTCCATGATTGATCTGTTTGTTTAAATATGGGGACATCAAGTATCAAAGAAGGGGGTTGGGGAGTGAATCCAACATAGTTTGTGCTAACTGCAGCTAAGTTCAAAGTTTGGCCTCCAACTATATACACTTTACCATCGATTCCTGTTGCCCCACCAGATGCGTCTAATCCAACAGGAAGGGGAGATTTAACAACCCAAGTGTTATTTTGAAAGTCATATTCCTCAACAATATCTGAAGGAAGTACAGCTATGTCAGGACCAGCAATATTTCCACCTATAGCATATATATTTTTATTGCGATTTAAAACTAACGTAATGTTGGATCTAGCATAAATGATTGGAGACTTAATGGTCCAACTATCATTTTCAGGGTTATATGTCTCAACAGTATTTAGTTCTGTTCTGGGACCAATACTCGTGCTAGTATGTCCACCCACAACATAAATTTTTCCATCTGATGTAGTAATTGCACTAGACATGCATCTGCCAGTGGGTATTGGGGTCTTAGTTGACCAACTATTACTATTTAAATCATACTCTTCAATAGTAGTTATACAGGTGGCATCCGATGTTGATCCGCCAATTGCATAAAGCTTATTATTGTTTCCCGCTACTAAGCTAAGCCCAAATCTCGCAATCGACATTTGAGCCTTTTCTGTCCAATGATCTGAAATAGGATCATATTCGTAGAAATCTCTAAGTAGGGTGCCATTATTAAATCCCCCTGCAACATAAAACCTTCCATTTGAAGGAGAATAGGTAAATCCCATGGCATTTCTAGCTAATGATAATGGAGATTTTGTAATCCAACTATCGTTTTGTGGGTCATACACCTGCAGGATTCCTAGGAAATTTCCATTTCCATCATGTCCTCCGAATGCATAAACTTTTCCATTAGAATCTGCATCGACTCCCAAATCCCTACGAGAGATTGGCATTGGAGTTTTTAGTTCCCAACAAGGATCATTAGCAGGATTTACTGAGCAAGTATTTGCTAGCATTAAATTTGGAGATAGTAAAAATATAAGATTTAAAAAAAATATCCATAGGCATACTTTTATTACTGTAATATATCTCACAAATAATTTTTAATATATAAACTAAGAGTTGTCAACAGATATATATAAATCATAATATGACAAATGATATAATCTATTTCAAAGAAAAATAAATATGAGCATTAGTCCCAAAAATTTTAATAAAGATTATTATTATAATGTTTGCTTAGGGTCAGAAGAATTTAAAGAAAGCAAGGGACGTGTCCTTAATCCTAAAGTTAAGACCATGATAGATAAAATCGGTCTATCTTCCTCAATGGATGTATTAGAGATAGGTTGTGGAAGGGGAGATTCGGCGTTGTACATTGCAAAAAAAGCTCATTCTGTATTTGCGATAGATTATTCCAAGGATGCAATTGAGATAGCTAGTAATATGGCCAAGAGGTATCCCTCAAAAATTAGAAATAAGGTAAAATTCACAGTCATGAGGGCAGACAATCTTAAGTTTCAAAATAATTCATTTGATGTGATTATTTTTATAGATACAATTGATCATTTAAATAAAAAAGAGATAAATAATACTTTTAAAGAAATTTTGAGAGTGTTAAAACCAAGAGGGTTTTTATTTATAAAGACATGTTCAAATAAAATACTTTTAGACAAGACTTATAAATATTATATATGGCCAATGAATGAGTTTCTTACCTGGTTGGATAAAAAAATAAAAAAAACAAGCTATACTTCTTTACCTTGGGATCCAAGGACAGCAGAGGCTAAAAAACAACATATCAATGAGCCAGACTATTTTTATTTAAAGAGTCTTTTTAAGAAACATAATTTAAAAGGAAACATAAAAAGCGAAACGGGATTCTTGACAAAAAATAAGGGTTTTAGAAGTGAGTTGTACAACTTTGTTGTTGGATTATACCCTTTGTCTAAATATTTCCCCTTAAATATTCTATTTGCCCATTCATTTTTTGCAGAATTGGTTAAAAATGAATGAAAAGAAAATAATGAAAACAATATTGTTTTTATCTAGATCTTCTTTTCCCAATCTTGGTGGGGTAGAGAAACATATTTATCAAATAAGTAAGGTATTAATAGGGAAGGGGTATAATATGATCATTATAAGTGAGAGTTCCCAAAAGACTTATAGTAGTAATTATCACTCAAATGAGGTAAGTGCTAAGGATGTGGAAAATGGTCTAAAGTCGAAAAATATACGAATAGATGTCGGGGGAGACAATTGGTTTAAGAAATTTAGAATATGGTTACAGCTATTAAAACATATAAAAGTTATTGCATCGAGTGACATCGTACATTGTCATGATGTATTTTTTTGGTATCTTCCATTTAGATTTGTTTTTCCTTTTAAAAAAGTTTATGTCACATTTCATGGCTACGAAGGAAATAGTTTACCATCAAAAAAAGCAATTTTTATGCATAAACTTGCAGAAGTTTTATCCAATGGAAACATTTGCGTAGGAGATTTTCTTAAAAAATGGTACGGAACAAATCCAACATTTGTTACTTATGGTGCGATAGATACAAAGTTACTTAAAAAGAGAAAGGTAAACTTGAAAATAAAGAGAGATATTATTTTTGCAGGAAGACTCGAGAAAGAAACAGGTATCCTAGAGTATTTAAAAGCAATTTACATACTTCAAACTAGGGGTATAAAACTTAGCCTTGATATATTTGGCGACGGACAGCTTATGAATCAGGCAAAAAAAACTGCCATCAAAAACAAAATTGATGCGAGCTTTAAAGGGTTTATTCCTAATGTTACCGATTATCTCCCCAATTATAAATATGTATTTGTATCTAGATATCTTGGTATACTTGAAGCACTTGCATTAAAGCTTCCTATCTTTGCGGAATACAACAATGCCATTAAAAAAGATTATCTACAAATGGCACCGTTTGCAAAATACATTTCTATCTCAAAAAACGCTAAAGAAATTGCAACAAGTATTGAGAAACAAATTAAATCTAATAAAACACTCGATCTAGGCGGGGGGGTTAACTGGGTTAAGAATCAAACTTGGGAAAATATGGTTGAAATCTATTTAAAACTCTGGAAAAAGAATTAGTCTTGAATAAAACATATATGAGATAAGCTATTATCCCTATAAAAGGAGCTAAACTAATCGTTTTGGCTATCTTTAAGGGCAATAAGTCTTCATATTTTAATATTAGGGTATATTTCCCTCTAGGCAAATCGATACTTATAACTCCCTTTTCATCTGGAAAAACTTTCAAAGCATTATCATCTGCATATGCGTTCCATCCGGGAAAATACAGTGTATTTTCAATCAACATGTTATCTTTTTTTAAATCAACAATATACTCATGAGTCGTAGAAGTGATTGTGGAGGATTTAATAGTTCCTGTGTCATTTAATAAATATGTTCTTGAGCTGGGGATTTTAGAAAACCAGGGATTTTTTTCATCAACCCATTTGGTATTAGCATAGAAATGATTTTCCCCCTGATAAGTGCTATACGGCAAATTATTTTTCAAGACATAGTCGTTTATACTTGGAATAACTCTTCTTTGTCCCCAATTTAAAATTGTAGAAAAAACTGTTATCAGAAGAAGAACATAAATTAACTTTTTATTTTTAACAATTAACGCAAGATAACCGGCAAGTAAGGAGATGATAAATGCAATTATTATTAAAAGCCTATGTGGTCCCGCAGCATTAATTATCGGCATGTATGACCAAACCAGCTTTGACTGGGGAGACATCATAAATATTAAAACTCCCAAAATTATTAACCACGTTAAAATTACGGTTTTGAATTTTGAGGAAATCTTCTTTAGGATAAACAGTAAGACAATACTAATAATAATTAATATTTGGCCATAACCTATTAAATGCGATATTTCCCCCTGTGGTCCTTGGAAGAGTAATCCATATCTCCAGGGTGAAAAAAGCAAATCAATAAGATTTGGATAATAAAGCTCTTTGAAATTTATGGGGTGGGAACTGATATATAAATAATTTTTATATAATATTGGCGGAAGCCACTGGTAGAAAGAAATAATTGACCCTATAAAAAAAACAACAAGTGAATTTTTTATTACTTGCGGTAGATTTTTGTTGTGAAAATAAAGATATACAAAAATTATGGGAATTAACGATATTGCTATAAATATGTGACTAAGGGATATGAGTCCTAGTATTAGCCCAACAGATATTATGAAATAGGTTTTATTTTTCTCAATAAACTTATCTAGGAATAAAAAACATAGAGGAATAAGAGTAAAACTTAGAATCTCTCCTATGGTCACTTTAAAATGAACTGATACTAAGTGATAAGGCGCAAAAAGATAAAATATTGCAGAAACAAATGAAGCAATATTGTTTTTAAATTTATTTTGAATAAATACATACATAAAAATCGAACTAAAAATCATATTTAAAAATAAAAACGTTTTTAAAGATGCAATAAAACTTAACCCAAGTAAATGAAAAAAGGAAATAAAATAATAAGGAAGAGAATAATTAAAAATGAATAAAGGATATCCATATCCAGCATTTAGGTTTCCTGCCCATGAGGGCATGAGATTGCCTTCCATAAGAGATTTAAAAAACTCCATGGATCTATATATATGAATGTTAAAGTCTCCGCTTTCATAAGCACCTTTTCTTAAAATACTAATAGAGGCGGTTATAGAAAATGCAATTAAAATATAGAAAAGATTTACTTTTTTCTTTGGGTAAATAAACTGGTAAATAAATGCAGTTAAAAGAATCAATATTATGCCGATTACATTTACAAAAACCATTTTATAAGGATCAAGCATATTTACTTAATATTATATAGATAATAGTAAGGATGTACTGAGTAATTTGATATTAAAGAATATTTCTGGGGTACGCAATTAGATAATTTTATTTTCTGACAAAACCATTCTATGTCTCCTCCGCGGGTTAGAAGCTTAGTAATTCCATTTTTCCTTAATAAATCAAAATTTCTATTTTCATTATCAAAAATATAGTTTGTATCAATATATTTAAAATCCGCATAATAGTATCCATGAAAGTTATACATTGCAACTAGGTCTTGTTTGTCAATATATTTATCAAAGCTTCTTCCGAAATCATAGTAACTCGAATTATCCCTAACTAAGACTCTTGATAGATAACTGTTTTTATCAGCAATTCCTAATGCGTAGGGAAGAATAAGTAGAGAATTTATAAAGTAATAGGAAAAGAAAACAAGAAGAACAGCAAGAAGTAATCCATTTAGATATTTAAATCTCCGTAACGCGTTATTAAGCCCCAGGCTTGCTATGAAAATAAATAAAACATAAAGTCCAAGCAGATATCTTCCGTAAGGATAATTTAGTACCAAGTATAGGATTAAAAACATAAAAGACAACTTAAATATATCTAGCTTCAGCAGTAACGAAAAGTTATTTTTAAATCCATAAAGAATAAAAATCAATCCTAAAAAGAAAAAAGGACTGAATACGTTTATCAATGAAAGAGGATTTAAAAGTGTGGAATTTATTACAAGATAATGAGACAAAGGAAGATTCCAACTAGACCCGTCTAGTAAAATTTCTTTGGTAAAAGCAGGATAAACAAAATTTCCTGTAAGTATAAATGATCTGATAAACCAGATAGAAGGCACAATCAAAGTAGCAAAGCCGAACAAGACAATATTTATAAATTTGTTATATATTCTTTCCCTTTTTAGTTTAAACAATAGATAAGCTATCACAAGCGGTATAAAAACAATGGTCCAGAGTTTTGTGGCGAGCATTCCTCCGAGCAAAAAACCGGAAAGTATCAATACGGACCTAGCTTTTTTGTTGTTTGCTATAAGAATAAGAACTGATAATAGGAAGAGGAATATCCATTGAAAATCTACATACATGGAAGAAGCTTCATGTAAAACAACAGGGGCAGTTACGAAAATTAATGGCGTAAATACTGCAAATTTATAGTCTTTAAGTCTAGAAAATTCCAGTAACGTAAATAGGGTAAGAAAGTAAAAGATAAAGTGAACAAATCTTGCTGACTCTTTTGAGGTAAAGACAATTGTGGGCGTATAAAACATTTCAGCAAGAAGCGTACTTCCGGATACGTGAAGATCTTCTTTTGGCGGAATCATAATGGTTTGATTTTGTAAGTAAATTCTTGGGAGATCAACATGATACTGATCTTCTCTAATCTCAGGATTTATCAGATTAACAAGGGAAAGTAAAATAAAAAGGGAAACCCCTATAAATACAAACTTGTCCCTCTTTAGGATTGAAAAAGAACTCTTTATTGACTTATGCAATAAATGCCAGTCTTTCTTAAAAGAAAAAGGATTTGTAATTAAAACAATTATTCCAAATACAATTAATATGTTTGTTTTAGATAGCAAAGAAAAGATTCCCAACACTGCAATTAGGGTTCCTATTGCAATATAACCAATGGCAATATAGATAAGATATGAATAAGAAGCATTGTCAGATTTCTTGGTAAATAGATTTATAATCTTTTTCCCTAAAGCAAAAGATATAAAGATAAGAATCAAGGAAAATAAAAAATTAATAAAAAATCCCAAAAAAACTGAGAGATCAATATTTAGCCCCACAAAGTCTTCTTTCAGGTAAGAGAAGTTTTGATTAATGTTGTTTAGAAGTGAATAGAATAAATCCATTTGTGTTTAATGTATTCTAAATTAAAGAATGATATAATTTCAACCAACCTTTTATGGCAAAGTTAAAGATATCACTTGTCTGCACCATTTTAAATGAAGAAAAAACAATCGAGGCATTTATTGATTCAGTAATTGCTTCATCGGTTATCCCAAATGAATTGATTATTACAGACGGGGGTAGTAAGGATAAAACAGAAACAATCGTTAAAAAAAAAGCCAAAGAGTATTCCAAGAAGTTAAAGATTAAGTTTATCCTTAAAAAGGGAAACCGTTCTGTTGGAAGAAATGAAGGAATAGAAAAGGCAAGAAACGATCTTATTCTATTGACAGATTCAGGTTGTCTACTTGATAAAGACTGGGTTAAAAATATATTAAAACCCTTTGAAAAAGATTCCTCAATAGATGTAGCCTCCGGTTACTACAACGGTAAGTATAAAAATATTTTTGAAAAATCACTTATTCCTTATGCTTTAGTAATGGAAGACAAAGTTGACTCCAAAAACTTCCTTCCAGCAACTAGATCAATGGCGATTAAAAGAGAAGTTTGGAAAAAGCTTGGGGGATTTGATGAAAAATTATCTCACAATGAAGACTTTGCTTTTGCAAATAAAATTAAAAATGCAGGATATAAGATAAAATTTCAAAAAAATGCAATTGTTTATTGGTTGCCGAGAACAAATTTAAACCAAGCCTTTAAAATGTTTTTCAGATTTGCCCTAGGAGATATTCAGGCAAACATAATAAGGGATAAAGTAATATATATTATTTTAAGATACATTTTCGTAGCATATCTTTTGTTTTTGGTGCCAATTCTTAAATCAAATTTATTTAATCTAACATTGTTTTTAATTGGTTTTTTCTATATTTCCTGGTCAGTTAACAAAAACTACAAATATGTTAATGATCCAAAGGCGCTAATATATCTTCCCTTGCTTCAGTTTACTTCAGACATAGCTGTTATTTCAGCAACTGTTATTGGAGTAGCACAGAAGTTTTCCTTAGAAAATATTATAAAGGTAGTAAAAAGCAATAAAGGAGTTTTTTCAATAATCTTCGTATATTCGGCTTTAATGCTTTACCTAATCCAGTGGGGAATTCCCAATCAAAACCATCCATTTAATTATGCAATGGATGAATGGCATTTCTCTCAATCCCTTAGGGCTTTATTTTCAAACGGGACGGCACTTATCAGCGGTTCGGCAAACATACCTTTTTACCATGTTGTTTCTTCGATTATATTTTTAATTCCTTTTTATCTTGCAAGTATTGTAAACCCCTTTGTAATAAAGAATGCATTAGATAGTCTCTTGATGCAACACACGTTATTTGAAATCTTAAGGCTGCATACTCTTTTATACGGAGTTTTATCAGTAATTGTTTTATACAAGATGTTTAAGGAATTTATAGGACGATTTTCTTCCATTCTTGTTTCTTTATTTGTTTTTACTCCAATTTGGCTTTTATTAACCAATTACTACAAATATGATATTGCTCTAGTTTTTTGGATATTAATGACTTTATATTTAATTATAAAATACGGTGTAAACGGAAATATTAATCACTTTATATTAGCAGGTATATCTTGCGGTTTGGCATTATCAACCAAATTTACTGCAGCGCCTTTATTTGTTTTATATTTTTTATCATATTGTATTTTTACAAAGAAGATAAATCTTAAACATCTCTTAATTTCTTGCTTAGTTGTTTTGTTTGTATTTGCTTTTGCAGGTATACCTGACATTGTTTTTGGGAAGGGGAACTATTTTGAGCTAATTAATTCAACCCTTGTCCAAGGGCCAAAAACAAGTACCGTCTATAACATTGAAAACCCCGTGGTAGCATTTTTAATGCTTAAAGAGTTTCCTGCAATCTTTGGATATTTTTTAACTATCTCTTTCTATATATCAATAGTTATCAGTTTAATACTTATTTTCTTCGGGGTGATTAAAAGAAAAGTTGGCAATTACAGATTAGAATTGTTTTTGCTATTAGGATCATTGTTGTTTTTATTAAGTACTGTTTCATTCAATCTTGATGGGGGAGGCAATAGGGCATTAGTTTTACTTCCGTTTATGGTTTTGCTCCCCGCAGCTATTGCAAAAAGACTTGTACATAAAAAAGAAAAGGTATTTTATGTATTCCTAATAATGGGATTGCTATTACAAGTTGTACAATCACTATCCTGGATTAGCGTTAAGGTAAGCAAGGATCCCAGGGAGGTTTCCTCTACATGGATTCTTAAAAATATCCCAGCAAATAGTCAGATAGGAATAGAAAATATACCAATTTATCAAATGTTGCCTGATTTTATATTAAAGGAATATTACCTGAGACAACGAGATAGCGAGTTAGTTACAAGATATCAGTATTCAGTTATAAGCGCTTCCGATAAAGTTCTTCCTAAATATGTCATTGTCTCAAATGATTTCAACAATGTTTCATATATTAAAAGTTCCCCAAAAAAAGATTTAGTGGAAAGATTGAATAAAGAAAACTACAAAAAAATACAGGTTTTCTCTCCGAACCTAAAGTATTATAATTTATTTGCTGACAATATATATTTTATTGTTACAAATATAATTCAGTCACCAGTTTCGATTTCAGTTTATGAAAAATAATATATCAATAGTTATTCCCTCGTACAATGAAGTGAAAAATATATCAATTCTAATAAAAGGAATTTCCCAGTACCTTCCTGAAGCCAAAGTCATCATAGTGGATGATTCATCTGTGGGTGAAAATAGTAAACTAAGGAAAATAGTTAAGAATAAAAAAAACATTACCCTTATCTCTAGGATGAAAAAATCCGGAAGAGGAAGCGCGGTAATAGAAGGGTTTAGGGAATCCCTGAAGGATAAAAACATGGATTATGTTTTTGAAATGGACTCAGATCTCGCTCATGATCCGGCAGAGTTTAAAAGATTTATGGAAAAAAAAGACAGTGGAAAATTTGATTTGATTATAGGTTCAAGATATTTACCCGGTGGAAGAATAAAAAATATTGCCAAAAATAGAACAATATTAAGTAGGGTGATTAATATTTTTTTAAGAAGCTGGTTAGGCGTCCAGGCTTCTGATTTCACAAGTGGTTTTAGGCTATATAGCAGAGATGCTGTTTTATATTTAACAAAAACCAAAATTAAAGCAAAAGGGTTTATTACTCTCTCAGAGGTTTTGTATAAGCTTTATAAGGAAGGTTTTAGGATTGGAGAAGTTCCTATTACGTGGAACTTTAGGAAATATGGTAAGTCTAATGTAAATAGTGCAGAGCTTCTAAATTCCCTTTTGTTTGTTCTGAAAATGAGGATTGCAGGTTAAATTAGACCACGTCGATTTTTGGAAGGGGGAAAATAAAATGTCCGCCACCTTTCAAATATGTCCCTTCGCGTTTTAAGAATTCAGTTTTAAAAAACCAAGGTAAAACTAGCATATAATCTGGTTTATCTTTTCTGGCCTTTTCCTCGGAAATGATTGGAATTCCAACAGATGCAATTTTCTTTCCCCATTTTTCAGGATTTCTTTCGACGGCAAAGGGAATATATTTTGTCCCAAGCCCTAAATACTGAAGGAGAGTATTTCCCCTGGTTGACGCGCCATATAGGTAGATTGTTTTTCCTCTTTTGACTTCTTTTTTAATGAAGTTTAATATTTTTTCTTTATTTTCCTTTATTCTTTTAGCAAAATCTTTATAAACCTTTTTATTTGTTAGCCTAAGCCGTTTTTCCAGGACCTGCATTTTCAATACGTTCTTGCTAATCCTTCTTTTACCTTTCTGAGCAATATATGTTCTGAAACTTCCTCCGTTTAGATCTCTTAGCTCAACATCAAACACTTCCAAGTTATGTCTTGCAAGTAAATTATTTAAGGAAAGCAAAGAGTAATATTCCAAATGTTCATGAACAATGTTATCAAATGCGTTTTTCCTAAGCATTTCGACAAGATAATTTTGCTGTATGACAAAAATTCCATCATCTTTCATAATTTTCTTTACATCTTCGACAAATTTATTTGGTTCTTCCATGTCATAAAAACAAGATATAGCAGATACAATATCTGCTTTTAGATTTTTTGAATGTTTTGAATATGCTTCATAAGTAAAATAATCGTTAACAACTTCATTGGCATATTTTTTGCTTTCTTTTGCAAGCTTTTTGACAGGCTCTACGGATACTCTATGAACAGATTTTGGATAGAAACTAAGGAGCGTTCCGTCATTTGCGCCAATGTCTACTGCAACAACTTTATCTTTAGTCTTTTTAATCTTTCTTAAGGATTCATTTGCAATACCCTTTAATTCGTCTTTCATTGTTTGATTGATCCCGGATTTATATCCATATCTTTCGGTATATAAATATTTTTGCGGTGCATTATTATCAAGTTGAACAAGAAGGCATCTTTTGCAAACAAATATGCTAAGAGGAAAGGATTTCGGCTTCTTATTCGTTTTTACAAAATCAGAAAGATACTGATTTCCAAGGGATAATATTTTTAATAAATTTTTTGAGCCACAAACTCTACAGGCTTTAATTTTCATCTACAGGAGCAGTTAATGTATTATAAGGCCAAAATTGGTATAATTTCAATAGTAAATATGGGATATACGAAAACCGCATTAAAAGGCATCTCTTGGATGTCTTCTTTTAGAGTAATTACGAGAATATTGTCATTTGCAAAAATTGCTGTTTTGGCAAGGGTTCTAACTCCTTCACAGTTTGGTGTTTTTGGAATAGCCTCTTTGGTATTAGCACTTTTGGAGATATTAACCGAGACCGGAATAAATATAATTTTAATTCAGGTAAAAAAAGATATAAAAGAATATCTAGACTCTGCCTGGGTTGTTTCTATAATAAGGGGAATAGTTATTTTTCTTTTAATTATAATTTCATCTCCATTTATTGCGTCTTTCTTTAAAACACCGGAGGCATTAGGAATACTTTTATTAATAAGCTTGGTTCCATTAATAAGAGGGTTTATTAATCCTGCAGAAGTAAAATTTCAGAAGGAATTAAACTTTATGTATGAATTTTGGTTTAGAGCTGTATTATTTTTCGTAGATGCTGCTGTAGCAATTATATTGGGAATAATAACACATTCGGTATATAGCTTAGTATTTGGATTACTGGCAGGTGCCATATTAGAAGTTATTATTTCGTTTGTGCTTATTAAACCGATTCCTAAGTTCAAATTTAGGATGGATTACCTTAAGGAAATATTTCACAAAGGAAAATGGATTACTGCATACGGAATATTTAATTATTTTGGAGAAAATGGGGACAATATCGTGGTGGGAAAACTATTGGGTGCATCATCCCTGGGTATATATCAAATGGCTTATAAGATATCTATGCTTCCCATAACAGAGGTTTCAAACGTAGTAAATCAAGTAATATTTCCTGTTTATACAAAAATAGAACAAGATGTTGCTAGATTGCAAAGGGCTTTTACAAAAACAATGTTGATTACCATAATCCTTTCAGTTTTAGTGGGTGGTTTTCTATATATATTTAGCTCAGAAGTTGTAAGAGTTGTTTTGGGATCACAATGGTTATCTGTAATTCCTGTTTTAAAGGTACTTGCAATCTATGGAATACTTAGGGCAATTACAGGCCCTTCATCTGCTTTATTTTTATCAAGAGGAAGACAAGAATATGTAACCGTAATGATTTTTGTTCGATTTTTGGCACTAATAATTACAATTTACCCTTTGGTTATGTTGTTTGGAATGGTGGGAGCAGGATATTCAGCCTTAATATCTGTCTTAGTTGAAATTCCTGTAATAGTATTACTAATTGTAAGATTATTTAATAAATAAATGAAAATTGCTTTTTACCATGAATTACACAAGGGTGGGGCAAGGAGAGGAACGAATGAATTTGCTTATCAACTAAAAAAAAGAGGACACTCAGTAGATCTATTTACGATTGAGGATGTAGTTAGAGAAGAAAAAGAGTTTTACACGAATATATTTAGTTATAAATTTTATCCCAAAAAATGGGTAGGAGGTAATGTGAGAGCTCGATTATATAAAGACACTATAGAGCTTTTTAAGCTATGTCTGTTAAACAAGAAAATTGCTAACGTAATTAATGAGAGTAGTAAACATTATGATTTAGCATATGTTGCTGCTTCTCAGTATATTGAATCTCCATTTATTTTAAATTTCTTAAAGGTTCCAAGCTTTTTTTATTGCAACGACCCCTATTACAGAATAATATATGAGCCAGAACTATTTAAAGCGGAGGGAGTCAATTTCTTTAAAAGAAAATATGAACAATTAAATAGGCTTATCAGGAAGTATTTAGATATATGGAATATACACAGAGCGAGTTATATTATTTCAATTTCTAAATTTACTAGAGATATGTTTGCTAGGGTATATGGTATGCGTGGAGACGTAATTCATTATGGAGTAAATACGTCATATTTCGATTATAAGAAAACAAAAAAAGAATTTGACTTACTATTTATAGGTTCATATGATTTTCTAGACGGATACCCTTTTTTCGAAAACGTTATTAAAAAAATGAAAACTAATCCTAAAGTTAGAGTTGTTGCTTTTGAAAATGAATGGCTATCGGATAATCAATTATTGGAACTTTATAGAAAATCAAGAATTTTTGTAGCTGTTTCCTACAAAGAGCCGCTAGGAATGGTTCCAATGGAAATATTGTCGTGTGGAGTTCCAGTTGTAGCGGTGAATGAAGGAGGCCATAGAGAAACAGTAATAGATGGAAAGACAGGATATTTAATAAAAAGAGACGTAAGTCTATTTGCAAAGAAATTGGATTTTCTATTGAGACATAAGAGTGTTTTGGATGCAATGGGCAAACAAGCAAGGAGAAATATGGTTGAGAACTGGGATTGGAAAGTCAAAGGAATGGTGTTAGAACAATATCTAACAGCAAAACTTAATAAAAATGCAACTCCTTATTAATTATGTTTTCATTTATTATTGTTCATTATAAAAATAAGAAAGATTTGTTTGAATGCTTAGATTCTCTTCTTAAATTTAAACCAAAATTTAAATTCGAAGTAATAATTGTAGACAATAGTGAGGAAAAAGAAATCGAACCTTCGCTTAAGAATAAATATAAAAATATTAAATATATCCCTTCTGCTAAAAATATTGGCTATGGTTCAGGAATAAACTTGGGAGTTAGGAATGCCTTGGGAGAATATATATTTATATTAAATCCTGATGTAATTTTTAAAGAAGACATCGCATCAAAGTTACTTCATAAACTAAAAAAAAATAAAGAAGTCAATGTAATTTCCCCAATTTTATATACAGAGGATGGAAAAGCTATGAAGCAGGGAGCTAAGGAACCGACTCCACTTAGAGCAATCTTTAAATTTTCATTTTTAGATAGGTTATTTCCTAATAATCCATTTTCCAAAGACTATTGGGTAAAAAATTGGGAAGTAAATAAGCTTAAACAGGTCGATAATGTTCCTGGAACGGCATTAATGTTAAGTAAGAAAATATTCGATGAAGTTGGAGGATTTGATGAAACGTTTTTTCTCTATTTTGAAGAGTTTGATTTTTGCAAAAGAGTACGAGATGCAGGATATAAACTTTTTATTGACCCAAACTCTAAATTAATCCATAAATGGGGGACTACTACAAAACTTTTGAAAAACAGAGACCAAATCTTTAGAAAAAGTAGATTTTATTACTTCAGAAAACATTTCGGGCTAATAAAAACATTATTGGTAGAATCTTTTCTCTTAATAAATAAAACTAACTTATTGCTATTTTCAATTCTTTTATCTGCTCTTTTAATAAGAGTCTATAATTTAGATAACCTTGCTCCTTTCATAGGCGATCAAGGATGGTTTTTTGTTTCTGCTAAAGACTTTCTGACTACAGGTAATGTGCCACTTGTAGGTATAACATCGAGTCATTTATGGCTTCATCAGGGACCTTTATGGACCTATCTTGTTTCATTATTATTTTTAGTATTTGATTTCAATCCTTTATCTCCATTCTATTTCAGCGCAGTTGCAGATGTTTTAACAATAGTCTTAATTTACAAAATTGGTACTGAAATTTTTTCCCAAAGAATTGCATTTATCTCTTCGATTCTTTACGCATTTTCGCCTTTTGCCATTTTAAGCAGTAGAATGGCATATCATACGAGCTTAATACCTCTTTTTATCGCATGTTTTATTTACTTTTTACTCAAATGGATAAAAGGAGAAACAAAATATTTTCCATTAATAATTCTTTCATTGGTTCTCCTTTATAATTTTGAACTTCAGACAGTAATTCTTGAGATCTTGTTTCTTTTTATTTTACTTTACGGATTTGTAAAGAAAACACCGTGGCATAGAGATATTTTAAATAAAAAAAGTTTTGTATTTTCTGTTTTAGCTTTTTTCCCAATGATTCCTATACTGATATATGATTTTAAAAATGGATTTCCACAGACAATAGTATTTGGAGGATGGATCTTGTATAAGGGTTTTTCATTCCTTACTGGCTTTACAAAAGGTCAAACAGACTTTACGGGATATTTTGTAATTTTAACCTTTTTATCCGATTTCGTAAGAAAACTTGTTTTTATTCAAAATTCCTTGATTGCAATTTTAATATCAGTTTTAAGTTTTGCACATTTGCTTTACTTTTCTGTCAAGAAACCCATAAGACCTGAGTATTTAATTCTTGTTTTTATCTCCGTCTTTTTGCTTTCCGGGATATTAATTACTAAAACACCCTCGGATGCATACTTAATGTCAATGTTTGTTCCGGTAATTTTAATGATAGGAATATTTTTAGGCTATTTACTAAATTTCAAAAAACTGTTTGTTGTTGTCGTAGTCTTGATTTTTATTTTGATAACGGCAAATGCAATATCAGTCTTGCAAAACGATTATTTCCAAGGGACCAAAAAAAGATTTGGCCCAACACTTAAAGACAGGGAGAATGCATCTCTTTGGATGATAAAGGATTCAGGCACAAAGAGCTTTACCGTCATCGGAAAAGGTGAGGGAAGTCAATTTGAAAGCTATACGGCTCCTTACGAATATCTTTCCTGGTATCACGGTAAGGAACCGTTAAAATGGAAAGGGGAAGTTATCTATATATTGTCTGAAAGTAGGGAAGGAATTACAATAGAAAAAAGAAGGTAATATGCTAAGCGTAGTTATTCTTACAAAAAACGAAGAAAAAAACATTTTTGACTGTCTTGAAACTGTTTTGTGGGCTGACGAAATAGTAATTGTTGATGATTTCTCAACGGACAGGACCCTTGAGGTAATAAAAAGTCTTGAAAACAAAAAAATCAAGATCTATAAAAATAGTCTAAACGGAGATTTTTCAAAGCAAAGAACTTTCGGCTTATCTAAAACAACGAAAAAGTGGGTACTGTTTATTGATGCAGATGAAAGGATAACGAGTCAGCTTAGGGAAGAGATCAATACAATGATTATCAATTCAAAGGAGAGCAATACTCAGGGGTATTATATTCAAAGAAAAGATGTTTTATGGGGAAAAACCCTAAACAAAGGCGAGACGGGAAATATTAAGTTTTTGCGTCTTGCAAAAAGAGACAGCGGAATATGGTTTGGAAAAATTCACGAGACATGGCAAATAAATGGCAAAACTGATGAATTCGAAAATTACTTAATCCATTTCCCCCACCCAACCGTAGATGAGTTCCTAGAAGAGATTAACTTCTATTCAACGATTAGGGCAAAAGACCTGTATGGGCAAAAGATTAGGTCTTCATTTATTAGTATATTAAATTATCCTTTAGGAAAATTTGTTTTAAATTTTATGTTAAAGCGTGGTTTTCAGGATGGACTTGAGGGACTGGTATTTGCGATTATGATGAGTTTTCATTCGTTTTTGGTAAGAAGCAAGCTTTGGCTTTTATGGCAAAAGAAATCTTTGTCTTAGTATTTATTGTCTGGTCGGCAGTACTTGTAGCAATCTATGTTTTTTATCTGCTTTGTAGGGGAGGGATATGTATAAGTTAGCGCTAGTTATAGGAATTTACTCATATCTTATTTTCTCACTTGGAGTAGCGGGACTTCTTTATAAGAATATTATTGCAATTTTAACCGTCTTTTATATTGTTTTTTTTGCAACATTTTTTTTCAAAATTAAAAAGGTTTCCTTC
>JACQHJ010000010.1 GCA_016199085.1 Candidatus Levyibacteriota bacterium | reverse complement strand
GTTGGCCTTATTAACCTAATCTTTATTCTTTCCGTAATAGTTGCCCTTCTCTATCTAATCTGGGGAGGCTTTAAGTGGCTAACATCAGGCGGAGATAAGACAGCAGTACAGGGAGCAAGAGAACATATTGTGGCTGCGATTGTGGGATTGGTAATAATTTTCCTTTCCTACTTCATACTTAACTTCATAGTAGGATTCTTTATTCCAGGCTTTAGCCTTGCCAATTTTGAACTGCCAAATCTAAATACTCCAAATCCCCAATAGGCCTCTTGATATAAATTAAATGCTTTGTTATTGTTGTTTTATATGGAATTTTTATCTGTTAATTGGAACGCATGCATACCAGAAGGCATTGATGCCCCAACTATTGCATGTATCCCTATAATAATCAAGGTTATCATAAACTGGGCATTTATCTTTGGGGCAATTGTTGCTTTGTTTTTAATAATCTATGGGGGGATTAGATTAATCAACTCAGGAGGAGATCCTAAAAGCGTAGAGGGAGCGAGAAAAATGCTTACTTTTGCATTAATTGGCCTTACCGTTATCTTTCTTTCGTTTTTTATTATCAATCTAATCGCAGATTTTACAGGCGTAGAGCTTCTAAAATATATTAAATTAGGGACAACTGACTAGTTAGGCTCGTAGTTTTCACACAAAATTAATCCACTTTAATCCATGTAAGACATAGTTTGATAATCTTGAAATGATATTTTTCACGGTAAACAATAGTAATAGCTACTTATTTGTAGTCTTTAAATTATGGAAAACCATCCAATACCGCAAGACATTACAGGCTTTCAATTCAAGCTTATAGGCGATATGACTGTCAAGCAGTTTGCCTATATCGCAGCAGGAGTTTTAATAGGCTGGCTTTTTTTCGTAAGCCCAATTATTGCTTTTATCAAAATCCCCATTGCCGCAGTATTTGTCTTAGTCGGTCTTGCTCTTGCCTTTGTCCCAGTTGAAGGAAGGCCGCTGGACTCTATGATAGCCAATTTTTTTAAAGCAGTTTTTAGCCCTACCCAATACATCTATCAAAAACAGGGCGCTGATTTGGCAAACAAAGTGGCAATAAATGCTGGCCAAAAAGGTTTCCAGGACGATCAGTTTAAAAAATTCTTAAGTAGGTTTCCCAAAAGCAAGAATAAACTTGATAAAAAAGAATCGGTTTTCTTCCAAAGCTTAAACACATACCCAGCCGCAGGACAGGAACCGGCTAATCCCGGCAATGTTCCCTCTCATTATTTTGCAACCAAACAACCCATAACTCCTAGCCAGATGCCACAGGGGTTGGGTATAAATGAGAAACTAAAAACAGCAGATGAAGCTTTGGCGCAGGAAAATCTTTTAAAAACAGCTGCAGTTTTAGAAAAAGAGATTGCAAAAGAGAAAGCAATTGAGGAAAAAGAAGCCCAGGTTGATCCAAAATCATTTGCAGAAACCCATCAAAAGGTTTTGGAATTACAGGAGAAACTAAACGAGATGCTTTCCCAAAAACAGGAACTTGAAAAACGCTTGATTGAAATTCAAAAAAATGCAGGGGCCCAGCCAGGACAGGTGTTCTCCCCCTCCATTGCAACCGAGCAGCCCCAAAAACAGACACAATACGTTCGAAGCATACCGCAAAATATGACCCAAAGCGTAGGTCTTCCGGCTACACCGGAATTTCCAAATCTCTTAACAGGCATTATCAAGGATCCAAGAGGAAATCCTTTGGGAAACATATTGGTTGAGGTAAAAGACAATGAGGGAAACGCGGTCAGGGCTTTTAAAACAAATGCGCTTGGGCATTTTGCATCGGCAACGCCACTTAATAACGGCAAGTATACTATTACCTTTGAAGATCCGAAAAATCAAAACAGGTTTGACACGATTGCTTTTGAGGCAAACGGAAACGTGATTTTGCCCATTGAAGTAATGTCTGTTGATCAAAGAGAAGAGTTAAGGAGGTCTCTATTTAACTAAAATGGCAAAATCTGCCCTAAAATTAAATTCAACGCAAAAGTTTATTGAAATAGACGATATTGTTGAAGATATAATTGTCTTAAGCAGCCAGAACGCTTGCATTATAGTTGAAGTCCAGGCTACTAATTTCGAGCTGTTGTCGCAAGACGAACAGAATGCAAAAATTTATTCTTATTCTGCCCTTTTAAACTCGCTTTCCTTCCCGATCCAGATTGTGATCAGAAGCAAACAGGTTGATATCTCCTCGTATCTTGGTCTTTTGGATATTGAGGCAAAGAAAACACAAAACCAGGCCTTAGCCAAACAAATTGAATTATATAAAGATTTTGTGGCTGAGCTTATTAAAATAAACACTGTCTTAGATAAAAACTTCTATATTGTCATTTCGTATTCTTCTTTGGAAAAAGGGGCTTTCGGAGAAGCTAAAGCTCTTGCCAAAAATTCCAAAGAGGCGTTTGTAATGTCGGCAAGGTCGGCTCTAAGAGTAAAGGCAGAAACAATAAAAAGCCAGCTGACAAGAATAGGCCTAAAATCAGAGATTTTGGACAAAGACAAATTGATTAAGCTTTTCTATGACATTTTCAATGAGCAGGCTATGCACAAATCCCACTCATTAAGCGAAGCGCAGTCCACATTTGTTTTGGGAAAGGAGAAGAAATAATGTTTGGCAGAAAAAAAGACAATAAGAAAAAGACGCAAGACACAGTCCCCGAAGGAACTGCTGTTTTACAAAGAGGAATGAATTCTGTCGCAGATATTATCGCTCCTTCCTCAATTGAAGTTGATTTTAATAACATTAGAATCGGAGAAAAACTTCATAAAACCTTTTTTATAGCAGGGTATCCAAGATATGTCAGTCCAGACTGGCTTGAGCCTGTAATTGATTTTGAACATACAATGGATATTTCGATGTTTATCTACCCCTCCCAAACTCCGGATGTTTTATCAGATCTTCGAAGAAAAATTGCTGAGATGGAGGCAACTATCGCATCTGACGAAGAAGAAGGCCTTGAGATTGATCCAAAAGTCAGCGCGTCTTTGGAAGATGCTCTTTCCGTCCAAGAAGAGCTTGCCAAGGGAGTTGAAAGGTTTTTCCAGTTTAGTCTTTATGTTTCCCTAGTTTCCGAAAGCCTTGAGGAGTTAAATGAGGCATCAAGAAGGCTAAACGCAACTTTAAGCTCAATTCTTCTGCTTCCCAAAACAGCCACTTTGCAGATGGAAGACGGTTTTAAATCCACCATCCCCCTTGGAGAAGACAGGCTTTATATTACAAGGAACATGGATACAACTTCCCTTGCGTCAACATTTCCCTTTACGTCTGCCATGCTTACCCAAGACAAGGGAGTCTTGTATGGAGTTAACCAACAAAACGGCTCATTAATTATCTTTGATAGGTACTCTTTGGAAAATGCAAACGAAGTAGTCTTGGGAAAATCTGGCGCCGGAAAATCCTATCTTATAAAACTTGAGGTTATGAGACAGTTTATGTTCGGAACAGAAGTTATTGTCGTTGATCCGGAAGGTGAATATGAAAAGCTTGCAGAAAGCTTTGGCGGAGAGGAAGTTGCCTTCACTCCCTCATCTGCTATAAAAATCAATCCCTTTGATCTTTCGGGCATGTACGAGGAAGGAGAAAACGAATTGGGGCTTAAGATTCTTTCGCTCCATGGTCTTTTAAAAATAGTTTTAGGAAAGCTTGATGCGACACACGATGCAATACTGGATAGAGCCCTGGTTGAAACATATAGGCAAAAAGGCATAACCACAGACCCAGATACCCAGAAAAAAGAGCCTCCCCTAATGGAAGATCTTTACAAAGTCCTCCTTGGCATGGAAGATCCAGCAGCCAAAGATCTTGCTTTAATTTTGGAAAAGTTTATCAAAGGTTCGCTTTCTGGAATATTTAATCAGCAGTCAAATTTTGACATTTCAAATCCTTTAACAATTTTTAATATCAAGGCTTTGGAAGAAGAGCTAAGGCCGATTGCAATGCACATCATCTTGGATTTTGTCTGGACCAAGGTTAGAAAAAATCTTAAAAAAAGACTTTTAATACTTGATGAAGCCTGGTACATGATGAAATATGAAGACTCTGCCTCATTTGTCTATTCAATTGCCAAAAGATCAAGAAAATACTACCTGGGACTTACAACCATAACCCAAGATGTTCGGGATTTTCTTTCAACAGATTACGGAAAAGCGGTATTGTCCAACTCTTCTATCCAGATGCTTTTAAAACAAAGTCCCTCCGAGGTTGATTTGGTTGCAGATGTTTTCTATCTAACAGCAGGCGAAAAACAACTACTGCTTTCCGCCAATGTCGGAGAAGGCCTTTTCTTTGCGGGACAAAACCATGTGGCAATTCAGGTCGTTGCTGCATCATTTGAACACCAAACTATAACCTCGAATCCTCAGGAAGTAATTGAGCAAAATCTAGAGGAGCAAGCGCAACAAAACCAGCCTCAAGCTGAAAACCCAACTGCAAATTCGTAATTTTGCTATTATTAACTTATGGATAAAAGTCAGGAAAAAGAGGAAAAGAGCCAAGACCAGCAGCAAAAAAGCGCAATTGATAGGCTAAATCAAGCCGCACAAAAAGCAAGACAGGGAAAGACCGCCATTGAGACAGCTAAGAAAGGGGCAAAATTAGCAAAAAAGGCTTCTAAAAAATTGGCAGGAAGAGCGGCAACAGCCTTGGGCAGGCAGACTGTTGCAACAATAGGAGCCGCAATCGTATCAACTGCTCCTGCTTGGGGACCACCTGTTTTATTTGCTTTAGCTATAGGGGGACTTTTCTTAGTAGTTATTATTATAATAATTGTTCTCTTCAGTGGAGCAACGCCTCCCCCAACATGTAAGACGATTAGCGCCGATCCTACGACAATAAGTAATAATTTGGGCGCCAATCTTTCAGTGAGCGAATGCAGTGAAAACATTACCTATTCTTGGGCACTTCCCCAAATAGGCGGTGTTTTTAGTGCTTCGCAAAGCGCCTCCACTTTATATACTCCGCCCCAGGTAAATAGTAGTCAAAAAATTTCTATTGCCATAAGTATTTGTTCAATCTCAGCTCCAAGCAACTGTTCGCAATACCAAACACCAGAGCTTACCGTCGTAGCTCAAAAACTTTACTCATGCAATGGCTACTGTACCATAGCCAGTAGTTGCCCAAGTTCGGATATTACAGGCCAAGGAACTTGCCCAACAAGCCCAAGCATGATTTGTTGTAAAAAGGATAATAAAAAACCCGGGCCTGTTCCGTCTTGCAGCGAAATCGACCAAAGACTAAGACAAGATTATCGTATCAGAACACAATCGGGAACTCCGCCAATCTCGTACTGGGGACCCTCAACTGCTGAAAACATTAGTTGCGCAACAAAACAGGGTTTGTGGAAAATATTTTCAATACTGACAAAATCCTGGAGTTTTGAAAATAGACTTTTGAGTACAAGCGCAACCATTCAATTCTTTTACGACTCAAGCGATCCTACTCATGGCTACGGATTAACGGCTTGGGCGTATCGTATGCAGCTTCATAATGCGACATACAGGATTAACAACAATCTTAGTCTTGCCGGAGCATGGATTACCCATGAGACAGGACACTGGTTGCAAAAAAGAGACGGAAGCCTAGAAGCTAGATTCCCCGATCTTAGCCGGTTAAACAGGCTAGACAGCGGGTGCTACGAACCAGGATCGGGGAGTTACTGGCTCAAGACATATTCGTTAAGAGGAGGAAATATTAGTCCCATACGAGAATCCATGGCTGAAGCGATTTCGCTATATGTCTATAATGAAAAATATAATATTATAAATGGAAGACTTGTAAGTATTGTGAACTTTAAAATCAAATGTCCAAATACATATAAATGGGTAAGGGATAACATTTTTAGAGGATATGAATATAACTAGAAATAAAAGGTTTGCGCTTTTGGTAGGAATTTGCCTAGTTTTTTTTGTGATTTTCCTATCATCTTTGTTTTTAACAGGCGGTGAAAAAACAAAAGAAGAAAAACCCCAAACAGCAAGGCCTGTTGTTGACACAAGGGGAAACATTGTAGGCAGTAAGTTCAATCAAGTTATCCCTGGAAAAACCACCGGAGACGAACTAATAAACCAAGAGGGGGCGCCCGAAGAATCAGAGATAGATAGGGGCTTAGAAAAACTTTTGTTTTTTGATCGAGATGAATTATATAACTATGCCTGGGAGAAAGACGGCGTAGTTGTTGTAACCAAAGAAAATCTTTTTGAAAACTCCAAGGCGGATGACTTTATAACAATGTTTGGAAATCCAAACATAAAACTCTATCACATGTATTCGGAGGACCTGATGTGGTACATTTTTCTTCCCAAAGGAATAGGTATTCAAGTTTCCCAGTCAGACAACCAGGTAACGGGACTTGTCCGTTTCCAACCCCAATCAAGAGAATCTTTTATAATAAACGTTGCTCCCTTAGTTGGAATGACTACGCAAAAAGAAGATCTTATTGCTGAACCCGAATAGGCATTATTAAATGGAGAAAACTATTGTCTCCCTTAATTTTAAACACTCCAGGATTCAAAGGACCTGTCATTTCAAAAATTAAGACTTCTGCCGTAAGAATGGACAGAATATCTATTAAATATTTTGCGTTAAAAGCTATCTCGTTTTCCTCTCCGTTTAATTTTGCCTCTATTTCTACCAAATCCTCTCCAACCGAAGGCGAATTTGCTGAAACAATTAATTTTTCCTTTTCAACAGTGAACTTGACAATGTTTGCCGTTTCCCTGGCAAAGACAGAGCAGATTCTGATTGCGTTTAATAGATCTTCCCTGTCTATCTCAACTTTCGTTGTCGCCTGGGTCGGGATTATCTTGGTATAGGTCGGGTAGGTTGCGTCAATTAATCTTCCGATAACAATGCTGTCTCCCTGGGTTATTATTATCTGGTTGTTTTCGCTTGAAACATGAAAACCAATTTCTCCCTCGTCTTCTTTAATAAACAACATTTCTTTTATTACTCTTGCCGGGATTATGATGGGCTTCTCAAGACTCTTGGAGGCCTTGAGTGTCGTTTTCTGGAAAGAAAGTCTGTATGAATCGGTTGCAACAAGACAGAGGCCGTCTTTTTGATTTTCCAAAAGTATTCCAGACAAAGCGGGTCTTGCTGCATCAATGGCGGCTGCAAAAGAAACTCTTGCCAAAAATTCCTCAATATCTTTTTTTGCCAAAGATAAAATCTCTTCCCCAATGTCTTTGTAAAGCCTTGGGAAGTCTTCGGCAGGAATTGTCTGAAATGTCGCCCTAATGTTTTTCCCTTTAAGCTTCAAAACGTTTCCCTCTGTTTCCAACGAAATCTTTTGACTGACAATATTTGAGAAAAGGTCTGAAAAATTCTTGGCTGGTACGGTTACCAAACCCTCTTCTTCAGTGTTTGCGGTTATAGAAGAAATTATTCCAATTTCCAGATCTGTTGCGCTGATTGTCAGTTTTCCGTTTTTTGCCTCAAGTAGGAAATTGGAAAGGATTGGGAGTTGTGACCTTACTGATACCGCGTGGTTAATAAAGGAAATTTTCTTTGTTAAATTATCAGAAAGAAAGGATACTTTCATAGTATTATCTTATTTGTAGTTGTAGTAGTGTATATGGAAAAGTGGAAAAAAGCAAGAACCCGTGCCTGTAAATCTGTTTATAACATGTGGATAAAAATGTGGATAAGATGTTAATAATTTAGTTTTCATATTAATGCACATTTTTTCCCATAGGGTTTTGGGCAATTGACAATATATCCTCAGAAATTTGCGAGTTTTCCACCATGTTTTCTATCTTTTCCACACCGTGCATTACCGTTGTGTGATCTCTTCCTCCCAAAAGGTTGCCTATCTCAACAAGCGTTAATCCCAGACGTTTTTTAAGTAAAAACATAGCAACCTGGCGCGGTCTAACCAAAAACGCATCTCTTTTGGCGCTTTTTATCTGAGTTGGTTTTACTCTATAAAAATTACAAACCTCCTCAATTATTTCATCCGGATGGAAGCTTGCCGGTTTTTCCTCTCTTTGCAGCGACAAAACTCTATAAACCATCTCTTCTGTGATCTGAGCGTCGCCTGTTGTCTGTGCCTGGGTCATGACTCTTAAGAGTGCTCCTTCAAGTCCCCTAGCGTCTTGTTCTTTTTGGGCAATTATCTTTGCCATCTCAATACTTAAACTTACTCCGTACTTCTTGGCTTTAATAAGTAAAATTGCGGTTCGAAGTTCAAAATCAGGAGAATCAACGTCAACCGTCAGTCCACCCGAAAATCTTGATAAAAGCCTTTTTTCTGCCTTTTTTATTTCAATGGGCGGCCTATCGGAGGAAAGCACAATCTGTGATCCTTTATCAACCAGCGTATTAAACGTATGGAAAAGTTCTTCTTGGACTTTTTCTTTTCCTGCGACAAACTGAATGTCGTCGATGATTAAAAGATCAAGCTCTCTAAACCTTCTTTTCATATTAGCCGTGTTGTTTGTTCTTATTGCTTCAACAACTTCATTTGTGAATTCCTCGCTTGTGACATAGGCAATTTTTGTGCTTGGATTTTTAGAATAAACCTCATTTGCAATTGCCTGCATTAAATGAGTCTTCCCTACCCCGGTTGGTCCGTAGATGAAAAGCGGATTGTAGTTTATGCCGGGGTTTTTGGCAACAGTTGTTGCCGAAACAAAGGCTAATTGGTTACTTGAAGAAACAGCCATGTTTTCAAAAGTATAATCAGCTCTAACTCTTGGCAAATGTCCTATTGTCTTTTTTGGGGCTTCCTCTGAGAACAGAGTTTCCGAATTTTCTTTGCTTTGCTCAACAACGTCTAGTACGACTTTGGGAACAAAGATAATCTTGGTATTTTTACCAATATGTTTATCAACTGCTTTTTGGATTACTTCATAAAATTTTCGTTGCAACAGGTCAATGATCATAGCTGAGGGCGCCGCTATTGTTGCAACACTATCCTCAACAGACAAAAGCGAGGTCTTTTTAAAAAGAGTAAAATAGTTTGCCTCAGAGACTTCAATCTCTATTTCCCCAAGGACTTTTTTCCAAAGGCTTTTAGCGTCTTCCATAGTAGATGGAGTTTAGTAATGTGGATAACTTTTTGTCAAGATAGATAAAGTGGATAAAACTAGATCGTTTTTAAATTAGTGTTCCAAAACCCATCCAAGTTTGGTATACTACTTAAATGGAAAAATTAAGAAAGCTTAAGAAAATTAAAAGACAAAGAAAGCACGGCTTTTTGCATAGAACTAAAAGTGCCAATGGTAAGAAAACACTAAAGAAAAGAAGAGTAAAAGGCAGAAGTAGGCTTACTATCTAATTAATGCTTAAGAAAATATTTAGGCTTTCTAGGGTCAAAAGAAATGCAAATGAAAAAACAATCGATTCTCCGCTTTTTAAGCTAAGGCTTTCGGAAAACGGAGAAAATGTTTCCAAGTTTGCCTTTATAATCTCAAAAAAGATTGATAAAAGTGCGGTCGTAAGAAACAAATTAAAAAGAGTTCTTGCAAAAGAGATAGAAAAGATCCTAGAAGACATAAAGCCTGGATACAGTTTTATCTTTATCGTAAAAAAAGAAATTTTGGGGAAAGAGACAGATCTTGAAAATATAATCAAAGACGTTTTTCTCAAAGGAAACTTATTAAAATGAAAACAATAATCAATTTACTTATAAATACATACCAAAGCTTTATCTCTCCCTTTATAAGTCAACTCGCGGGAACAAACAATGTCTGCAGGTTCTCCCCTACCTGTTCTGAATACGCCAAAATCTCAATAAATAAAAAAGGTTTAATTTATGGAGCATATCTTTCGCTAATTAGGCTTTTGAAATGCCAGCCGTTTTATAAATTGGAAAAATCATGAATATTTTTGACGCCATAATAGTAGATCCATTATTAAATATACTTTTACTCTCCTACAAGCTTTTATCAATACTTGGGCTTCCCTTTGCTCTTGGTTTTTCCATAATGGTTTTAACCATTGTCATTAGACTTCTTCTTTATCCCCTAACAACGGCCCAGCTAAAAGCAGCCAGGAAAATGCAAGACGTTGCCCCTCATCTTTCAAGGCTTAAGGAAAAACACAAGGGCGACGCCAAAACTCTTCAGGCTGAAACAATGAAACTCTACAAAGAGTTCGGAGTTAATCCTGCTGCAGGTTGCTTACCTGTTTTAATCCAACTTCCGGTTATCTGGGGACTCTACTCGGTACTTATTAAAGTAATTAATCTTGGAGCAAATTCAGTTTCGGAAGTAAATAAACTGGCGTATTCGGATTTTCTAAGGCTTGATAGGCCATGGGATGTTTACTTTTTCGGTATTCCTCTTGCTCAAAATCCGGGGCAATTGTTAAATACCCTTGGCCCTCTTGTCTTACTCGTTCCAATTTTAACGGGTTTATTTCAATTTATTCAATCAAAAATGATGATGTCAGCTGTTGGGGATAAAAAGTTAGCGGTTAAAGATGAAAAGAAAAGCCAAGATTTTGCCTCAGCCTTTCAGACGCAGTCATTGTATATCTTTCCAGTAATGATAGGAGTTTTGTCTTACACTTTCCCAATAGGCCTTTCTCTTTACTGGAATACGTTTACAATTTTTGGTATCATACAGCAATATAAAATTACGGGACTGGGTGGCCTTGAAGATTTAATTAAAAAATATGTCAAAAAGTAAAACAACAAAAAGAAAGCCAAAAACAGTAGAAGACTTAATTAAAGAATTTTTCAAAAGTCTTGGAATTGATACTTCATTTACACTTGAAGAAACAGACGAGGAGATAAGGCTAACTTTGGAAACAGAAGATAGCGGAATGATTATCGGCTATCATGGTGAAACGCTTGACGCGCTTCAACTAATTTTATCTTTGATTCTTGCCAAAAAACAGGGAAGTTTTAAAAGAGTATCCATTGAAGTTGGAGACTACAAGAAAAACAGAGAGGAATGGTTAAGAAGGCTTGCCGCTGATGCAAAAGAAAAAGCAGTTTCGCAACAGCGAGAAATAAGACTTGAGGAATTAAAAGCTTGGGAAAGAAGAATTGTACATATGGTTTTGGCAGAAGATGATCAAGTTGTTTCAGAATCTATGGGTGAGGGAAGGGAAAGAGTCTTGGTCGTTAGGCCAAAGTAAGCTTTCTTTATTTTTCTTCTATCTTCTTATCTTGTTTTTGCCCACACAACTAGGAAAGCATTTCTTTTTGCAGTCATCCTTTATCGCAGGCCTTAGAATTGACTATCTCTCCTATACCCTTTACCTAACAGATATTTTAATTATTCTTATCTTTCTTTCTAGTTTTAAAAATGTTTTTAAGACAGTATTAACTAAATATAAAAATAAATTTTTCCGCTTTTTCTTATTTGCCCTTTTTCTAACAATTGGGATAAGTGTTTCAAAAAATCCCCAGGTAGGAATCTACGGTCTTGTAAAATTATTTGAGTTTTCCTATCTTGGGATTTTTATCTATTTAAATTACAGGGAGATAAATAAAAAAATACTTGTAGCTTTAATTTCTTTTGGAATAGTTTTTCAAACTCTTCTTTCAGCCTTGCAGTATTTAAACAACGGCTCCCTACAGGGAATATTTTATTTTTTAGGCGAAAGAAGTTTTAATTCGCAGACTCCATCTATTGCTAACGTCTCAGTTAACGCTAAGCTTATTCTTCGCCCCTATGCAACTTTTCCTCACCCAAATGTTTTAGCCGGCTTTATTGCATTGTCAAGCATGCTCTTGGTTTATTTTAAAAATAGAATAAACAAGCACCTGCTTTTAATAGTTTTAACAATCTCTACAACAGGAATTATTATCTCTTTTTCTCGCGTTGGCCTTTTGGTCTGGACAGGCTTTATATTTTCATACTTTCTAACTACCCTCTTAAAAAAATATAAGAAGATAAAACTCAATACCAGATTTATTAAAAATAATTCATTGCCTATCATAGTAGGTAGCGGTTTTCTTTTGTCTTTATTTTTCTTGTTTTTGACTAACCCTCTTTTTATTCAAAGGCTTTCTTCCTTTAGTTTTTCGGATGAGTCAGTAGTCCAAAGGCTAAATACAATTAGCGCATCGATAAATATGTTTATGCAAAATCCTGTGTTTGGAGTTGGTATTAATAACTTTTTAAATAATCTAAATACTAGCTTTAATAGCCCAGCGCTTTTACAACCAGTTCACAACGTCTTTCTTTTGGTCTTATCCCAAACGGGGATAGTAGGACTACTTGCCTTTGGCTATTTGTTTTTTAAAGCAATAAGGGTAGCTTTGGGCTTTGGCAAGGAAAAAATAATAAGAATATTAATTGTTTTGGCAATTATTTTTATAGGCATGTTTGACCACTATCTTTTAACGATTCAGCAGACACAGATTTTATTTACAATGCTTATTGCAATAGCTCTTATTAGACAAAAGAATCTGCTAGAATAAATAGTAGGCTTTAGGTTTGAATTCCTAAATTATTTCTAAAGTAAAACTTTAATCTTATGACAAAAATTATTATCTATACAGACGGGGGATCACGCGGAAATCCTGGACCATCAGCTCTGGGGGTTTATATAACCGATGAGAATGGCAGTAAGCTTTGTGCAATTGGCAAAAGGATAGGGAAGGCAACAAACAACGTTGCAGAGTATGCAGCCGTTAATGAGGGCTTTAATTGGTTACTGGCAAACAAGGATAAATTGACGCCTGACACAAGAGTAGAGTTTTATATGGATTCCCAGCTTGCTTATTCTCAGCTCGTTGGAAGATATAAGGTAAAAAATGCCAAGATACGCGAAATGCTTTTTGAGATTAAGGTTAAAGAAAATCTTTTAGGCCTTAACGCTTTTTATATGCATGTTCCAAGAGAGCAAAACAAAAAAGCAGATGCTATGGTCAACCTGGCATTAGACTATAAAATATAAATATGAATATTCCTGTCCAAATACCCGGAGAGAAAAAACACGAATACCCAATACTAATTGTAGATAAGCTAGGGATACTAGGTCAGGCAATAGCCAGACAAGTTTCACAGGAATCTTTGGTAATCTTTGTTTCAAGTAATAAGGTAGAGGAAGAAAACATTATCCATATACCTTACTTTAAGAAAATTCCAACGATTCCTGATAATACCTATTCCCACATTTTTATCATTGATGAGTATGGAACAATTACTAAGGAATTTATCTCATCATTTATTGCCAAAGCAAAGCATGACGGTAGCGTCCTGACTCTTTCCATAAATATAAACCTAATAACAGAAGACAATATCTATAATTACATTTCCTCATACGACAAAACAAAAGTTGTAGTAACCGGAGATATTTTTTCCAAAGACGTAATTTTCGATAAAGACACTTATATCAATAAGTTTATAAAGTCTGCGGTAGAGGATAAAAGAATTGATATTCCAAACGAAGGGGAAGTTTTGACAATTCCTGTTTACTTTGACGACGTAGTTGATGGAATACTCCAGGCAGGTTTTATAGAAAAGGAAGATAAAAGAATTTTTTTTGCTTATCCCTTACATAAACCTTCTCTTTTAAGCCTTGCCCATATGTTTCAAAAGATTGAGCCTTCTTTAAAAATAGATTTTCTTAAAAACGCAAAAGAGAAAAAACAAAAACTCGAACTTTCGGCAGAAGGTAAATATTTATTAGATGAAAATTATGATTTGGAATCAAAGATAAAAAAGATAGATTTGGCGAAAAATAAAACTGAGGATGTGCCAAGAGAAGAAGCAGGCGCAAGGGATTTTGGTAAGTTTAAATTTGGCTATTTGTTTTTTGGCGTAATACTTACTCTTATGCTGTTTTTTATACTCCCTCTTATTGCGACATTTTCTTTTTTGACAGCGGGAGCTTTTTTTAGCAAAGACCTAATTTCTGCAATCGAAAATCAAAATCTTGATAAAGCGAGATCTTCGGCGGCTTCTGCCAATACTTTTTTCAGCCTTACTAAGTCTTCATTTGCACTTTTAGAAAAAGAAGCACAAGTTTTAGGAGTTGAAGAAAGACTTTCTGATTTTTCCCAAAAAATAGATCAAGGGGTAGAGCTTTCATATACTGCCTCAAAGCTTTTAGAAGGTTTTGATAAAATAAAAAACTTAAATACCAGTCCGTTAGTTTCAGAGGAGGAATTTCTAAAAGTAACTGATGATTTTAAAAATGCCTTAGTTACCTATCAGAAACAAAAAAACCTAGGCAATATTCCAAAGTCTATTGACCAAAGACTTTCAGATCTTGTTTTGTTTTCCTCATCAACAATTGATCTTTGGGGAGAGCTTTTGGGATTTGATGGGGAGAAAAAGTATCTGGTTTTATTCCAAAACAATATGGAACTAAGACCCGGCGGGGGATTTATCGGTTCCTTTGCACTTTTAAAGATTGATAGCGGTAAGATAAAGGATTTTAAAATCTTAGATGTCTATGACGCAGATGGTCAGCTAAAAGGACACGTGGAGCCGCCGTTTGGAATAAGAAGATATCTTCCTTCAGTTCACTGGTATTTAAGGGATAGTAATTTTGATGTCGATTTTTCAAAAGGCGCATTGGCGTCTGCGGTATTTTTAAATTCCGAGCTTAAGGAAAGAGTAGATGGAGTAATAGGCGTTGACCTCTCTTTTGTAAAAAACCTTCTTTTGGCAACGGGTCCTGTTAAGGTAATAGACTTTAACGAGACCGTTGACTTTGAAAATCTTTTTAGAATAACCAATGCCCATGTTGAAAAAGATTTCTTTCCTGGATCTACCCAGAAAAAAGATTTCTTAAGGTCTTTAAATAATGCCATAGCCCAAAAACTGGGCAATGATAAAAGCATTTCTTATCTAAACGTTTTGGATGCATTCACAAAGTCTTTGTTTGAAAAACATATTGTTTTTGCTTTTAGCAATTCTTCTTTACAATCTGCTTTCTCGGTTAACGGATTTGGTTCAACGCTTACCGACAGTAGAGTTGTTAATAAAACAACGGTCAATGATTTCCTGGGGATTAATGAAGCAAATTTAACGGCAAATAAAGTTAACTTTTATATCACAAGAAACATTTCTCAAAACGTAACTGTTGCCAAAGACGGAAGTGTTAGTGAAAGCGTAAAAATAAGCATTAAAAATGATGCCGATAAATCTTTGGGTAAGAATGGATTTTATAAAAACTATTTAAGAGTTATTCTTCCTCAAGGCTCAATCCTAACCAGTATTAGTATTGACGGGAGTAAACAGAGAATTGTCGATGCAATTAAAGACCCTGTTTTATATGAAGCAAAAAATTTTGTTCCCCCGACTGGCTTAGAAGTAGAAAAAGTTGACCAGGGCGGAAAAACAATCTATGGTTTTTTACTTTCTGTTGATGCCAAGACCTTAAAAACAGTAGAGGTAAATTACAGTCTTTCACAAAAGCTTGATTTAACTAAAAATGATTTTTCTTATGACCTAAAATTATTTAAACAACCAGGCGTTGATAATTTTCCGTATAGTTTTTCACTGACTCTTCCCGAGAATTTAACGGCTATTAAGCTTTTCCAAAATGCGGCAAGTGAGGGAAATAAAATAATCTTTGCAAATGATGCTACGAAAGATCTTGAGTTAAATTTAACGCTTGCTAAGCAATAAAATCCTTCTTTAGTTTCCTAAGCGTTTTTCCGTGTTCTATCAGTAAGTAGGTAACGCTAAACCAGTCCTTTTTGGGAAATATTTTCATTAAATCTTTCTCAATAACTTTTGGATTACTGCTTTTAGTAAAACCGTATTTTAGAGAAAGTCTTTTAACGTGGGTATCAACGGCAATTCCTTCAACTATTCCATAGGCATTTCCTAAAAAAACATTGGCTGTTTTTCTACCAACCCCGGCAAGTTTAATAAGGTTATCAATTGTTTTAGGCAAGACGCCTTTAAAGTCTTTTAAAAGCATAATTGCCATATTTTTAACATTCTTTGCTTTTGTTTTATAAAGCCCTATTGATTTAATGTCATTTTCAAGTTCTCCTAAATCCGAAAAAGCAAAGTTTACTATTTCAATTAATTCTTTTTTGGAAAGATTATGGTCTTTATATTTTGCATAAAACTTAATTAGTTTTTTATTTTCTTTTTGGTATTTTGGAAATACTACAGCGGTTACTTTATTTACCTGGATATCTGTAGTTTGTGCAGAAAGAATAACAGAAACCAATAGTTCAAAATTATTGGAATAATTTAAAATTATTTTTGCATTTGGATAGCGTTTTTTAAGAAGGGAAAGAATCTTTTTTGCCTTAAGGTTTTGCATGTGGAGTAGATTTTGCAACCTTTGGCCGAGCTGCTGTTGCGTCAATATCCCCCGGGCTTCTTAAGGTTCCTCCCAACCTAACAACCGTTGTCTGTGGAGGAGTGAGCTTGCGTATCGTTCCCCTTGTTGGGTCAACACCTTCCACCCTTAAACACCTTTCCGATAATGAACCTGCCATAGTCCGAAAATTATATCACACTGTATCAGTAGTTTGTCAACCTTGCTAAAAATTCGTATTCAAAGTAAAATTGAAGCCAGTGGATAAAATTTATAACCATAAAACAACTGAGGAAAAAATATACAGCCTTTGGGAAGAAAAGGGTTTTTTTAAACCTGAAGTAAATCCTAAAGGAAAACCATATTCAATAATACTTCCTCCTCCTAATGCAAATGCGCCTTTGCATTTTGGTCACGCAATGTATGTCGTAGAAGACATTCTTATTAGGTTTCACAGAATGCTGGGGGATAAAGCTCTTTGGCTTCCGGGCGCAGACCATGCGGGCTTTGAAACACAGTTTGTTTTTGAGAAAAAGCTTCAGATTGAGGGAAAATCCCGTTTTGATTTTGAAAGAGAGGCTCTTTTTGGTTTGATTTGGGATTTTGTCCAGGGAAACCGCCCCGTTATGGAAGGGCAGCTAAAGCGTCTTGGTTTTTCTCTTGATTGGACGAGGAAAAAGTTTACGATGGACCAAGATATAGTTAAAATTGTCCACGAAACATTTAAAAACCTCTTTGACGATGGATTGGTTTACAGAGCAGAAAGGTTAGTTAACTACTGCACATATGATGGAACCTCCTTTTCAGATCTTGAGGTAGTTTACGAAGAAAGGAAAAACCCTCTTTATTACATTAAATACGGCCCTCTAGTTTTGGCAACAACCAGGCCTGAGACAAAATTCGGGGATACGGCTGTTGCCGTTCATCCAGATGACAGCCGATACCAAAAATACATTGGTAAAGAAATTGAGATAGAAACGGTTTTGGGTAAAGCAAGGATAAAAGTAATTGCGGATAAGTTTGTAGATAGGGAGTTTGGAACAGGAGTCGTAAAGATAACACCATCTCATGATTTTGACGACTTTGAAGTAGCTCAAAGACATAAACTTCCACTCGTTAGGGTAATCAATTTTGATGGGACAATGAATGAAAAAGCAGGTAAATTTAAAGGACTATACGTAAAACAGGCCAGGAAACAAGTTGTAGAAGAAATGCAGGCAAAGGGATTAATTGACAAAATTGATGAAAACTATACCCATAGAATCGGCCTTTGCTATAAATGCAAAAATCCGATTGAGCCTCTTCCTTTGGAACAATGGTTTGTAAAGACAAAGCCTTTGGCAAAAGAGGCGATTGAGGTAGTAAAAAAGGGAAAAATTAAAATTTATCCCAAATCAATGGAAAAACTCTATCTGCAGTTTTTGGAAAATATTAGAGATTGGAATATCTCACGCCAGATTGTCTGGGGAATCAGAATACCTGCTTTTAAATGTCAGGATTGTGGAGCGTGGAACGTAACAGAAGGAGAAATTCGGGAAAAGTGCGGGAAATGCTCGGGAAATAATCTAATCCAGGACGTAGATACTTTTGACACGTGGTTTTCTTCCGGACAGTGGCCTTATGCGACGCTTAAAACCAACTACGGCCATCTAAGGATGGGATTTCACCCAGAAGTCGTATCACAAGTTTACAAAGGAAAAACAAAAACATATAGACTAAGAAACCATGCTTTCAAAGTAGGAGACAGGGTAATGTTTCAAAATACCAAAGATAAATCAATTTTTGGCTTTGGAGTTATTACAGAGTCAAAAGAAACTACGATAGAAAAGATTGATTACACAGATAAAACCCATTTTAAAACCTACAGTTCTTTAGGGGAATTAATGGATGCTTTTAGGCTTAGGAATCCTGATAGAGAAGTAACGCCTTCAACAAAAGCGTATCTATATGCTTACGAATTCCATTCACTTGACGAGCTAAAGCACATTCCTACGGATTTTGACATCTTTTATCCAACTACGGTCATGGAGACTGGCTATGACATTTTGCGCTGGTGGGTAGCAAGAATGGTTATGCTTGGGATATATATGCAAAAAAAACTTGGAGAAGAGAACGCTGAAAAACAAGTTCCTTTTAAAAACGTAGTTTTGCATGGCCTTGTTAATGATCCTTTGGGAAAAAAGATGAGCAAAAGCAGGGGAAACGTAGTAAACCCCTTAGAGCTACTTGATCAATACGGTGCCGATGCAGTCAGGTTTGCTCTTTCTTATGGAACGGCATTAGGAAACGATCAGTCCTTGTCATATTCAAAATTAGACGCTATGCGTAAATTTACCAATAAGCTTTGGAATATGGCCAGATTTATTGAATTTAAGGCTGAAGGTAAATTAAAACCATCTAACCTTGCTCTCGATGAGCTAAAACAACACGCCAAGCACAAAAATGACAAGGAAATAGTGGAAAAAACACAAAAACTTGCTTTTAAAATAACAAGACTACTTAATGCTTATGATTTTAACCACGCGGCTCAAAACCTCTATGATTTTGCCTGGCATGAATTTGCCGATATTTATATAGAAGACGTAAAGACAAGAATTAATGAGAATTCTTTCAGTGTGCTCTCAGGCACATATTTAGTTCTTTTGAAGCTACTTCATCCTTTTATGCCATTTGTTACAGAAGAGATTAACCATACTCTTTTTGGTAAAGACCAATATTTAATTGTTTCCCAGTGGCCGATCAAATAGGGGAGAAGTCTTCCTATGAAAAAAAATAAAACAAAGTTAAAATTCCCGAGTATTTACCGAACAATTACCGAAAAGATTAATAAACCCCGTCCCAGACTTTTTAAGTTTTATGCCTACTTTTCGATTTTTCTAACACTTGTCGTAACTATTTTTTTGGTTGTTTTAATAGGTTTTATAAGTATCAATTTATACCAAAATTTCACAAAATACGAGTCTTTGCACGCACAAAGACAAAATTTAGTCAGCAGAATCAATTTTTGGAACTCAATAGCTGAAAAATATCCAGGCTACCCGGACGCGTATCTAAATATTGCAAGTTTATATTTTGAGCTTAACGAGTTAAATAGCGCAAGAAAATATGTAGATCAGGCTTTGCTTCTGAATCCGGATTATGAGAAAGCAAAGATTTTAGAGGAAAAAATCAGTCAGAAAGGTTATTGACCTTCCTTTGCAGGCTGTTCTTCGGCGGGTTTTGCTTCACCTTCCGCTGGTGCTTGAGCCTTAGCTTCACCTTCGGTGGCTACTTCACCCTCGGCCGGAGCTTGTCCTTCAGCGCCTTCTGCTGCGGTTTCTGCAGATGCTGCCTCAGCTGCGGCTGCTTCTTGAGCGGCCTGTTCTGCAGCTTCCTTGGTAACTAATTCACCGATTTTTGAGACAACCTGATTTGGATCAGTTAGAACAGTAACTTCAGGGCTGACCTTAAGATCAGCTACTGTTATTTGATCGTCAATATTAGTTAGGTGTTCTACAGTTACTTCAATCTTTTCAGGA
Source organism: Candidatus Levyibacteriota bacterium (assembly GCA_016199085.1). Lineage (GTDB taxonomy): Bacteria > Patescibacteriota > Microgenomatia > Levybacterales > UBA12049 > JACQHJ01. The sequence continues at coordinate 4,225 of JACQHJ010000010.1, read as the reverse complement.
AGATCTGTTGGAAGAGCCTCAACCTCAACCTCAGAGACTATATTCATGAGAATTCCGATTTTTTCTGTAACTGCCTTAGGCTCACCTATAATTTCAAGCGGAACGTTGGCTTTGACTTTTTCTTTAAGATTTACCTTAAAAAAGTCTGCATGGAGATAGTTTCCTCTAAAATTCTTATAAACGTTTTGGATAAGAACCGGAATGATTGTTCCTTCTAGATCTAAATCTACTAAGCCCGTTTCACCAGTTGTAGCATAGGTGGCGCTAAAATCGGCTGTTTTAACTTGGACTGCAGTTGACTTAATGTCTTTTCCGTAGACATTAGCTGGTAAAACTCCAATTCTTCTTAATTTTTTAACGTTTTTACCTAAGATTTTTCTTTTTTCTACCTTTAGCTTTTCGTGCTTCATAGAAATCAATTTTACCTTAAATCGCGCTCAAACACAAGTGTGGTATTATAACTAAAAGATATGAGAATATTGGGAATTGATCCGGGCATTGGCAGATGCGGCTGGGCAGTAATAGAGATTGAGGGTCAAAAACTAACCGTTAAAGACTACGGTTGCATTGAGACCGAAGCAAAAATTGGCAAAGAAAAAAGACTTGAGATCGTACACAAAGAAATATTAAGGCTGATTAAAAAATACTCTCCTGAGGTTATGGCTATAGAAGAGCTGTTTTTTGGAAATAACGCAAAAACCGCTTTTATGGTAGGTGAAGCAAGAGGTGTAATTTTGCTTTGTGCTTCCCAAAGTAATTTACCGGTCTCAATTTATAATCCAATGGAGATTAAGGTTGCTTTAACAGGATACGGTAAAGCTTTAAAACCTCAAGTTGGCCAAATGGTAAAAGTTTTACTTAAGCTAAAAGAGGTTCCAAAACCCGATGATACGGCTGATGCATTAGCTGTTGCCATTACCCACGCTTTTAGTAAAAAGTATGCTTGAGCGTATGCTATAATCATCTAAATTATGATAGGCCTTCTTAAGGGTAAAATTGAACTTCTCTTTAGACCATTTGTAATAATTGACGTTAACGGCGTTGGCTATAAAATTCTTGTTTCGGAAAATGTCTACAAAAAACTAAATGTTAATCAAAACCTAAAAATATTTACCTATACCTATGTCCGCGAAGACGCTTTAGACCTTTTTGGTTTTTTGGAACTTGAAGACTTAACTCTTTTTGAAAATTTAATTACTGTTTCAGGCATAGGACCAAAGACTGCTTTAAATATTTTTTCTTTTGGAGAAAGAAAAGAAATAATTGAGGCAATTATCAAAGGAAATGTAGGTTTTTTCACTTCGGTTCCGAGACTAGGAACCAAAAACGCCCAGAAAATAATAATTGAACTTAAAAATAAGATGGGAGCTGATCCAAAGCTTGATCTTTCAGGTAAAGATTTTATGGAAAACGCAGAAATATTGGAGGCCTTAAGGGGATTTGGCTTTACAGCTTTGGAATCGCAAAAAGCTCTTCGCTCTATAAAAGGAGATAATCTTTCAATTGACGAAAAGATTAAAATGGCTCTAAAAGCAATGGGAAAGTAGTATGGCTGATAAAAACGACAAACAAAAAGAAAAAGAAACTCCCGAAGAGGAGGTTTTGTTTACTTCACTTCGAGCCTCAAGCTGGGACGACTTCCATGGACAAAAACAGGTAAAGCAATCTTTGCATATTGCCATAACTGCTGCCAAAAAAAGGAAAGAATCAATAGAGCATATTTTGCTCTACGGACCACCGGGTCTTGGCAAAACAACCCTTTCCCATTTAATAGCTAAGGAGATGAATGTTAATATCAGGGTAACTTCTGGTCCTGCAATTGAAAGAGCCGGAGACCTTGCCTCAATACTGACCAATCTTGAAAAAGGAGACATTTTGTTTATAGATGAAATACACAGGCTAAACAAAGTCGTTGAGGAAACATTATATCCTGCTATGGAAGACTATGCTTTGGATATTGTCATCGGCAAAGGTCCATCGGCCAGAACTTTAAGACTGGATCTTCCCCAGTTTACAATCATCGGTGCAACGACAAGAATTGGTCTTATGTCGGCGCCTCTTCGGGACAGATTCGGAGTAGTCCACAGACTTTCCTTCTACGAGCCAAAGGATTTGGAGGAAATAATTAAAAAAGCAGCCAAAAAGCTTAAAGTTCCGATTGACACAGAGTCAATTTTAGAAATTGCCAAAAGAGCAAGAGGGACGCCAAGAATTGCTTTAAAATTACTTAAAAGAGCAAGAGATTTTGTCCAGGTAAAGTCAGACGGAAAACTCGTTAAAAACTTAATTAGTCAAGCTTTGGATTTATTAGAGGTTGATGAAGTAGGCCTTGACTCATCTGATACAAGATATCTAAAAGCAATTATTCAAAAACACGCCGGAGGACCGGTTGGTATTGAAACAATAGCTTCAACCATAAGTGAAGATATAGGAACAATAGAAGAAGTAATAGAGCCGTATTTGATGCAAATTGGCTTTCTTAAAAAAACAGCAAGAGGAAGGACCGCAACGCCCCAAGCTTTTCGGCATTTAAAAATTGATCTTCCCAAAACACCCAAACAAGACAGGCTTATCTAGATAGTTTGTTTTGCTAAATCAAGTCTAAAATTATATAATTAGTTTTTGTAATGAGAGCGTACTTAAAAGAGTTAAAATTTGATTCGTCAATTCATACGTATATAAAAAACATCACTCAAGAGGTAAATGATGCAGTCAAGAAAACAAAAATCAGGAACGGTTTTGTTTTTGTTTCAAGCAAGCATACGACTTTGGGGATAATAGTGCATGAGATCGCGGAACCAAATTTATTGGAAGATATTGTCAATCATTCTCTTTCTTCGATCCATGAGGATAAAAGATCTACCAGGGTAGGTAAAGACTATAAGCATCCGACTAAGGACTATAAACACAGGTGTCAGGATAATCCGTATTGTGACGAGATTGACGAAGATTATAATGCGGGAGCGCATATCAGAGCTCTTACCTTTTCCCACTCAAGCGTGACAATCCCTGTCAGGAATGGAAAATTAGACCTTGGTAAATATCAAGAGGTCGCTGTATTTGAGTTTGATGGAAGAGACGGAAGCGGCAAGAACCCAATTAGAAAAAGAACGGTCCAGATTTGTATTTACGAAACAGAAGCAATAAAAGTTATTGACTAATCTTGTCTTGACAAAATTCCACCTCCTTGATATATTGCCCGTTATGGCAGCTAATATAGCAGAGCTTGATAAAAGCAAAATCCAGCAATTAGAGGACAAAGAGTCTTCGAGAAGAAGGCTTGGGAATTTATTTAGAAAAGGGTCCCAGGCTTCGGTAGGAATTGCAGTGGGGGCTGTAAGTATCGGGGTAACGGAAAAATCTCTGAGGAGACTTTCTTTTCTAGGGTCTGCTCTTGGAGTTATCGGTGCGGCATCAATGGCAGTCGGCGGAGAGTTATTCGATCGGTTAGCAGATGATTCCGGCAGGCAAGGCGAAAGATTATATGATAGGGCAAAAAGAAAGCTCTATTCTAGGCCAGTTCGGATAAAATAGCCACTTTTGAGCTTGTAACCAATTTCTTAAATTCCTCTTCAGCCTCTTTATAATCATCGCCCAAAACATTTTTATAATGCATAGGAATTGTTATTCTTGCGGCAATTTCGTTTGCAGCTTGGGCTGCTTCTTTATAGTCCATGGTATACGTTCCGCCGATAGGCAAAAGAGCAAAATCAAGCTTTAAATCTTTTAAGGCTTTCATTTCTTCTATAAAATCAGTGTCACCGGCGTGATAGATTTTCTGGCCGTTTAAGTCAAAAACATAGCCTACCCATTTATTTTCTTTTGGGTGAAAACTCATTCTTTCAGGGTGGTTATTATACGCGGCAATGGTTGAAAAGAAAAATCCTTTTATTTCATACTCATTTCCAGGAGATACAAAGACTTTTCTCTCAACAGGTATGTCAATTTTATCCAACACATCTAAAGGGCCGATTATAACCGTATCACCTTTTAAGACAAGATCAATATCGGGTCTTGAGAGATGGTCATGATGGGCATGGGTGATAAAGATAATATCAGCCTTATCAAGATTTAGATTCTCAAGCTGGAATGGATCTATAAAATAGACAGCATTATTATTTGTATCGTTAAAGAAAAAGCTTGCATGTCCTAACCAGTGAATATTTTCCATGACTATATTATAACGCTAAATTAATGGAGATGTTTTAGATTATCCGCCTCGACC
>JACQHJ010000008.1 GCA_016199085.1 Candidatus Levyibacteriota bacterium | reverse complement strand
TTTGTGAGCCGTACAGGATTCGAACCTGTGACCAAGAGCTTAAAAGGCTCCTGCTCTACCGCTGAGCTAACGGCCCGCGTAGAGTAAATTATACCAATTTGTAATGCTTCTTGACAAGCGTAAACAAAAAAATATATAACTTGTGTAATCAAAAAGATGAAAGGAGGTGAATTAAATGACCGATATTGGTACAACCTTAGTTGCATCTTTTAATAATGCTTTCTACGCAACGGTTTCCTTCATTCCAAGGTTTTTAACAGGAGCAATCATTTTGATAATCGGTGTCATAGTAGGATCCTTGGTAAAACAAATAGTTATAAGCGGCTCCAAAGCTTTAAGAGTGGAAACATATCTTAAAAAATACGGAGTTCCGGAATTAAAGGATGAATTGACATGGACAAATATACTTGCAGAGATTGCAAGATGGTTTGTTATCTTAGTTTTCCTTGTTCCAACAGCAGACGTTTGGGGATTACCTAGAATAATTACTGTTTTAAATGAAGTGTTATTCTATCTTCCCAATGTCTTTGTAGCAGCGGTAATTGCAATAGTTGGATTTGTCTTTGCCAGAATTGCGCATGACATAGTTTTGGCATCTGTCAAAGGAGTTGACAGTCAAACATCAACAACAGTTGCTTCGGCTGTCAGATGGGCAATAAACGTATTTGTTATCCTTGCCGTCTTAAGCCAGCTTGGAGTAGCAACCGATTTAATAAGAATCTTGTTTACAGGGCTTGTTGCAATGGTGGCAGTGGCTGGAGGAATAGCTTTCGGACTCGGCGGACAGGATACAGCTAAAGACATATTGGAAAACTTAAGAAAAAGACTTAAATAGTTTGCCTTAAAAACACAATTTAGGTATAATTAGTTTATGCCGCCATCGTCTAGTGGCCTAGGACATCTGGTTTTCAGCCAGAGAATCAGGGGTTCGACTCCCCTTGGCGGTACATTATTTGTTTAGACTTATATATCAATCTAAACCTTCAATTCTTTAAAAAGAAATTGTAGCGTTTTATTCGTTGAAAAATAACCTACTGTGTGTTAGAATCCCAAATCATGACACCTCCAAGCGAAAGGCGAAAAACTGGACATAAAGCAGGAGCTACTCCTCCACACCTGGAGGAACAACCAGCGCATTTGAAGGACCAAGACCTGTCCTTGTTCAAATAAATGAATTAATACCCATAGGTAACTTATCCTTCTATCAAGCGGTAGCAGACGGTCTTACCCAAGCGGGATTAGGTACATATAGTTACGCAGTTGCAAAACAGCAAGTGCGTCCAGAAACTGGAGAGCCTTTACCCTCGGGCATGCTACGTACTGGTGTTGTCGTTACTTATACTGGTATCGAAGATAGGACGAAATTAGTAAGAGTGCTTGATGAAGTTAGAGATATTAAAGGGAGGTTGGAGAGAAAAGGCATGTCTGAAAGCCAAGTTGGTCAAACAGTTATGCGTGTCGTTGATGACATAATTGATTTAGAACCAGCTAGGGATCAAGCTGAAAAAGATACATTATTAGTTAGAACATTGGAGCCTCTCGCTTACGATAGAAGATTATCTGCTGTAGAATATTCTATTCCTGGTGAAGCATGGCGAACTCGTGATGTTTTTAGGACCGCTGACAATTTAGATAATGAAATAAGTGATTTATGGAAAAGCATTGCCGCTTATAGAGTAACAAGAAGACAAAGGCTTTCCTACATAGAATAAGTAATATTTCCTGGGCTTTTAACAATTTTTAATCCACTTTGGCAGTTAAAGTCTAAGAGATGTTAGGCACGAGTTGAAGAATACTTCTCCACTTTTCCAAATTTTTACGTATCTGATTCCAATTCTGAAACATTTGGGGTACAAAATTGAAGATTAGATTGTTATGACAGGATTATCTTACACTTAATGATTCTCCTTTAAAACTTACTCCAACAGGATTTATTACAACTTCTTTCGGTCCAGGTTCAATGACCCCTGCATTTAATAAATTAATACATGCTCTGGTTTTTGCTATAGCTAAAGTTCTTTCCATTGCATGTTCGGGAACAAAAAAGGCAAATCCTGCGCCCATATTAAAATTTCCATACATTTCCTCTAGGGTATTGCCTGAATGTCCCTTAATAAAATCAAACTCTGGTTGTACTTGAGGTATAGCATCAATGACATATTTGTAATCTTTTGTAGCTCTCATTAATTTCCTCCAGCCATGTCCAGTCACATTAACCATATAATGAATGTCAACTCCTGCATCAAAAAGCTCTCGTACTAATTTGGCGTATATTGGAGTTGGTTGTAGTAGGGTTTCTCCATAGGTTCTACCATCAGATAATCTGGTGTTATATCCATCAGCAATTTCTAAAGCAATTCTTCTTGCTAAGGTAAGTCCATTAGCATGAATCCCTGAGCTCGGAGCTAAAATAATCCTATCGCCTTCTGCAATTCTATCTCCTAATGTAAGTCTACTCTTAGGTTGAATGATCCCTACTGCAGATCCAGCTAAATCTACTGTCCCAGGGTTAATAATGTCTTTAAGGGTGGGTGTTTCACCCCCTCCATAGATTGCTTCAGCCTTATTGCAAGCATTAGCCCATCCTTCTGCTAATTCCCTGGATCTTGTTTCATCTTCAAACCAGTCTCCGCTTCCCGCAGTCCAGTATGCACTTACTACCATTGGTCTAGCACCAACGACAACTAAATCATTAACTATCATCGCTACAGTATCCTGTGCTATTTTGTTATAAAAGGATGGCTCTTTATCGCTTCTTACTGCGTCAGCAACAAGATTTTTCGTTCCTAATCCCTCCATTACTGTTGCAAGATAAAATGGACCAACATCAATAACATGGGCTGACTCTCCTCTACTTGCTTCAAGTTCTTGAAAACCTAAATCTCGTAAGTTTCCTGAAGTGGTTCTTGCCGCCATTTGAGCAAATCTTTTAATAGGATCCATGGCATCGTAATTAACTCCTGTAGATGCATAAGTAATTGATCGGTTTTCGTTTGTCATGACTTAGTCCTATTAGCTTAAGGTAGTTACTTTATAGCATATGATCGTCTCGAGTTAAAGCTAGGGTTTAATGACGCATGCCATGCTTTAAGCGAGCTTCGTATTTGGTTCCAATTCATAAACATTTGGGGTACTCGTTTAAAACTATCTTATTTTTAAAGATTTACCTTCTAGGGTAATATTCAATGGTTCTATAATTACTTTTCTTTCTCCTGATTCAACTTTTCCAGCAGCAAATGCATTAAATTTCAAGTTTCTTGCAATTTCTAATACTTTCTTTGTATCTTTTTGGGAAACAAATATTGCATATCCTACGCCCATATTAAAATCTGAATACATTTGTAAATCGGATAAACTTGCTTTGGTTTGAATAATTTTAAAAATTTCTGGAGGAGTTGGTATCTCATCTATTCTGTAAACAAAATTCTTTTTAGGCCGCATAATCTTACGCCACCCATGACCTGTAATGTGGGTTGCGAAATGAATTTTTATATTATTTTTTAAAATCTTAAGTATTATTGGGCTATAAATTATAGTCTTCTGCTCAATTACTTTTATTAGGGTTTTTCCGTTGTTTTGAAATAGCTTTCTTATCAAGGTGACGCCGTTTGTGTGAATGCCAGAGCTTTTGAAAAATATGATATCGTCGTTTTCCCTAATATTGTTTTCGTCTATTAACCAACTCTTTGGTTTTACAATACCAGTAGCTGACCCTGCTAAGACGATAGAATCTGGAGAGACAACTTTTACTAATGTTTGGGTTTCGCCGCCATTCCATAATGCTTTTGAGTAGTTTGCGGCATCCTTAAAGCCTTTAACTAAATTCTTCCATCTCTTTTTATCTCCAAACCATTTTTCATTTCCTGCTGCAACGAATAGCTTTAATGTTAAAGGAGTAGCTCCTATGGATATTAGATCGTTTATTACGGTTGCTGCATTTCCCCAACCCACCTCATAATAGTAGTCCTTGCCAGTTAGCTTATAAATATCATCAGCTAATTTGCCTAAACTACCCAGTCCTTCAAGAACATCAATTAGATAATAATCATGAATTTCTATTAATTGAGGAGAATTATTTCCAGCTTTTATACAGGCGTTTTTAAACTGATCCATGAGGTTATAATTTACTCCCGATTTTTGGTAAGTGATAGACATGAAGATATAAATGATTCTAATATCTAATTTAGTTAAAGTCAAAAGTTGCTGCGGATTGGGATTTAAAGTTCTTTCCATTTCTCCAGCGAAACTCGTATCTCGTTCCAATTCTGAAACATTTGGGGTGCTCAGCCCTATAGTTTGAAATTAAAGTTTTCTTGAGTTAAAATATGCTCCATGTCGCCTGAACACAGAACTAAACGGAAAATTCCAGACGTAGAACAAACGCATTTATATATTGCAGGGTATCACAATAAAAGTCGACACTCTATCTATCTAACGGTTCCTACAATATTAGCTGCATTGCTTACTAGTATTCCATCTATAGACGCGTTTACTCTAGGCGGAAGTTATGCAAAAGGAACATATGAAGATGGAGAGGATATAGACTTAGATATAATATTTAATGGAGGAGAGTGGCAAACAGGTTGGGGAAGCAGAAGATATAGACGCGTAACAGCAGCATTCAGGAGAAGTGGATTAACAGTAGATATTAGAGCCACAATTAAAAGTGAGCTTCTTACACCAAGCGAGAGAAGCCATTATTACCGAATGCATTCACAATCTCCTTTTGTCGCAAGAGACTCTCATGTAGTTGAGGAATGGAAACTGGAAAATGACGACTTTTAAAATAAGCTAAGAGATTCAATATCTGGTTCCAATTCCTAAGCATTTGGCGGTACAAATTTAAGTGATGCTTAGATTGCTGAACCAGACTAATCAGATTATCGTTGACAAAGTATTTGTTAGGTGCTATTTTGTTACTTGAATGACACTTCAAAACAGAGAAATACCATTGCCTCAATTTTTAGGACAAGTTCGTACAAGAGTAGAGCAGTCTGGTAATTCAGGAGCCTTAATTCTTTTTGACACCACACTACAAACTGGATTACGACAGGAATTTCAACAAAGATACAGAATATCCGAAGAATGGGCCGGAACAGTAGATGCGGGAGATTTTGACCATATTTATCCTCTTGCAGCAGGAATGTTGCGTGATTCTGCATCCAGCTTATACAGCGAAGCACATCCTGACAGTTATTTAGCTGCACATGAAGTTTCTGAAGCATTCTGTGGAGAGCTAAACGAAGTATTTCAAGCGACAGAGGAAGATGCTTTTGAGCTATTACCTATTAAATCATGGGCTGATATGATGGTTGATGCAGGATTAGTAACTATTGAGAACGGAATGGTTATACCAACTCTAATGGGAACCGAGACTGCTCAGGACTTCGGAAGAGGAGTAGAAAGAGAATAATTCCACTGTCTCTAATGACAATTAAGCCGAAAACCTAGATGGAACGAGTCGTAGTCTCCTAAGAGGATTTCTTTCTCTAACATCTCTTTTTACTTGTTGACCTACGGCAATTACCTCAAGTCTAGTAGCTTTCCTTAGCTCTTCTATATTTCCAACACTTGAAACTTGGTCTCTCCAAATTTCCCCAATCCTAAAACTTACGGGGAAAGGGACGGGACTTATTCCATAATTCATTCTTCTAACTTCTCGATTGCTATATCCAACATGCTCAACCCATTCGTTGAATCCAATTAAAAGGGATTCTGGGCCTGGAGCCTTGTCCTTAGATTTCACTACAGATGCCCAGTACTTTCTAATAAACAACGCTAAATTGTTGCCTAAGGGACCTATTAATGATTCTACGGTTAGATTTACGACTGTACCTGGTTGATAAGCAGAGGAGTCAAAAGTTGTGCCATGTTCAAAGATTGCAACCGGTTCGTGGGGAATTGCGAATGGCGGATTGCCCAATACGGCCCTTACTGACTCTCTTGCAAAGGCAATTTCGCCTTTTCCATATTCAGGATAATCAGTTAATTCTCCACCATCATGGATTGTTTTTCCTTCCCAATATTCTGGTTGAAGCTTGGGATTTTTACCAATCAGCTCAGACATCGTTACATATTAGCATGCAAAAGTCCTGAATTCAACTATAGGATTAATGATCATTAAGTATATAGTTTATTTAAAATATTACAAATATTTTGCTATAGTAAATACATGTACTTATTAAAACATTGGAAATATAGAAACCTGACTTTTCTTTTCCTTTCCATTGTTTTTGCACTGATTCTTTCAAGATCCGAACAATTCCATACTTTCCTACTTCGTTTTGGAGAATTAGGTTACATAGGTGGTTTTATTGCCGGAATTTTTTTTACGTCTTCATTTACCGTTGCAACTGCGACCGTAATTTTACTTATTCTTGCCGAAACACTTTCTCCCATAGAACTAGGGATACTAGCTGGTTTGGGAGCAGTACTTGGAGACTTGACGATATATAAATTTGTAAAAGATGATTTGGTAAAAGAAATTGACGGTATTTATGAAAGATTAGGGGGAAATCATATTAATCACGTTTTGCACACAAAATACTTCAGCTGGACTCTGCCTGTGATTGGTGCCTTTATTATTGCCTCTCCCCTGCCTGATGAAATCGGAGTAAGTTTGCTTGGAATATCAAAAGTAAAGGTTTATAAATTTATTATAATTTCATTTATATTTAATACCATTGGAGTTTTGCTTGTAATAACCGCTTCAAACTTTATAAAACCTTAATCAATTGACAAGTTATTATTAGTCTGATAATATCTTCGACTATGCCGGAAAGAAGACAGGGAGAATTTAAAAAAGTAAGAACAGTAAGCCTGGGAACAGATGTTGTCATATACTTTCAAGGACCAAATGAAAAAAGAGCAAGAGTAGAAGCAACGGTTGTTCACAAAAGATCGACACCCCAAGAAGGAAATCCTGTGGTATACGTAGCGACGACTATACCAAGAAGGTTAGTTCCAATCGGCGGAGGAACACTTGTTAGACCTCTCATTGTATCCTCACCAAGAATGAGGACTGCTTAGAAAGGAGTATTATGGAGTCAAAGTTAGGAATTATCGGGTTTTACATTTCAATACTCTCATTTGCAGCAATAGCAATTCTTTTTGTTGTTCTTTCGACAAAACTAAGCAACATCGAGAATAATTTTAATGAATTTAATCAAATTATTTCCAAAAACCAATCTATCTATAAAAGTAAATTCTCAAACATTGAAAGAAAACAAGCGGACTTTGAAGGATGGTACAGTTCATTTAACCAAGAGGTGAAATCAAAACTTCAAGCACGCCAGTAACTTAATTTGTGTTTTATATTTTGCCTATTGACAAAGTATGATTAGGAGTATAAAATGCTTTTTACCTCTAATACGAAAGTATTAAAGGCAGGAGATCTAGCAATAGATTACCCCGAAAAAGCCCCGCAAGGGGTTTTTTTGCGGTTTCCTTGTCTAACCTATAGTTTGATATTTACTGACATGACTGATATAATTATCGCTTATGTTTAACAGAGAGCGTGATAATGGTCCACATTTTGTAAGGCGTAGAAATATGCGGCCTTTTGTGTCTGCTGCCGTTGCTCTTTCTATTGCATCAACAGCTGGTGTGGGTGAATATTCCGCAAACGATCCTTTTCTTCTTCCCAGACTTGCGCAAAATTTTCTGCAAGATGCATGTCCTGTTGTGCCTTCAGAAGCCGCAAGGATTGTTGACTTTGCTTTCAACAGGAAGGGTCAAGTGCCAAGCACAGACTATGGAATATTTAAACAATTCGCTCAAAATAAGGCAAAAGAATTAGGGTTAACTTTAGTGGAAGTTGAACCTTACCTTGATCAGCTTTACCAAGCATCAACAACAAGAGAGGTTTTGGATCTGTTAAATGCTTTTACCAGCAATTTTTCTTTCTCTGTTGAAGTTCCTTCAGGAATGGAATTAAAAGATGTATTTCTTCCATATAAAGCTGTTGATTTTGACTCATTGGATTTTGAGAGATTGAAATCGGGAACAGAAATATTTATGAGTACTTTTAACTTTGTTCCCGTAGAAATTGTTAGGGCTTCAGAAATTAGAAAAGTTAAGATTGTCGACGAGAGCCCATTTGCAAATGGAATGAGAACAGCCGGTGTTTACGAGGCTTTACCCGATACCATGATACTTCCCCTTCATACATTTTATAATGGTAAGCCTCATGTCATAATCCATGAGCTTGGCCACGGAGTAGATACGTCATATTGCGGAATGTTCGTATATGAAAGAGATCCTGAATATAGACACTTAAATCCGGATGGTTTTGTTTACGGTAGTATAATGCCAGGGTATGACAGGTATGTAGTCAGCAAATATAGTACTACTAAAATGTATGAGGATAAAGCTGAAATATACGCAGACATACTTACTCCCTTTTCGGATTACAGATCATATACGCCCGTGCAGTTAGAGAAGGCAAAACTTCTTCTTGCAAGACTTGAGGCAGCTGCTCCAAGCACAGCAGAGTATCTACTGGCAATTAATGTCCATAACTATAAAATAGTTGCAGAGGTATCTTCATCTTCCTGTGCGCCAAGAACTTATCCATGCAAGAGCTAAGGCAAGTGGTATAACTATCAATATCAGCTTCGGCTGGTATGTTATTACAGACACCCCAAGCATATTGGCAATAGCAAAATAAGAGAGCCACTTCATTTTTCTAAGAGAATTGAAATATAAAAATACACCAAGGATTAACGGAACAAAGACAAAGTAAGAATATCTAAAACTAGAAACCATTACCCAGGTATGATTGTCTGTCGGAAAAAAAAGAAAAATTATAAAGCTTACAATTCCCAAAAGTAAAAGCTTTCCGATCTCCCCCTCTACCCTCTTTTTATATAGAAGTATTGGAGCAGCAATTACAGTTAAAAACCACAATTTATACTCAGAGAAAGCTGCATTAAACATATCTATTGGATAATTAATTGTAGCTTTTAACATTGTAGTACCGTTAAAAACGTCTTTTCCGGGAAATCCAAGAATTGGTACGGGATAAAAAGGGTTTCCCATTATCAAGAAATTTCTAAAATACCAAAAAAGGCCTAGTGCGCTAAAAGGAATCAAAAAGGAGATGAGGTTTCTTAAATTTAAAACTTTAATTAAATCTTTGAAATAAAAAACAAGTAATACTAAAGAAAGCAAAACTGCAGAATACTTTGTTCCTATTAGGAGTCCGAACACGACACCTAATTTTAAAAAATACAAAACGGTTTTGTTTGGATTTTTTAAAAGAATCAAAGCTAAAACAAAATATACTCCTATCCAAGCGTCAACACTGACTGCATTCATCCATCGAAGGATCGCATTTAAGGTAAAAATTGAAGATGCAAAGATTATTGCTGAGTACTTATCCAATCTGTATACTCTTCCCAAGATAAAACATGAGATACCAAGCAAAACCGAAGGTATTATGTTTGAAAGGGTTAAGGGAATGTTTAAAAGAATAAATAAGGAATTAATAATTTCACTCGTGCCAGGATAGAAATGCTGATATTTGGTAAAACCAAGGCCGCTTAGAAAGCTTCCGTCTAAAATAGATTTTGCAATTGGAATATGATAGTCAAAACTGTCTCCCGCTTGAGGAATAGGAGAGACAATACCCAGATAAACGTAATAGATTAAATAATATAATGCTAAAACTAGACAGATGTTTGCAAAGATTTGCAAATACTTCATTTATCAATAAGTTCTCTAATCTTTTCTTTAAGTAATTTTAATGAATTATCATCATAAATCGATACAGGTAATACTTCTTTGCCCTTTTTCTTAAAAAGTGATACGAACTTTTTTACATTTTCCGTACTTATTAAATCAGATTTTGTGATTAAAATAATTTCTTTTTTGGAAAGTAAGGTTTCAGTAAAGCTTTTTAACTCCAACCGTATGGTTTCATAATCCTTATATGGATCATTTGAAGAAACGTCAATACAGTGAACCAAAATTTTAGTTCTTTCAATGTGTTTTAGAAACTTATCCCCCAGCCCTTTTCCGCTGTGTGCTCCTTCTATCAGTCCCGGAATGTCGGCTATAATAAGTCCTTCCATAACTCCAAGGTTTGGCTCAAGAGTTGTAAACGGATAATTCCCTATCTTTGGATGCGCATTAGTCAAAACCTCCAAAAGACTGCTTTTGCCTGCATTTGGGAGTCCTATAAGGCCAACATCTGCGATAAGCTTAAGTTCTAAATTAATTCTTTTTTCTTCACCGGCTTCTCCTTTTTCGGCAAACTTGGGGGCTTGGTTTGTAGCGGATTTAAACTCTGTATTTCCTCTACCGCCTTTTCCGCCCCTTGCGATAAGGTGTTTTGATTGTTCATCTATCACTTCAAATGTTGTATTGTTTGATAAATCATGAATAAATGTTCCAAAAGGGACTTTGATTATTAAATCCTGTCCGTTTCTTCCGAACAATTTTTGTCTTCCTCCGTTTATCCCGTCTTCAGCGTTTGCTTTTTTTGCATATCGAAATGTCTGTAAAGCATCAATATCATTTACTCCGACAACATAGACACTGCCACCTTTCCCTCCATTTCCACCATCAGGACCACCTCTAGCTGTTTGGGCATTTCTTTTAAAAGAAGAGGATCCGTTTCCGCCATTTCCCGCTTTGACTATAATTTGTACCTCATCCACCAACATAGCCCTATTTTAACATTTTATGGTAAGATTAGCTCTATGAAGCTTCTTTCTACCAAAGGCTGGCAGGATTACGAATTATTAGACTCTGGAAACGGCAAAAGGCTTGAAAGATTTGGTAAATACATTATCTCAAAGCCTGACCCACAGGCAATCTGGAAACCTCATCTGCCAAAAGCTGATTGGGATAAAGCCGATGCAACCTATCTCGATGAAGAAAAGAAATGGAACAAAAACAGTCTCCCAGATAAATGGCCACTTTCATATAAAAACGTAAAGTTTTATGCAAAGCTTACAAACTTCAAACACACGGGAGTATTCCCCGAGCAAGTATTGAACTGGGATTTTATTGAAGAAAAATTAAAAAACACAAAAAAAGAAATAAACGTTTTAAACCTTTTTGGATATACAGGCATTGCTTCGCTTATCTGTTCGGCAAACGGAGCAAAAGTAACCCATTTGGACGGCTCAAAACCTGCAATTTCCTGGGCAAGAGAAAACCAGCAGTTAAGCGGTCTTGCCGATAAACCGATCAGATGGATTTTAGATGATGCAGTTGAGTTTACGGCAAGAGAAGCAAGACGGGGAAACATGTATGACGCAATAATCATGGATCCACCAGTCTATGGCCACGGACCAAATGGAGAGATTTGGGATTTCAATAAGTCTTTTTCAGTTTTGCTTGAGAATTGTAGAGCAGCGCTTAACAAAAATCCCCTTTTTGTAATAATAAATGCATATGCAATCTCTGCGTCATCTTTAATGCTTAGAAACATGATGGAAGATTATCTAAAACTCCCAAAGGATCAGATCCAATGTGGAGAGCTTGCATTGGAAGAAAACGATAGAAACAGAATGCTGTCTACTGGAATAATTGCTAGATTTTGATATGTTATAATCCCTGTCAATATGCCACGCAACAAAAAAGAAGATTCTAGCACTCATTTGCCTGACGCTACCGAAGAGATCGGGATATCAATTTGGGATGGTGTCCCTTTTTATTTTGACCCAAAATCAATGCAATTTCTGATTGGGTCTGGAGATAAGGAGAAAAGACTTGATCCATTGGCTTTTGAGGATCAATCAAGCATTATAAGATTACTAGCTGATCATATAGGTCCCGTAGATAAAGATAGCGATAAATTTTTATATATGATAATTTCCCGATCACTTGTTCAATTACCCAGTTTTAGAAGAGAATTGGCATTGCTCACTGCTGATCCTTCAAGATTTACAGAAACAATGTCTCAAGTTGAAACCATAATGAGAAAAGTTTATAAAAAAATTAATCCATCAGCGGAATTGCCCAGACTTTTGAGGCCAGGTAGACCAAGAGGTCCGATGGTTTTTAGTTCACAAGCTAATACAAACGGAATGTTTAGGGTGCAAACTTTCGGAAATTGCGCATGTCTTGAAAGAGATCCAGGAGCATACGGCGTATTTGTCCCTCAACTTTATCCACCCTCAACTGACTTAACAATTCCATTAGTCTACAATACTCATAATGCGGATTTCAAAGCAGAACGAGTAAGCTTATATGCAGGTGCAGGTGCACTAGCATATCTTGTTAAAAATAGACCCCAGACTTCTATTTAAGTAGCTACTTATTTCTGATTGATGTAAAATAAAAGCTCAATGAAAAATCTACTTCTCTTTTTATTTTTAATCTCTGTCATGCTTCTTTCCCCCAAATCCTCATATGCAATCTATGATCCCCTATCTACTTCAAACAATAAATACGGCATCCATATTCTTTTCCCCGAAGAGATATCAGAAGCAGCTCATCTTGTTAATTCAAGTGGAGGAGAATGGGGATACGTTACAATTCCAATTAGGATTTCTGATAGAAACATTGAGAAATGGCAGAAATTTTTAGATGACAGTGCAAACTATAAAGTAATTCCTTTAATCAGGCTTGCAACGGAAGGAGATTATTTCAATAAAGCTTCATGGGAAAAACCCAATAAGTACTCAATGATTGATTTTGCAAACTTTCTAAGTTCGCTTAACTGGCCAACGAAAAACCGGTACATAATCGTTTTAAATGAACCAAACAGGGGTGATGAATGGGGTGGAATACCAAACCCTCAAGAATATGCCGATATTTTAAACTATGCCGTTGATGTCTTTAAAAAAAGAGACGGAAGGTTTTTCATTATTGGAGGAGGATTAGACAATGCAGCCCCAGATGTTTATCAAAAATACATAAGCCAGTTCAATTATCTTCGCGAAATGAACCAGGCAGTACCGGGTATTTTTGAAAGAATTGATGGATTATCTGTCCACGCATATCCAAATCCGGGATTTTCTTCAACTCCTGAGTATAGAGGAGTTAACGGAATATATTCCTATGAATTTGAAAAAGATTTAATAGCTAATTTTACAGATAAAAACTTACCTGTCTTTATTACAGAAACAGGTTGGACAACTGAGTCTACTTCCCACGAGGCTCAGGTCCAGTATTATAAAAGAGCATTTGAAAACGCCTGGAGTGATAAAAATATTGTCGCGGTAACTCCCTTTTTACTTCATTCAGAAGGTGAACCTTTTCGCAAATTTTCCTTCATCTTGGATAACAAAAGAACGCCGGTTTACGAAGCTTACGCAAAGCTTCCCAAAATTAAAGGAACACCACAAATAGAGCCAAAAACAATCCAGACAGCTGTCAAAAGCACTGTTCTAAAAACCCGCTACTTTACCCAGGAGTTTACAAAAACGATTTACAATAAAATAAATGACCAAACCACAACCTTTTTGAGATGGCTTCTTCACATTTGAGCTCCTATGGTATAATTTAGATTGTCAAAGTGTATGAATAAGGACTTAACTGATGAAATTTTCCACAGCCACACGCACGGAATCTTAAACATCACGGAAACCATAGAACGAATAAGGGAATTCTTAGAAGAAAGACCAAATGCACAGTACTCGCTTGTAATTGGCACGGATTCTCATGAGAAAAAATCAGTTGACAAAAAAATAGGCAGCACGATTAATCTTGTTACGGCAATACTTATTCACAGAAAAGGTTTTGGAGGCAAATACTTCTGGCGAAGACAAGAGCAAAAAAATATCCATTCATTAAGGCAAAAAATCTATGCGGAAACTACGGTTTCGCTCGCCTTTGCCTCAATCTTTGTTCCCCTTTTCAAAAAAGCTCTAAACGGACACGAACCAAACTATAATCTTGAGATCCACGTCGATGTCGGAGAACACGGAGACACAAGGAATATGATTAAAGAGGTAGTGGGAATGGTAACCGGAAACGGATACGTAGCAAAGACAAAGCCAGACGCATACGCTGCATCTTACGTTGCAGACAAGCATACCTAAATCCATCCAATTTCTAAATATGCGAAATACAAAACTTGAGTGGGAAGACGCCCAAGATGTCAAAATAAAAATAGTAAAGATTTTAAAAGCGCTTGATTTGCCTCATATCAAGCCTGAAAATATCCACTGCTATAGAACCGAAGGTTCAAAGTCTAGAGCGTATGCCAGAATCTGGGCAATGCCAAAGATTTTCCAAAGAGCCTTAAAGCTTGAGCCACATTATGTTATCGAAGTCTTGGCAAGATATTATGACAGGCTTTCAGATGATGAGAAATCCAAAGTCATAATTCATGAACTTTTACATATTCCCCAGAATTTTTCAGGCGCGCTTGTCCCCCACCGCACAAGATCTAGACATCTTGGTAAAACTGCAAATAAACTCTTTGAGATATATAAAAACTCTGTATGATTACGATAATCCATGGAAACGATATAGAAAAATCCAGAAATTTCTATATAGAACAAAGGCAAAGGTTTCAAAATCCCGATATCTTTGAAGGCGAAAAACTCGACTACAATACTCTATTCCAAGCACTTGAGGGAAATTCTCTTTTTAGTGAGAAACGTTTTATTTTTATAGAAAACTACATTTCCAAAATTAAATCAAACTCAATAGAGTTTAAGCAAATCGTTGAATATCTAAATAAGAATAAGGACTTTGAGATAGTTTTCTGGGAGGACAAAGAACTGACAAAAACCCAAATAGCAGCTTTCAAAAACGCATCAGCGCAGCTTTTTAACTACCCCCAGGTTCTTTTTACTTTTTTGGATAACATAAAACCAAATAATCCCTCCTCTGTTAAGCTTTTCCATGATCTTAGCGAAACGATGGAGACAGAGCTTATCTTTTATATGATGATAAGACAATTTAGGCTTCTTTTGGCAGTTAGTAGCGATGGTTCTAAAAATATCGACGAGGCAAAAAGACTGGCACCTTGGCAAATCTCAAAGCTTAAAAAACAAGCTCAATACTTTGGAAAAGAAAAACTAATTCATGCTTATAAAAAACTATATAAAATTGATTATGAAACAAAATACGGTTTATCAAGTTTTAACCTAAGCTCTGCCATTGACATTTTTCTAATTGGTTTATAATATAGACAAATGATAATTGATCCTTCTATTTTTAAGTCCTACGACATCAGGGGAATATACAAAACGCAATTAGATGAGGAAGGCATTTACCGCATAGTCCAAGCAATTTATAAAGTGCTCTCAGAGAAGGTTGGAAAAGAAAAATTCAGCGTTGTATTAAGTAGAGACATGCGTATCTCCTCTCCCTCCCTTTCAGAAATTGCTCAAAAAGCGCTTCTTGATTGTGGTATAGAAGTCATAGATATCGGACTTGCATCAACCCCCTCTTTTTATTTTGCAGTGTTTAAACTGGGTGCTGATGGGGGGATTCAGATAAGTGCATCACATAATCCTAAAGAATGGAACGGTCTAAAAATGGTTGCAAATTCCCCACAGGGACTCATTAAAATCGGCAAGAGTACAGGTATGGAAGATGTCAAGACTATTAGCTTAGGACAGACACCTCCTATAAAAGTAACTGAAGGTTCTATAACTCATGTAAAAGATATTGTTGAGAAAGAAGTGCAAAATTCTATCAGGATTGCAGGAAATCCAAAGATTAAAAAATTCAAAATCGTAGCCGACGCGGCAAATTCTATGGGAGCAGTATATTTAGATGAATTGTTTAAGCATATTCCTGGTGAATTAATCCGCATGAACTTTAATCTTGACGGAACATTCCCCTCTCATCAACCTGATCCTTTGAATTTTGATACCCTGGTTGATCTTCAGAAAAAAGTAATCGACGAAAAAGCAGATATTGGTTTTGCTCCGGACGGAGACGGTGATAGATTTTTCTTTATAGATGAAAATGGAGAAATTGTCCCTCCGTCAATCATCACTTCTTTGGTAGCAAGGGAATTACTCAAGAAAAACCCGGGAGCAATGATACTTTTTGATATAAGATATATCTTAAACCCAATTAAGATAATCGAAGAAAACGGTGGTAAATATGACATAACTAAAGTCGGTCATGCATTTATCACGGAAAAAATGCACGAAACAGGCGCCATTTTTGCAGGAGAATCATCGTCCCACTTCTTTTACAAAGAAGCAGGAAATGGCGAAGCACCAATTCCAGTTATCTTAACAGTTTTGGCTGTAATGACAAGAGAAAACAAAAAACTTTCAGAACTGACAGAGGAGCTTAGAAGAAGCTATGAGTCTGGAGAGTTTAATTTCAAAGTCTCGAATGCGAAAGAAATTCTTGAACAACTAAAAGTAAAATATAGCGATGGAGACGTTTCTGAATTTGATGGAGTAGCTGTTACCTATCCTGATTGGAGATTTAGCGCAAGAACTTCAAATACAGAGCCTCTTTTGAGGCTAAACGTCGAGTCTCTGCAAAAAGATATTACACAAAGAAGATTTAATGAACTTAAGGATTATATAAATATTCTTGCGAAATGATTGATTTAAATAACCCAGCTGCGTTTAAAGATCTTGACCCAAAAAACGTCTTTGGATCAACTGGTATGCTTTTTGACCAGGTTGAACAAATCTGGAAGGATGCAAAAACGCTAAGTTTCCCAGCCAGTTACAAGGATTTTGACAATATAATTCTTTGCGGTATGGGAGGATCAGCATATAGCGGATACATAATCCAGTCTCTTTTTAAAAACAGTCTTAAGATTCCTTTAATTTCTAACAATGACTACGATCTTCCCGCATTTGCAACCAAAAAAAGCCTTATTATTCTCTCAAGTTATTCTGGATCGACAGAAGAATCACTGGCTTGCGCAAATCAAGCTTTAGAAAAAGGCTTAACGGTTACGGGTATCACAAACGGAGGAAAGCTTGCGGAATTTTTCAAAGAGAACAGTCTTCCCTTTTTACAGTTTGCTGCAAAAAACAATCCTTCCGGACAACCAAGACTCGGAACTGGCTATATGGCAATTGGAACAATTGCTCTTTTGACAAAATTCAATCTCTTATCCGTAACTGATGGTGAAATCAATAAGGTCGTTTCAGAACTTAGACAAAACCGGCAAAATATTCAAAATAAGGCAGTTGAACTGTCCCAAAAATTTGTCGGATACTTCCCTCTAATAATGTCCTGCGGATTTCTAAACGGAAATGCACACGTTTTAAGAAATCAGTTTAATGAGACTTCAAAGACTTTTGCAGCTTTTGAGGACATTCCTGAGCTTAATCATCATCTAATGGAGGGGTTTAAGTATCCCAAAGATTTAAAAATTAAAGTATTATTTCTGGATAGTCAGTTTTACAATGAAAAATACAAAAAAAGAATAGCATTGACCGAGGACGTTGTTTCTCAAAACGGTATTGAAAGCGAGCATCTTACTCCATTTGGCACAACGGAATTATCCCAGTCGCTAAGCACCTTGTCTTTTGGAGGATATATAACTTTTTATCTTGGTATTTTATATAACGAAGACCCAAGCCTTATCCCCTGGGTTGACTATTTTAAAGAAAAGCTTGCAAAATAAGATAAATCCCCTTGTAAATTTTGCAAAATAATCTCATAATATTGTATAGATATGGCTGATTCTGCCCATCATATACTCTGGTTTGACAAGATTGATAAAGAAGATGTTTCACTCGTAGGCGGAAAAGGCGCAAATCTTGGAGAAATAACCAAAGCAGGCTTTAATGTTCCACCGGGCTTTGTTTTAACTTCCCACGCATACTATGACTTTATAAGGGAAAACAATCTGGCCATAAAAATTAAACACTTGATTTCCTCTGCTAATTTTGACAATCCTAAATCACTTAATCAGGTTTCAGAGCATATTAAAAAAATGATTGTTTCCCATAGTCTTTCAAAAGAGTTGATCGCGGAAATCCTTGAAGCATATAGAAAGCTAGGGACTGCTTTTAAAGAACCATTGGTCGCAGTCAGGTCATCAGCAACAGCAGAAGATTTGGCAAACGCTTCATTTGCAGGACAGCAGGAAACATATTTAAACGTCCTTGGTGATGCAGTTTTAATAGAAAAGATAAAACAGGGCTGGACTTCTCTTTTTGAATCAAGAGCCATTTTTTACAGACACCAGCAGAAATTTGATCATATAAAAACAGGTATTGCTCTCGTTGTCCAAAAAATGGTTGAATCAGACAAGTCTGGCGTTATGTTTACGATTGATCCTGTCACAAATGACAAATCAAAGGTCGTAATTGAGGCTATTTTGGGCCTTGGGGAAATGATTGTCCAGGGAGAAGTAAACCCTGACCATTACGAGGTGGATAGCAAGGAATTTAAGATATTAAATAAAAAAATTGGCGTCCAGGATCATCTTCTTGAAAAAAAAGGAGCTACAAATAAAAAAATAAAGCTTTCCAAAAAAGACTCTACTAAACAAAAAATAACTGACAGCCAGATAATTGAGCTGGCAAAGACTGGCAAAGCTATTGAAAAACATTATTATTTTCCCCAAGACATTGAATGGGCAATTGAGAGAAAAACCATCTATATAGTGCAAACTAGAGCTGTGACGACAACTCATAGCGAGAAGCAACGGGAAAAAACCGTAGAACATATCCCCGCTTCCAAGCTTATCTTAAAGGGAGATTCCGCAAGTCCGGGTATTTCAAGCGGCCCGGTAAAGATAGTGTTATCTGCAAAAGAAATTGATAAGGTGATACCTGGTGACGTTCTAGTTACTCCGATGACTAATCCGGACTATGTTCCCGCTATGAAAAAAGCAGTTGCAGTTATCACCGATTTGGGAGGAAAGACTTCGCATGCCGCGATCATATCAAGAGAACTGGGTATTCCAGCAGTCGTAGGAACCCAGGATGCCACAAAAAAACTTAAAAACGAAAATATCGTAACAGTTGACGGTACAAAAGGAGAGGTTTATGAAGGCGGTTATGCAACTGCCGGTGCAAAACAAACCATTGTTACAAAAGACTTAAAAACTGCAACAAAAGTCTATGTAAACCTGGCGGAACCTGAACTTGCCGACAGAAATGCAGCCAGAAACGTCGACGGCGTAGGACTCTTACGTGCCGAATTTATGATGGCAGGAATCGGGACACATCCAAAGAAAATGATAAAAGACGGAAAGCGCCATGAGTTCATTGAGCATTTGGCAACGGACATTGCTAAATTCTGTTCTGCTTTCTCACCGCGTCCGGTTGTCTATAGAGCATCTGACTTTAAAACCAATGAATACAGAAACCTTGTGGGAGGAAAGGACTATGAACCAAACGAACCAAATCCGATGCTAGGTTACAGAGGTGCTTTTAGATATATCCACGATCCGGAAGTGTTCAGGCTCGAGCTAGAGGCTATAAGAATGGTCAGGGATAAAATGGGATACAAAAACCTTTGGATAATGATCCCCTTTATAAGAACAGTTGACGAACTTGTTAAGGTTAAAAAAATCATAACCGATTTCGGCCTGCACAGATCTGAGACATTCAAGCTTTGGATGATGGTAGAAATTCCTTCAAACGTCATTGAGCTTGAAAAATTCATTGAAATTGGAATTGACGGGGTATCGATCGGCTCAAACGACTTGACAATGCTTGTTTTGGGAACGGACAGGGATAATTTTGAAGTCGCCCACGAATTCGATGAAATGAATCCTGCGGCTTTATGGGCATTTGAAGAGACAATCAGGGTAGCCAACAAACACCACGTGACTACATCAATGTGCGGACAGGCTGTTTCAACCTATCCTGAACTTGTTAAAAGGCTCGTAGGACTTGGTATTACAAGCGTTTCTGTATCTCCTGATGCAATAGAAAATACAAGAAAACTTATTGCACATTTTGAAAAAGAATTGTTAAATAGATAGTAAATATGGCAAAAATAAAACAAATCTCTGCAAGGGAAATATTAAACGCCAAAGGCGAGCCCACAATTGAAACAACGGTTATACTAAGTGACGGAGCCGTCGGTATTGCTTCTGTTCCAAGCGGTACATCTGTAGGTAAATATGAAGCAGTTGATTTAAAAGATAACGATCCAAAAAGATTTAACGGCAACGGAGTCTTAAATGCCATAGGTAGCATTCATAAAGTACTTACTCCCCTTTTAACAGGGCTTGAAGCTTCAAATCAGCAACAAGTTGACAAAAAGATGATTGAATTAGACGCAACACCCAACAAAAGCAAAATCGGTGCAAACGCTATTTTATCCGTTTCCATTGCAGTTGCAAAAGCCTCGGCCAGAAGCGCTGTACTTCCATTATTTTTGTATTTACGCGAATTTGTAAAAAAAGACGATGCTCCACTTAAAATTCCTACACCTTGTTTTAACATCATAAACGGCGGAGTACACGGAGGCGGCAGTATCGACTTCCAGGAATTTTTGATCATTCCCGCAACAAGCAAGAAATACTCGGAAAGCCTCCAGCTTGGGACAAATGTTTATTTTGCGCTGAAAAAAGCAATCGAAAGCAATAATCTATCGTCTTTAATCGGCTATGAGGGCGGTTTTTCTCCCAAGCTTTCTTCAAACCAGGATGCCTTACTTTTAATAAAACAGGCCCTGGAAGCGGCTAATTTGAGAGTTGGTTTTGACATGTTTTTAGGTCTTGATGCCGCAGCGAATAACTTTTACAACGAGAATAAATATATGATTAGAGATAAATCAACAACCCTTACTTCAAAGGATTTAATCATGTTTTATAAGATGGTCAACGAACAGTTCCATCTTTTATACCTTGAGGACGGACTTGCAGAGGACGACTGGGAAGGATGGAAAGAGCTTTATGCTACCATGAGTCAGCAGACGCTAATAGTTGGAGACGATCTTGTTGCAACAAATCCCTTCAGACTCTCCGAAGCAATATCAAAAAGTGCCTTAAGCGGAGTAATTATTAAGCCTAACCAGATTGGTACAATTCTTGAGTCTTTGGCTGTTTGTGAAATGGCAAAACAGGCAGGGCTTAAAGTAGTCGTGTCGCATAGAAGCGGAGAGACAAACGACGATTTTATAGCGGACTTTGCCGTAGCTGTTTCAGCCGATTACGTAAAGTTTGGAGCACCAGTCAGAGGTGAAAGGGTCGCTAAATACAATAGGCTTTTATCAATCGAAAGCCAATTAAAATCACTTTAGGTTAAATAGAATTACGATTTCTCCCTTTATTTTTCCTTTATAAAAATCTAAAAGGTTAGATATTTTATCTTTTTTTATCTCTTCGTGAATTTTTGTAATTTCTCTTACGATTACTACTTCTATATCTCCGAAAACCTTTTCTATATCCAAAAGGCTTTTTACCAGCTTATACGGCGATTCAAAGATAATTACAGTTGAATTTATAAATTTAAGGCTTTCTCTAAGATTTTCCAAAAGCTTAACTCTGTGTCCTGGTTTTTGAGGTAAGAATCCTAAGAACAAAAACTTGTCGGTTGGAAGTCCTGATGACGTAAGAGAGGGTAAAATAGAACTCGGACCCGGAATCGAAATGACGCTAATCCCCTCTTTTATGCATTCCCTGATTAACTTAAACCCGGGATCTGAAACTGCGGGCGTACCCGCATCTGATACCAAAGCTACGTTTTTCCCGTTTTTAAGCAAGTTTACAACCTGAGGTATTTTTTGCACTTCAACCTGTTCATAGTATGAAAAAAGCTTGTCCTGCATCAGCCTTTCTTTTCCTTTAAAGAAATTATTGATTAGAATTGTTGTTTTTCTTGTATCCTCAGATGCAATAAAATCAACCTCTTCCAGGGTTTCTAGTGCCCTTAGTGTTATGTCTTGTAAATTGCCTATAGGTGTTGCTACAATGTATAAATTGCCCATATGCTAGAACTTTTAACAGGCTTTATTATACAACTAATCGAATCTACTGGCTATCTCGGCGTGTTTGTTCTAATGACGCTTGAGTCCGCCTTAATTCCTATCCCCTCTGAAGTAACAATGCCTTTTGCAGGTTTCCTGGTTGAGCAGGGAAAACTAAATTTTTGGTTAGTAGTTCTTGCCGGAACTGTAGGAAACCTCGTAGGCTCTCTTATTGCCTACGGCCTCGGTTTTTATCTTGAAGAACACGTGATACTAAAATTGGTCAACAAATACGGAAAATTCTTATTAGTCACAGAGCATGATTATCTAAAAGGAGTACATCTTCTTAAAAAGTACGGAGACTTTGTTGCATTTTTCTCAAGAGTACTGCCTGCTGTGCGAACGTTTATTTCACTCCCTGCCGGACTTGCTGAAATGAATATTTGGAAATTCTCTTTTTATACATTTATCGGTTCTTTTATCTGGTCAGCCCTTCTTACATACGTAGGTGTCTATTTTGGAAATGAGTGGCATTCATTGGAGCCAATTTACAGAAGGTTTGAGATTTTGATTGCCGCAGTCTTTATCCTCGGCGCTTTGTGGTACATAAACCACAAGTTAAAAATCATTAAGTTTAGAAAATAAACTTTTAAAACTTTCTGACAAGTCCCACCACTTTTCCCTGTATGGTAAGTTTGGTGGGATAAATAGGTGCCATTTCCGAATTCGCAGGCTTTAAAATAACTCTGCCGTCTTCTTTATAGAACTTTTTTAAAGTTGCCAGATTATCATCAACCATGGCTACGACTATTTCTCCGTTTGCAGCTTCCGTTACTTTTTCTATTACCACATAGTCTCCGTCTAATATTCCGTCTTCAATCATTGACCTGCCCTTTACCTGTAATACATAGGCTGTATTTTTTCCTGACAAAAGGGACGCGGAGACAAAAAAAGATGCATTCGGGTCACTGTATGGTTCCAGGGGTTGCCCTGCGGCTATGTATCCCAAAAGCGGCAGTTCTATTGCGGGTTTGCTGCCAAGAAGGGAAAATTGCACTTTTTCATCCACAATTTTTAAAAGCCTGGTGTTTCCATCAGATTTTTGGACATAACCCTTATCGACCAAAGACTTGATAATAGTATGCACAGTGGAGTTGCTTTTGTGTCCTGTTCCTTGTGCTATTTCAGACAGCGTTGGAGAATACCCGTATTGTCTTTGAAACTGGGCTAAAAATTCCAAGACTTCTCTTTCTTTTCTATATAATACTCCGGCCATATTTATTTCTCTCTTTTTGGGTCTATGTATATTTTATACGAAAAAAAATGAAACTTTGTCAAGTAGTCTTACTGTATCTTATTGTGTTAAAATGGGTTTGTGAGCTTTAAATTAGTATCTAACTTTAAACCTACAGGCGACCAGCCCCAAGCAATTGAGAAACTGACGAAAGGTCTTGTAAATAATTCAAAACATCAAGTACTACTTGGAACAACTGGATCTGGAAAAACATTTTCCATTTCAAACGTCATCCAAAATATTCAAAAGCCTACTCTTATCATTTCTCACAATAAAACTCTTGCCGGCCAGCTCTACCAGGAGTTTAGGGATTTCTTTCCTGAAAATGCAGTTTCATATTTTGTTTCATATTACGATTTCTATCAGCCTGAAGCGTATATTCCCTCGTCTGATACATATATTGAAAAAGAGGTTGAGATAAATGAAGAGATTGATAAACTAAGATTGTCTGCTACGACAAATCTTCTTACACGAAAAGATGTAATCGTAATTGCATCTGTCTCCTGTATTTATAACCTAGGCTCTCCCATCGAATACGGAAAATTCGTAATGGAAATTAGACCGGGAGTAAAGATCAATCAAAGGGATATTCTGACTAGACTTTCTGATTTGCAATACGAAAGAAACGACTATGGCTTTACCAGGGGAACTTTTAGGGTTAGGGGTGAAGATATAGATCTTTTTCCCGCTTACTTAGATAACGGTCTTAGATTTGTCGTCCAAAACGGAATTTTAACCAAGCTTTACGAATTCAGCGCCATAACCGGAAACGTTGTAAAAATCCTTGATTCAACTGTCATTTATCCTGCAAAACACTATATGACAGACCCTTCTACATATAAGGATGTTTTTCCGCAAATAAGGAAAGATATGGAGCAAAGGGCTGGTCAGCTAAAAGCAGAAGGAAAGCTTTTGGAAGCCCAAAGACTGCAACAGCGAACAAGCTTTGACTTGGATATGATCTCGGAGCTTGGCTATGTCAACGGTATCGAAAACTATTCAAGATATTTTGACGGAAGAAAACCCGGGGATCCTCCTTTTTCTCTTCTAAACTACATGTCACAGTGTTCAAAAGACTACTTAACAATAATTGATGAGTCACACATTACTGTTCCCCAAATTCGAGGAATGTATAACGGGGATAGAAGTAGAAAACAGACATTAATTGATTATGGATTCAGACTTCCTTCTGCACTGGACAATAGACCATTAAAATTTGAGGAGTTTATGACAAGGATAGATAAGGCTATTTATGTCAGCGCAACGCCTGATGAATATGAACTTTCTCTTGCAACACAATACGACGGCATTGCAGAACAGCTTATTAGACCAACCGGGCTGGTTGATCCCGAGGTTAGCGTCAGACCGACTAAAGGACAGATTGAAGATTTAATAAAAGAGATTGAGAAGGCAGTTGCCAAAAAACAAAGAGTATTGGTTACGACGCTTACCAAAAGGATGGCCGAAGACCTTTCTTCATATCTAAAAGAAAGAGATATTAAGATTTCCTATCTTCACTCAGATATTGAGACTTTAGACAGACAAGACGTTTTAGACAGACTAAGAGAGGGAGAATATGACGTTTTGGTTGGTATTAATCTTTTAAGGGAAGGTCTTGATCTACCAGAGGTGGCGCTCGTTGCTATTTTGGATGCAGATAAAGAAGGATTTTTAAGAAGCAGGACTTCCCTTATCCAAACCATGGGAAGAGCTGCCCGAAACATTGACAGCCGGGTGATAATGTATGCTGATACTGTTACAAAATCTATGAAAGCAGCAATAGAAGAAGTTGAAAGAAGAAGAAAAAAACAGCTTGAATACAATAAAAAACATCAAATTACTCCTCAAACTATTCAAAAAGCAATACGAGCAAAATTAGTTGAACAACAAGTGGAGGAAGAAGAAATAAATTATCTTCAAACTCTTCAAAAAAAAGAGATTTTACTACCAGATGAAAAAGAAAAGCTGATTAAGAAATTAAGAAAAGAGATGCAAAACGCTGCCAAAGAATTAGATTTTGAGACGGCTACAATTCTTCGTGATCAGATAAGAACGCTTCGCCGCTAAATTTGACTTATAGTCGAATTAAATATATAATCAGAATCTTATTTATATGTCAGAACGAGGACCAAAAACAGGTGAAAGAGTAAGAAGAGGACCAGATGCTCGTGTAAAAAGACTGGTAAGATCGCTTTTTACCGCAGGTAGGCCACTTCCCCACAGGGTTATTGAACATTGGGATCCTGCATTAGATTATGGACGAAGAGAACCAACTCCTTCCGATGAACCAGTCATAGGTGGCCACCCAGCATCCGCAGTCGAAATTGACCAACCAAGCGTAGGTCTTAGCGGTCATGGAACAGTTGAACAAAGAGGATCATTACAGGCTGGACCGGTTACAGCATTTACCGATAGAACCTCCATAATTCCCCTACATGATCATATAACGGAATCGTAATTTATTTCGAAATTCTTCTTAAAGCTTTATCTTTCTCAACAGGACTTATTTTTGCTTTTCTTACTGCGGTTTGTAGTATCTGAATAGTCTTATCATAAGTTTTTCTGTCAACCGGATATGGCGTTGCGTCTTTTCCTCCGTGGGCAAAACTATACCTTGCCGGATCTTCATATGAAGGATCAGCACCATAGATTATTTCTGAAACCAAAGACAATGCTCTCATTGTTTTTCCGCCCACTCCTTTTATCTCCAAAAGCTTTTCATAATTTTGGGGTCTTAACTCTGTGATTCTTGCAAGAATCTTTTCTAGATACTTACTTTTTCCAAAATCCTCGTATTCAACTGGGTGGTGCTTAAACTCAAGTCCAGCAATGCTTGCTATTGTTAATTGTTCGTCACCTGTTTTTAGAGCAATCATTTTTGTAAGCTCTGAGTCGTGCTTTCGAAGAATCTGAATGTCTTTCATAAGCGTCAAATAGCTAGCATTGGCAAGTTCTAATGACACTTTTCTGTTTTTAAAACTTGCCTTTGCAACAAGATTTAAAGCCTTTTTCTTAAAAAGCTGACTCGCAATTCCGCTGTGGGGTTCGTTTACAAAACTATCAAAACTATCAGAATACCAATGATATCTTCTTGCTGTAGAATTTTGTGTATTCATTCCCTGTTGGACTACAGTCCAAGAGCCACTTTTACTAAAGAAAAATGCATGGTGGTATAACGTATAGCCATCCTGAACCAAGGAACTATCGACTTTTGCACTCATCTTAGAGGAATAGACCAAACTTTTCGTCTTCTCATCGTTAAAATTAAGCCTATTTCCCCAAGTCTCTATCTGGTCAGGCGTTTTGCGGCTTGTTGCTCCCTTTCCTCCTGCAATAAAAATACCAAGGTCTTTCTCCTGATCTTTAATAGCTTCCTTAAGTGCTGCGGTTAAAATTGTAGTAAGCCCCGAGGCATTCCAGTCAAAAGCTAGAACCGTTCCCAAAGACTGAAACCAAATCGGATCTGCAATTCTTTTGATGTATTCATCAGGACCGTATTCATCGATCAAAACCTCAGTCATTGACCTTCCAAGCCTTACCATTCTTTCAAAAAGCCAGGGAGGGCATTTGCCGGTATCAAGAGTAAAAGTAGCTAAGCCTCGTTTAATCATAATTTAAATTACGAAAAAAATACAAACGGATTTAATTTAATAATACACTTATTGGAAAATGTGTCAAGGTCTTGAGGAAAAGTTTATAAAATTCTTATCTTGGGGTGCTGTTTCGAAGGTAATATAGTTTCGCACGTCTGATTTTTTTCTTTGAGTGAGCTTTTACAACTACTTTTTCAATATTTGGAGAAAGCATCGGAAAAATTCTTTCAACAGCTATATCTCCAACAAGCTTTCTAACTGTGAACGTTTTGTTTTCTCCTCTTCCCTTAATGCCTAAAACAACACCTTCAAAAACCTGAGTTCTTGTTTTTTCTCCTTCTGTTACTTTTTGGAAAACTCTAACTGTATCTCCGACAACGAAATCAATTTGTGAAATCATGTGTATGATTATATCTTAAATAGGGCATTTTCTCAATATTTATTTGCTGCAAGCGGTTATAAACTCCAGAAAGATTGGATGAGGACTAAGAGGTCTGCTTTTATATTCGGGGTGTCCTTGTGTACCAAGATAGAAAGGGTGGTCTTTTTGGGAAAGCTCAACAATCTCGACAAGATTTTCTTTAACAGATCTTGCAGATATTATTAGTCCGTTTCTTTCAAATTCTAAAGCATACTTATTGTTAAATTCATATCTATGCCTGTGTCTTTCACTGGTTAAATCTTTTTTCTTATCCTTAAACCCTTTGTGTTTATCATAGATTTGGTAGGTACGTGTGTTTTTTTTAATTATTGCGTCCCATCCGCCTAGTCTCATTGTTCCGCCAAATTCTTTTTTTCTTACTAAATCTTTTTGTTCAGAAATAAAATGAATCACGGGATGTTTAGTCTTTTTATTTTCCTCTGTGTTTGCATCTTTAAAATTAAGAACATCTCTTGCAAAAGCAATTGTAGCCAGCTGCATTCCGTAACAAAGACCAAGGTAGGGGACTTTGTTAATTCTTGCAAAAGAGGCTGCCTGGATCATTCCTTCTGCTCCCCGCTCTCCCCAACCTATTGGAACAATTATGCCGTCAATTTTCCCAACATCGGAAAAGACTTTTTCTGTACCTAACTTTTCAACTCTTTCCGCATCTACCCAAACAGTTTCTGTTTTAACTCCCAATTTCCAACTGGCATGGTCTATAGCATCGAAAAGAGCTGCGTATGAATCTTTTAATTGATACTCCCCTGTTCCGAAATATTTACCAACAATTGCAATTCTTATGATTTTAGTATGTCTTTTAGTACTGTTGATAAATTTTTTCCATTCAGTTAAGTTGGGTTTTGCGTTTTTAAGATTTAATTTTTTTAATATCTTTGCATCCATTCCCTGTTTTTCTAATACCACAGGAATTTCATATACACTGTCTACATCAGGGCTTGATATGACATCGTCTGGGTGTATATTGCCAAAAAGAGCTACTCTGTCTCTTCTTCTTTGATCTAAAAACTTCTCACTTCTTGTAATTACAAAATCAGGTTGAATTCCCATTGAGTTTAACGTCCTGACAGATAGCTGTGTAGGTTTTGTTTTAGGTTCTCCAAGATGACTTGGTGTAGGAACGTAACTTACATGAATATGTAGGACATCCCCGGGTTTTTTTAAAGAAATCATTCTCGATGCCTCGTAATAAAAAAGGTTTTGATATTCCCCTGCCGTCCCGCCCAATTCAATTATTACTATGTCGCTATTATCTTTTTTTGCAAGATTCTCAATTCTTGCAATAATCTCATCAGTTATATACGGGATTGCTTCTACATCTTCACCGTTATATTCAAAACGTCTTTCCCTGTCTATTACGGTTTTATAAATTTGCCCCATTGTTACAAAATTATCCTTTCCCATATCCTCGTTTAGGTATTTTTCATAACTTCCGATATCCATATCGCCTTCTGTTCCGTCTTCGCAAAGAAACGGATCTCCGTGCTCGATTGGATTGATAGTACCGGCATCTATGTTTAAATAATTCTCAAATTTTATAGGTGAAACTTTGTATCCCGAAGACTTTAAGAGAAGAGCGATAGAGGCAACGGTGGTTCCTTTTCCGATTCCGGATATTACCCCACCTGATACAAATATATATTTTGTAGATTTTCTACTGGGCACGATTTACTATATCAAAATTCCCAAATGCAGTCAACTGGTAATGTCTGTTTTACACAGCAGTTTTTAATTCTTTCATTGTATAGAGTGAGCGGGATACGAGAATCGAACTCGCATCTCTACCTTGGGAAGGTAGCATACTACCACTGTACTAATCCCGCGTCAAAGCTAATTATAGTTTAATTTTATTTTTGTGCAAATCCTTGATTAAAGGAAGACTTGGAGTATAATCCAAATGATGAGTACAAGAAGCGAAAGATATAATGTCGGTATTTTGTTTGAAGATGTTGCATGTAGAATTAGTGAAATAGCCGCCCTTGTCCCTGGTTTTACTCGAGACGAAAAGTATGAGCTTATTTCTGTTGTGTTAAGATCATACGATTCAAATCAACAAGAAAGAAGACAAAACTGTGTCTTAATGAGAGGTAAAGTTAGGTACTTATTAGACTCAGCAACAGTAAGGGATATTAAACAAATTCCCCCAATTGTAGACATCTACCACACTCCTCGAAAACGTCGAAGTAAGGTAGTTTTATCTAGGTAGTTTTAAAACGTCTCCCGGATAGATTAAGTCTGGGTTTGTAAGACTATTTGCTTTTGAAATCTCAACCCACTTAAATCCGTCTCCGTACGCCCTAACCGCTATGTCCCAAAGATAATCTCCCGTAACTACTGTATATGAGGTAGCTTTTATTGAAGCAGGCTGTGTTGCTACGACCTCGTCAGTTGTTAATTCTTTTGGTTTTACGTTTGGGACGGTAAGTTTTGCTCCGACAGAGATATAATTTGGATCAGTTAATTTATTTTCCTGGGCCAGATCTACCCAGTTATATCCGGACCCGTATAATCCTTGGGCAATGTGCCAAAGATCTTCTCCTTCTTTAACTGTATATACTTTTGGAACAATTTTTCCGTTTACCACTTGCTCTTCAGCAGTTACCGATGTTGAGGTTGTTTGTTGGGTCTGATCATTTCTTCCCCGAAGGAAAGAAAAAACCAAAACTAACGCTACAACCACTACGACTGCTCCAAGGAAAAGACTCGTATAAGACTCTCCCCATTTAATCTGGGATAAAAGTCCGTTTTGTCTTGTCTGAATTTGTTTTTTTGTTCTTGCCATTTTCGCCTCCTTTCAGGACAGAAGAATAATTGTAGTTTGGGCGAGGCGGGATGGACGGGACTCGAACCCGCGACCTCCTCCGTGACAGGGAGGCGCTCTAACCAGCTGAGCTACCACCCCAAACTTACCGTATATTAACAAAAATTTGAAATGTAATCAATGCTTTGGTATCATTTTGTAGCATGTCAAACCTTGAAATTGCCAGCCTTCTCAAAAACGTAGCAACAGCCTATACAATAAAGAACGAAAAGAAGTTTAGGTTTCAGATAATTGCTTATTTAAAAGCCTCTGAAACTATTGCAGGACTTAACGGCGAACTCTCAGAATACTACAAGGAAGGAAAATTAGAAAGCCTTCCAGGAATAGGTCCCACAATTCAAGGACATTTAATAGAGCTTTTTAAGAAAAAAAGGGTCAAACATTTTGAATGGGTCTTTAAAGGAATCCCCAAGTCAATCTTTGTCTTAACAGATATCCCCTCCTTTGGCCCAAAGAAAGCATTTAAGCTTGTAACTTTTTTTAAGCTCAATAATCCAAAAACCGTTATCGACGAACTTGAAAAAGTTGCAAAGAAAGGAAAAATCGCAAGTCTGGAGGGTTTCGGTGAGAAATCCCAGGAAGACATTTTAAGAGCGATTGCAGAATTTAGGGAAGGCAAAGGGAAAACAACAAGGATGGTTCTTCCCTATGCTTTTGAAATTGCCCAAAAGGTAATAGATTATCTGGCGAAAAACCCTTTAGTTGAAAGAGTTGAGGCATTAGGCAGCCTGCGAAGAAGATCGCCGACCATTGGAGACATTGATTTTGCCGTAGCCACCAAA
The DNA here is from genome assembly GCA_016199085.1 of Candidatus Levyibacteriota bacterium. Lineage (GTDB taxonomy): Bacteria > Patescibacteriota > Microgenomatia > Levybacterales > UBA12049 > JACQHJ01. Next base: position 21,811 of record JACQHJ010000008.1, on the reverse strand, counting down.
GATCCCAAAAAAGTAATCGAGTATTTTACAAACTATCCGTATAAAGACAGAGTCATAGAAAAAGGAGATGTCTCTTCTTCAATACTTATATCTGGCGGAAAACAAATAGATCTTTTAATTCAATCCTCCAAAGCATTCGGATCGCTCTTACAACACTTCACCGGAAGTAAAAATCATAATGTACACCTAAGAGAATATTCTCTTAAGAAAGGTCTTTCTCTATCTGAATACGGAATAAAAGACCTAAGATCAAAAAACAAAAAACTTCAAACATACTCCTCTGAGGAAGACTTCTACAAGGCTTTAGGACTCCCCTGGATAGAACCAGAGTTAAGAGAAGATCTTGGGGAAATTGAAGCTGCAGTTAGAAATAAACTGCCAAAGATTATCGACATAAAAGACATTAAGGGAGATTTTCATATCCATTCAAGTTTTCCAATTGAGCCAAGCCATGACCTGGGAAAAGACTCAATGGAAGACATGTTAGAAAAAGCAAGGCAGCTAAATTATGAATATCTCGGATTTTCAGAGCACAATCCAAGCACTTCAAAACATTCGTTAAAGGAAATCTACGAACTGCTCAAAAAAAGAGATGAAAAAATTGAACAACTTAAAGAGAATATAAACAATGTTCGAATATTTAAACTACTCGAAGTTGACATATTGCCCAACGGCGATTTGGCAATTGATGATAATTCGCTTGACCTTCTGGACGGAGCAATCGTTTCAATCCACAGCGTATTTAACATGGACCGGGTAAAGATGACCGAGCGGGTCTTGAAAGGCTTGTCCCATAAAAAAGCAAAGATACTTGCACATCCAACAGGCAGACTCTTAAACAACAGATACGGATATGATTTGGACTTTGACAAAGTCTTTGATTTTTGTAAGAAAAACGATAAAGCCCTTGAGATAAACAGCTGGCCGCAAAGACTTGATCTTCCTGACTCTCTTATTAAACAAGCCGTAGAAAAGAAGGTAAAACTTGTCATAGGCAGCGACAGCCACGCAGTCTCGCAAATGGAATTACAAAAGTACGGCGTGTTCATGGCAAGACGAGGATGGGCAACGGCAAGTGACATAATTAATACAATGACGTATAATGAAGTTAAAGATTGGTTTAATGTAAATGTATAGGAGGTGAATAATAAATGAATTTAGTAGTAATAGCAGTCATAATCATAGCAGTACTTGCCTTCATCTGGTTTTTGTATAACAGCATTATTGTTGCAAAACTAAGAGTAAACGAAGCGCTTTCCCAAATTGACGTCCAGCTTAAAAGAAGGATAGATTTAATCCCAAATTTAATTGAGACCGTCAAAGGATACGCAAAGCATGAAAAGCAGCTTTTTGAAGAAGTAACTAAAGAAAGAGCAAATCTCGTTTCTGCAAAAAGCTTGGAAGAAAAGGCAAAAGTTAACAATCAGTTGACTGAGACTTTTAAGTCTATTTTTGCAGTCGCAGAGGCCTATCCGGCACTTCGTGCCAGCGAGAACTTTATGCAACTTCAGGAAGAAATTTCCGATACAGAAGATAAAATTGCCTATTCAAGACAGTTCTATAATTCAAATGTCTTGGATTACAACACAAAACTAGTTATCTTCCCAAACGTTTTGATAGCGGGTCTTTTAGGATTTAAGCCTGCAGAATTTTTTGCAGCAACAGAACAGGAGAGAAAAGCCGTTAAGGTAAGTTTCTAGCATGAACATTTATTCTGCGATTTCTTCAAACAAGAATAAAACATGGTTAGTCATGTTTTTGTTTGTCGTAATTATTACGACTATGGTTTACGTGTTTTCAAAAGCCTTAGGTTACGGATTAGGCCTTGCGGGCTTTGCTTTGGTCATTGCGGGTATAACAAGTATAGGAAGCTATTATTATTCAGATAAGCTGGTTTTGGCAACGACAGGTGCAAAGCAAATAAAAAAAGAGGACTATCCAAAATACTACAAAACGGTTGAAAACCTCTGTATAGGAGCAGGCATTCCTATGCCTAAAGTCTACATTATGGATGACCCCTCACCAAATGCTTTTGCAACAGGCAGAGATCCAAAACACGCAGTGGTTTGTGCAACAACGGGACTTTTGGAGATGATGAATGACGCAGAGCTTGAGGGAGTAATCGGCCATGAACTTTCACATATCAGAAATTTTGATATTCGGCTTATGGGAATCGTTGCAATCCTCGTTGGCTTTATTGCCATAATGTCTGATTTATTTATTAGAATCAACTTTTACTCGGACAGGGATAATGACAAGGCAAATGCAATTTTTATGATTTTGGCTATTGTTTTTGCTATCCTTTCGCCGATTGCCGCAACGCTTATCCAGCTTGCTGTTTCAAGAAAAAGAGAATATCTGGCAGACGCATCTGGAGTTTTACTTACAAGATACCCTGAAGGCCTTGCATCGGCCTTGGAAAAGCTGGCAAAAGACAAAACTCCACCCAGAGTTGCAAGCAATGCAACCGCACATTTATTCATAGAGAACCCGTTTGATAATAAAAAGGTTAAAAACTTTTTTACAGGCCTTTTTAACACGCACCCCCCGCTTGAAGACAGAATTAAGATACTTCGTACAATGTAATGAATTTCTTGATAATAATATTTGGGAAAATATTTTCCAGTCTTGTCAGGCTACTTAACCTTGGAAATGGATCAACATGGCCAGGGCATATAGCTTTGTCTTTAAACAAGGACTTTATCGGACAAACTCTTAGGAAATCTAAGGTAAAAACGGTTTTAATTATCGGAACAAACGGAAAGACAACCACCTCAAAACTTATTAGAACCATCTTAAAAAAAGACAATCTAAAAAGCGTCTACAACATGTCCGGAGCCAACCTCCTAAACGGAATGGCTTCGTCAATCATCATTTCAAGCAAATGGGACGGGAAATTAAAAAAAGACTTTGCACTTTTTGAAGTAGATGAAAACGCTTTCCCTTTGTTTGTGGACAGCATAAAACCGGATTTCGTCATAGTTTTAAACCTTTTTAGGGACCAGCTTGATAGATACGGTGAAATAGATACAATCTCTTCCAACTGGAAAAAGGCACTTGAAAAACTTGACAACACAACTCTTATTTTAAATGCCGACGATCCTCAGGTTGCCTATCTTGCCCAAAGTCTTAAAAAGAATGTTTTGTTTTTCGGGCTGGAAGACAAAAGTCTTTCAAGTTCTTCCTTACAGCACGGCGCAGACTCAATCCTTTGCCCAAAATGCCAGAATAAACTATCCTTTGAATGTTTTTACTTCTCGCATCTTGGTAAATGGCAATGCGATAAATGCGGATTAAAAAGACCAAAGCCAAATCTTTCTAAACTAGATTTCTATCCTCCGCTTGAAGGAACGTATTCTCTGTACGATATCTTGGCAGCAGTACTTTTTGCAAAACAGATTAAAGTGAACGATAAAACCATAAAGAATGCCCTAAGAGAGTTTAAGCCCGCCTTCGGAAGACAGGAAACAGTCAGTTTTATGGAAAAAGACATACAGATATTCCTTTCCAAAAACCCCATCAGCTTTAACGAGTCGCTTTCAACTGTTAGAAAGTTAGGAGGGAAAAACATACTTATTGTTCTAAACGATCAGATCCCGGACGGCTTAGATGTTTCCTGGATTTGGGACATTGATTTTGAAAACATTTTAACTAAAAACATGAATATTATGGTTTCGGGACAAAGAGCTTATGACATGGCTTTAAGACTTAAATATGCCGAGGTTTATGCTCACATAACAGACAACGTAAGAAACGCGATAGACAAAATGATTGAAAATCTGGACAAGAATGAAAAGCTATATGTATTACCCAACTATTCAGCAATGCTTGAGACAAGAGAGATTTTAACTGGTAAAAAAATACTATGAAAAAGAGTTTAACAATCGGCTGGCTATATCCAGAGCTTATGAACATTTACGGAGACAGAGGTAACGTCTTTGTCCTACAAAAACGCTGCAAATGGAGAAATATTGATACAAAGGTTAAATACTTAAATCTTGGGTTTGACCTCAAAGATCTAATTTCTTGTGATCTAATTTTGATGGGAGGAGCCCAGGATAAACAGCAACAAGCCGTAGCCAAAGATTTAACCAAAAACAAAGATAAACTCCAGTCAATTATTGAAAAAGGAATACCCGGTTTATACATCTGCGGCGCATATCAATTCTTGGGAAATTTCTACAAGGAAGCAAACGGACAAAAAATAAAAGGCCTTTCGATATTTAATCTTTATACCCAAAATCCGGGAGAGGATACAAAAAGGCTTATCGGAAATGCTGCATTTAAATTTGGGGAATTGGACTATACGCTTATCGGCTTTGAAAACCACGGAGGAAGAACCTTTCTTGGTAAAAACCTTATGCCGTTTGGAAAAGTTGTTAAAGGATTTGGCAATAACGCAGAGGATGGACTTGAGGGGGCAATCTATAAAAACAGCTTTGGGACATATTTACACGGACCAATTTTACCCAAAAACCCAGTATTTGCCGATTATCTGATTCAAAAAGCTTTGGAAATAAAATACAAAGAAAAGATTTCACTTGAAAAACTTGATGATGCAATCGAGGAAAATGCAAGACTGGCAATTGCCAAACGCCTAGGAATTGAAATATAATATTCTAAATGAAAGTCGATGTTTTACACATTGCAAAATTGGCAAATCTAACACTGTCTAAAGAAGAAATAGCAAAATACGAAGAACAATTATCCTCGATTCTTTCTTATATCGATAAGCTTCAAAAAGTAGATACCAAAAACGTCCCAGAAACAAGCCAGGTAACGGGTCTTGAAAATGTTACCTCTGATGACCAAACTTTTCCTTCTTTGTCTCAAGATGATGCCTTATCTAACTCCCAAAACAAACACAATGGCCTCTTTAAGGTGAAAGGAATATTAAATGACCAGCCATAACAACTTAACAATTAAAAAAGCAAGGGAAGGTCTTTTAAAAAAAGATTTCAGTGCAGTTGAACTTCTAAATGCATACCTTGAGCAAATTGAGAGGAAAAACAGTGAGCTAAATGCTTTTATTACTGTTTGTAAATCTGAAGCTTTGGAACAGGCAAAGCACGCTGATAAATTGCTAAGTGAAGGTCAGGATCTACCGCTTCTTGGTATTCCCATTGCCCTAAAAGACATCTACTCAACTAAGGGAATACAAACAACAGCAGGATCAAACGTCTTAAAAGGATATATTCCGCCTTTTGACGCAACTGTTGTGGCAAGACTTAAAGAAGCAGGAGCAGTTATTATTGGAAAAACGAACTTAGATGCCTGGGCACATGGTTCAAGCGGCGAAAATTCAGATTTTGGACCAACTAAAAACCCATGGAATACTGATTTTGTTCCAGGAGGCTCATCAAGCGGTTCAGCAGTCAGCGTTTCTGCACAAATGGCAATTGCAGCAACTGGAACAGATACAGGAGGCTCCATCAGACTTCCGGCCAGCTTTACAAATACTGTAGGACTAAAGCCAACCTATGGAAGGGTATCAAGATACGGAATAGTTGCCATGGCTTCATCTCTTGACTCAATCGGTCATTTTACAAAAAACGTTGAAGACAGTGCCCTGTTTTTAAACGTAACCGCAGGAAACGACCCGCTTGACGGAACTACTCCAACCGTTGAAGTGCCTGACTACACAAAAAAATTGGATAAAGACATTAAAGGGATAAGAATTGGAATTCCAAAGGAGTATTTCATTGCCGGAATGGATCCAAAAGTACGGGAAAATATTGAAAAAGCAATCAAGTTTTATGAGGAAAATGGTTGTAAAATTGAGCAAATAAGCCTTCCCCATACTGAATATGCAATCGCTACCTATTACATTATCCAGCCAGCAGAAGTATCCTCAAATCTGGCAAGATACGACGGGATAAGGTATGGAAACAAAAGGAAGACTTTCGGAGAAGAAGCAAAAAGAAGAATCATGCTTGGAACTTTTACGCTTAGTGTTGGATATTACGATGCATATTACAAAAAGGCCTTAAAAGTTAGAACTCTTCTAATAAAAGATTTTGAAGAAGCTTTCAAAAAAGTAGACGCAATAATTGCACCCGTCTCCCCCACTTTGCCATGGAAAATAGGGGAGAAAGCAAACGATCCACTGTCAATGTATTTATCAGATGTTTTTACGGTTACAGCCAACATCACAGGACATCCGGGACTTTCCATTCCAACAGGCTTTGTCGACGGATTCCCCGTCGGAATGCAGATAATCGGTCCGCATTTTAAAGAAGAATTGCTATTTAATCTAGGACACAGATATGAACAGGAGCACAAATGGTTTGAAAGGAATCCTTATGAAACATAGGGTAATTATCGGCCTTGAGGTACACGTGGAACTAAAAACAAGAAGAAAGATGTTTTGTAATTGTAGCGCCCAATATTTCGGACAGGAACCAAATACTCATACCTGCCCAGTCTGCCTAGGACTTCCCGGAGCTCTTCCTGTTGCAAATAGAAAGGCAATACAGTGGTGTACGCAAATAGGAATGGCATTAAACTGTTCGATTCCCTCTTTTTCCAAGTTTGATAGAAAAAACTACTTCTACCCTGATCTCCCCAAGGGATATCAAATATCCCAGTACGATGAACCTTTCTGCCTCAAAGGAGAAATTGCGGTAAATGGAGCAAAAATCGGAATAACCAGAGTCCACATGGAAGAAGATACGGGAAAATTACTACACGAAACCGTAGATGGAGAAAAAGTATCCTTAATCGACTTTAACCGAAGCGGAGTTCCCTTGGTTGAGATAGTCACAGAGCCTGACTTTGATAATGCAAAGAACGTAAAAGCCTATCTTCAAAAACTTCAGCAAATTGTCAGATACCTGGGAGTCTCTGATGCAGACATGGAGAAAGGTCAGATGCGTCTTGAGCCAAACATCTCTATTTCTTTAGATGAAAACTCTAAAAGTCTACCTAAATACAAAGTTGAAGTTAAAAACATCAATTCCTTTAGTTTTGTAGAGAAAGCTATTAACTTTGAGATTAAAAGACAGCTTGAGATTCTAGAAAGAGGCGAAACTCCCGTTCAGGAAACAAGAGGCTGGGACGAGACAAAACAAAAAACCGTAACCCAGCGAGTAAAAGAAGAAGCAAACGACTACAGATATTTTCCGGAACCCGATATTCCTCCAATCAAATGGAACGAAAAAGAGCTGGCAAAACTAAACGAGAGCCTACCAGAGCTTCCGGATGAAAAACTAAATAGATTTATAAAACAATATCGTCTTTCTGACTACAATGCGGAAATTCTAACCAGAGAGATAGATTTGGCAGATTATTTTGAAGAAGCAGTTAAACTAGACAAGGCTGTCACTCCAAAACAAATAGCAAATCATATTATTAACAAAAAAGTTAATATTAATAATGTGTTTCCTGCGAAATTAATTGCAGAAATATTATCTTCAAGTAAAATCGAAGATGTTTCAAGAGAAGACTTAATAAAAATCATTAAAGAAGTTTTAGCCAAAAATCCCAAAATAAGGGCAGACTATGCTTTGGGAAATGAAAGCGTACTACAGTTTGCCATAGGACAGGTTATGTATGTATTAAGAAAGAAGATTGACGTTAACCATTTAAGAAATCTCATTGTGGAGGAATTAAAATGACCGAAGAAATAACAGAGACAGTATCAAAACCAAATCCAAGCCAATCAGAAGGCGGAAAGACGCCTTTTGGAGAGCTTAGGAAAAGGTACGAAAGAGTCCTGCCTCACGTAAGAAGAGCGCTTTTTGATGTTACAGATCCTAAAGAAAGAAAAATAAAAAGGAATGCGGCATTTATAGCGGCAGACAGTTTAAGAACAGAGGTTGATTCAATCATTGAAGATGCAAAAATTGATAGTCTTACCAGACTTAATAACCTAGCAACGTTTAAACAAATCTACGAGCACGAAGTTGCAAGTGCAAAAAAAACAGGAGAGGGACTTGTGCTTCTTTTTGTAGATTTAAATAAGTTTAAAGATATTAATACGGCACTTGGACATGAAGGGGCAAATCGTTTACTTGCGGAATTTGGCGGCATGTTGGGAAGCAAAATCAGACCTACAGATACGGCGGCAAGAATTGAAGAGTCAGACGAAGAAACAAACGGACAAGCCGCTAGATACGGTGGTGACGAATTTGTAATATTACTTTCGGGAGCAGATAAAGAAACTATCGAAAAGCTTTTTAATAGAATTAATCTTTCCTTAGCCATGCTTCCCTCCCAACAGGTTTTGCAAGGAAAAGGGATAAGCCTTACGATATCAATGGGAGCAAGCGCAGTTGACTTAGATAACCCGTCTCAGTCTTTTGATGATGCTGATCATGCAATGTATGAAGCTAAAAAACAAAGCAAACTTGCAGGAGACACGAATTCTCTTTCAATTTTTGAGAAAAACAATCCTTAAATATGGCTGACTTTGTACACCTTCATAACCACAGCGAGTTTTCACTCCTAGACGGTCTTTCAAAAGCAAAAGACATGGTTACCCGTGTCAAAGAGCTTGGGATGAAGGCAATTGCCATTACAGACCATGGCAACATGTATGGAGTTATTAAGTTTTATAAGGAATGTGTTGCCCAAGAGATAAAGCCGATAATCGGTGCTGAAATATATATCGCCAAAAGATCAAGACACGATAAGGAAGCCGGAGTTGATTCAGACTCAAACCACCTTATTCTTCTTGCCAAAGACTATCAGGGTTATAAAAACTTGATGAAGGTAATTTCTGTTGCCGGTCTTGAAGGATATTATTATAAACCAAGAGCTGACCTTGAAGTTTTAGAAAAGTACCATGAAGGATTAATCTGCCTTACGGCCTGTGTTAACGGATTTGTAACAGAGCCTCTTTTAAGAAACCAGGAAAAGCAGGCCGAAGAAAGAGCTTTGAAGCTTTTAGAAATCTTCGGAAAAGACAACTTTTATCTGGAAATTCAAAAACACGCCCATGTCCCTGATCAAGATATTGTCAACCCAAAACTTATTGAAATGTCTCAAAAATTAGGTCTTCCCTTGGTTGCAACCAACGACAATCATTATGTAAAACATGATGATGCCGAAGCCCAGGAAGCTTTACTTTGTATCCAAACGCAAACATTCATGGCAGACAAGGATAGAAAATTATCCATGATTGACTCCCCTGATTTCTACATTAAATCCCCAGAGGAAATGACAGGTCTTTTTGTCCAGACTCCTGAGGCAATTGAAAACACGATAAAAATTGCTAGAGATTGCAACGTTGAAATTCCATTGGACAAATGGATAATGCCTATCTTTGAAGTCCCCAAAGGGAAAACCCCGGCTGATGTTATGAAAGAAAAAGTAAAAGTTGGACTTAAGAAAAGGTACAAAGAAATCACTAAAGAGATTAAGGAAAGAACAGACTATGAACTATCTGTAATTCTAGGCAAAGGCTACGAAACTTATATTTTAATTGTAGCCGACTTTGTAAACTGGGCTAAATCCCAAGGCATTACAGTAGGACCGGGAAGAGGATCAAATGCCGGTTCAATCGTTTCATATGCTCTTTCTATTTCTGACATCGATCCCCTCTTTTTCAAACTTCCTTTTGAAAGATTTTTAAACCCCATGCGCCCATCCCCTCCCGATATTGACCTTGATTTTGCAGACAATAGAAGGGATGAAGTAATCGAGTATGTAAGACAAAAATATGGACATGATAAGGTTGCCCAAATTATCACCTTCGGAACAATGGAAGCAAGGGGATCTGTGCGAGACGTAGGAAGAGTATTGGGCTATCCTTATGCGATTCCTGACCGAATTTCCAAGATGATTCCCCCGGGCTGGCAAGGACACGCAATGACTATTGATAAAGCCTTAGAACAAAGTCCAGAGCTTAAAATTGCCTACACGATGGAAGATGACACTAAAAGAATTCTAAACCTTGCCAGGAAACTTGAAGGTGTAGCAAGACACGCATCTGTTCACGCAGCAGGCGTGGTCATAGCTGATAAAGATATTACAGAATATACTCCGCTTCAGAGGGAAACAAACGGAGAAAAAATAATCACCCAGTATGACATGTACTCAATAGGAGCAGATTTTTCAGGCGTTGGTCTTTTGAAAATTGACTTTTTAGGACTTAGGAATTTAACCATCATCCAGGAAGCTTTAAGATTTATTCAGATAAATGAGGGAAAGACAATTGATTTTTCAAAGATAACTTTTGAAGATGAAAAAACATATAAGCTTTTAGCCTCCGGCGAGACAACCGGAATATTCCAGCTGGAATCTCCCGGAATGAGAAGATACATCAAAGAGCTAAAGCCTACAACTATTTTTGATCTTCAGGCAATGGTTGCTTTATACAGACCCGGCCCAATGGCCAATATCCCTGAGTTTATTAAAAGAAAGAACAACCCAAAGCTTATCAAATACCCTGACGAAAGACTTGAAGATGTTTTAAAAGAATCATACGGAATTATTACCTTCCAGGACGATATGCTTTTAACAGCCATCAAGGTTGCAGGATACTCCTGGCTAACAGCTGACAAGCTTCGAAAAGCTGTAGGCAAAAAGATTCCTTCAGAAATGAAAAAAGAACATGATAATTTCGTAAACGGATGTGTTGCAAACGGAATGACTAAAGAAAAAGCTGAAAATCTTTGGATTTTATTCGAGCCTTTTGCAGGCTATGGATTCGGAAAGGCACATGCAGCCTGTTACGCGACAATTGCCTTCAGGACTGCGTACCTTAAAGCAAATTTCCCTGTCGAGTTTATGACGGCCCTTCTGACAGCTGAATCCAGAGGAACAACAGGACCTGTAAAAAATGAGAAAATATCAATGGCTGTTGCGGAATGCAAGAGATTAAATGTGGAAGTTCTTCCGCCCGATATTAATAAATCAGATTCTGAATTCTCCATTGAAGAAAATACAAAAATCCGTTTTGGACTTTCAGCCATTAAAAATGTCGGAGATGCAGCTATTAGAAACACTTTAGAAAACAGAAATAAGGGTGATTTTAAGAGTTTTGAGGACTTTTGTCAAAGAATTGATCTTTCTACGATCAATAAAAAAACCGTTGAAAGCCTGATAAAAGCCGGGGCAATGGACAGGTTTGGCAAAAGAGCCAAGCTTTTAATGGATTATCCTGAAATCGTAGATAAGGCATCTAAAAAGAAAAAAGAAGGAAGTAGCGGACAGGGAAGCCTTTTTGGAGACGATGATGACGCTAGTGTTTCATTTTCTTCTATAACATCCGTTGAGATCGAAGAATTTTCCCAAAACGAAAAACTTGCATTTGAAAAAGAATTTTTAGGCTTTTATTTAACAGCCCACCCACAGATGGACAATTTAATTTCCATAAAGGCCCAAATCACCCACGAGATTGCAACGCTTGAAGAAGAAAAAACGAGCGAAACAGTTGTAATTGGCGGAATAATTGAAACAATTAGAAGAATCTTTACCAAAAAATCAGGCAAAGAGATGGCTTTTATAACGATCGGTAATGAAAACGGAAACTTAATCGAGTGTGTTATTTTTCCCAAAGTCTTTGACATGTATAAAAGTATTCTGGCCAAAGAAAACGTAGTCCTGATTACAGGAAAAATTGATACTAAAAACGACAAACCCGTTATAATTGCAGATAAAATACAGGCTTTTACATCTTTTTCTTCTTGACGTAAAGCTAATTTTCCCTGTAAAATTAGAAACATGGTTTCTTTTGCAGCAGAACCTATTGTTTATATTGGCAATTTTGCCATTACAAATTCATTTTTGGATACTTTTCTAGTAGACGCAATTATAGTGGGGCTTATTTTTTCAGTCAGAAAAAAACTCAGTCTTATCCCGGGAAAGCTCCAAACCGTAACAGAGTCTATAATTTCAGAGTTTTATAATATAACTGAATCTGTTGCAGGGACAAACGCAGCCAAAATCTTTCCCTTTTTTATGACTTTTTTTATATTCATCCTTATAGCAAACTGGACAGGGCTTATTCCTGGGATCTCAGCAATAGGAATTAGGGAAGAGCACGGCCTCATTCCCCTACTTAGACCTGCAACAAGTGACTTTAACGCAACGCTCGGACTTGCCCTTGTGTCAGTTGTAGCAACACATATTCTTTCAATCAGAACCATCGGAATTTTCGATTATCTTTCCAGGTACTTTTCCTTAAATCCGATTAACCTTTTTATAGGGTTTCTTGAAATCATTTCAGAAATCACGAAAATGATATCTTTATCTTTTAGGCTTTTTGGTAATATTTTTGCAGGAGAGATAGTTTTGGGAACAGTTTCTTCAATGGTTGCAATTTTATTTCCACTCCCCTTTTTGATGCTTGAAGTAGTCGTAGGACTTGTTCAGGCATTGGTTTTTGCAATGCTGACAATGGCATTTATGGCAATTTTGATGACGTCGCATAAAACACACGCAAAGGAGGTGAGTCACTAGTGGAATTTAGTATTTCCGGAGGTTTAATCATAGCAATCGGAGGACAAATGGCAGCTCTTGCTATCGGCCTTATCGGTGCAAAAGCAATGGAAGCAATTGGAAGAAACCCTGAAGCGTCGGGAAAAATTCTTCCAGCAATGCTTTTAGGAATGGCATTCGCAGAAGCTATTGCCATCTATTCCTTAATTTTTGCTTTCATAGGATAAAAACATATGGAATTTTTAAAATCTCTAGGATTTGATCCAATTATGCTAGGGGCTCAAATTCTAAATTTCTTAATCATATTCTATTTATTAAAACGCTTTTTATATAAGCCTGTTATGGATATGGTGAAAAAAAGAGAGGATAAAATCACTCTTGGCTTAAAACAGGCACAGGAGGCTCAAGAACTAATGGAAAAAACTTTAGTAGATGAAAAGAAAATCTTAACCAAAGCCCAGGACGAGGCAAAGAAAATTATTGAAGAAACAAAAGAGGAGTCAAGGCAAATTGCTTCAAATATCCAGGAAGAGGCAAAAGTCCAGGCTGAAAAAATGTTAACTCAGATGAGAACACAGTTGGACCAGGATACAAGACAAATGGAAAAAGCCTTAATGGAGAAAGTAAGCGTATTGGCAGCAGACATGCTTACCAAATCCTTGCAGGGAATGTTAACGGAATCTGAGCAGAAAGAAATTGTCCAAAAGGCAGTTAAACAAATAAAGAAAGTAAACTAAAATGGATAAAAAGTTATTAAGAAAGCTTGTTTTGGCAAGTTATACAAAAGGAAATTTAGACGAAGATAAAGTCGCAAAGATCGTAAAATATCTTAAGAAAAGCGAGCTTAGGGAGTATATTAAAGCGTTGAAGTTATTCGAAATGCAAAACACTGTTTTGGTTAGTGTCACAACAGATAAAACAAAGGATTTAAAAAAACATTTTGAAAAAATTTTCTTTCCCAAGAAAGTTTACGTAGAATACGATAAATCTCTTTTGGCAGGAATTAAAATCGCAGATTTTGACAATATCTATGAATTAAATCTTAAAAACAAATTAGAAAACCTAATAAAGCATATAAGCGAATAAATTAGTTATGAAAAATCCTGATGAAATAATTAAAAGTCTTGAGAAAAAGCTTGAATCTTTTGACCAAAGATTAGAGGTCAAAAACGTCGGACGTGTTGTTAAAAACACCGACGGTGTTATTGTTGCAACCGGGCTCTCCCTTGCCCAAATGGGAGAACTAGTTGAGTTTTCTGATAAAACCCTTGGCACAGTTCTAAACCTTGACGAAGACAGCGTCTCTATCATTGCTTTGGAAAAGTCGGATCACATAGAAGAAGGCGACGAAATTAAAAAGACAGGAAAGCTATTATCAATCAACGTCTCTGAAGATATTTTAGGAAGAGTCGTAAATCCCTTAGGTGAAACAAAAGACGGAAAAGTGAAAATTAAAAAAGGAAAAGACATGCCTTTGGAAAAAATTGCGGCAGGAGTTGTTGAAAGAGAACCTGTTAATACTCCTTTAAAAACGGGCATTAAGCCAATTGATGCAATGATCCCAATCGGAAGAGGACAAAGAGAATTAATTATCGGAGACAGGGGTACGGGAAAAACCGCAGTTGCAATCGATGCAATCATAAACCAAAAGGGGACTCACAAAAAAGGACAAAAACCCGTTTACTGCGTCTACGTAGCCATCGGTCAAAAACAAAGTACAATCGCCCAGGTTGTTGAAAAACTCAAAGAAACAGGAGCAATAGACTATACAACTATAGTTGTCGCAAGCGCATCTGATGCTGCTTCCCTTCTCTATCTTGCTCCATATGCAGGAGTAGCTATTGCCGAATATTTCATGGAAAAAGGAAACGACGTTTTGGTAGTCTATGACGACTTAACAAAACACGCCTGGGCATACAGGCAGATCAGCTTGGTCTTAAGAAGACCTGCGGGACGCGAGGCATATCCCGGCGACATCTTCTATCTTCATAGTAGACTTTTGGAAAGAGCGGTTAAGATGAATAAGCAAAACGGAAACGGCTCAATTACAGCTCTTCCCATTATTGAAACTCAGGCAAACGACCTCTCGGCCTATATCCCAACCAATGTCATATCCATAACCGACGGGCAGATTTTCTTCCAGACAGATCTTTTCTATAGCGGAATTAGGCCAGCTATTGATCCTGGCAATTCTGTTTCAAGAGTCGGTGGAGCAGCCCAGACTTCTTCAATGAAATCAGTCGCGAGCAAGATGAGACTTGAGATCGCCCAATACAACAACTTGGCTGCTTTTGCCCAGTTTGGCTCAGAACTTGACGAAGAAACCTCAAAGCAGCTTGAAAGAGGCAAAAGAACAATCGAAATCCTAAAACAACCGCAATACCAACCTCTTTCCGAAGGACTGGAATACTTAAGTATCTATCTTGCAACCAGCGGAAGTCTTGATGATACCCCACTTGAGGCAATTTTACGTTTTGAGAATCAGTACCATGAGTTTATGAAGAGAAAATATCAAAATATTATCGATACTTTAGATAACGGCCAAAAACCAAGCGAAGACCTACTTAAAAAAATTGATAAAAGCATTTTAGAATTTAAGAAAATGTTTAAAGTTTAAATTATGGCAACATTACTTACTTTAAGAAGAAGAATTAAAACAGCAAGAAACGTCTCTAAAACGACTAAAGCAATGCAGATGATCGCTGCTTCAAAGTTAAAAAAAGCACAAGACGGGGCGGTCAGCTCAAAACCATATGTGGAAAAACTTAACGAACTTTCCAAAACCTTATCTTCTAAAATTGATCAGGACAACTTAAGCCCTTATATGGTAAAACCGCAAAACACAAATACCAAACTCTACATCGTCATCTCACCCGATAAAGGTCTTTGCGGAGGACTTGTAACCAATCTTGTAAGAGAAGTTTTAAGACTTGACGAGAAAGGAAAACAGTATTTCATAACGATAGGTAAGAAAATCGAAAATTATGTCGCTTCATTTAATAAGGAGATAATCGCTTCTTTTCCTTTTGGGACAACTCTCCCCTCTTTTGAAACGGTTTATCCCCTTGCCAAGATAATTGATGAATATTTTCTTGACAAAAAGGTTTCCGAGGTTATCGTTATTACAACCAACTTTGTAAGCGTATTTGCTCAAACCCCAAAAGTCACAACGCTACTGCCGATTTCTCTGGAAGAATTTGGTCACATAAACGGCAGTACGGTAATTTTTGAACCAAGCACAGACGAACTCCTTCCGGATCTATTGGTTCATTACATCGAAATGTCGATCTATCAGTCGCTTTTGGAAAGCTATGCTTCAGAACAAGCGTCAAGAATGATTGCCATGAAAAACGCAACAGACAATGCGCTTGATATAATCGACAGCCTGAAATTGACATATAATAAGGTAAGGCAGGAGAAAATAACCAATGAATTGTTAGATATCGGAGGAGGAATGTTTGCAAACTATGGCTAAAGATACAGGAAAAATCATAAAAATTGCAGGTCCGGTTATTGACGTTAGATTTGAAGGTGAAACACCCAAAGTCTATGAAGCTTTAACGGTTGACTTAGGAAACAAAAAAGAGCTTGTGCTCGAAACTGCTCTTATCACCGGCGACAATGAGGTAAAAACCCTGGCAATGGGCCCAACTGACGGTATCGCAAGGGGAACTTTGGTCAAAAGAACGAATGCTCCTATTAGGGTTCCTGTTGGGGTAAAAACCTTGGGGAGAATCTTCAATGTCCTAGGAGAGGCAATTGACGGAGAAAAATTTGACGAAAACCAAAAAGAAGTAATACTTGAACCGATCCATAAAAGCGCTCCCCCATTAACAGAACAGGAGACAAAACCCCACGTGCTTGAAACGGGTATCAAGGTCATCGATCTTATCGCTCCTTTTACAAAGGGAGGAAAAATAGCGGTCTTTGGCGGAGCAGGAGTCGGAAAGACAGTCATAGTTAAGGAACTTATTAGAAATATTGCCATGGAACACAAAGGCCACAGCGTATTTGCAGGAGTCGGAGAAAGAACCAGGGAAGGAAACGACCTTTGGCTTGAAATGAAAGAAGCTGACGTTTTGGATAAGACTGTCATGGTCTTTGGCCAGATGAATGAACCCCCAGCAAACAGGTTAAGAGTTGCCCTAACAGGACTGACTATGGCCGAATATTTTAGAGATGTTAAAAAAGAAGACGTTTTACTTTTTATAGATAACATTTTTAGATTTGCTCAGGCCGGATCCGAAGTTTCGGCGCTTCTAGGTAGAATGCCGTCAGCTGTAGGATACCAGCCGACACTTGCCTCTGAAATGGGAGAATTACAAGAAAGAATTACCTCAACAACAAAAGGTTCTATCACCTCCGTACAGGCCGTGTACGTTCCTGCAGACGACTATACAGACCCAGCTCCTGTAACAGTCTTCTCACATTTAGACGCTACCATTACACTTGAAAGATCTATTGCCGAACAGGGTATTTATCCTGCTGTTGATCCCCTTTCCTCAACGTCAAGAATCCTGGACCCAAACATCGTAGGAAAGGACCATTATGAGGTAGCCCGTGGCGTCCAGAAGGTCTTGCAAAGATATAAAGACCTTCAGGATATTATTGCAATCCTTGGAATTGACGAACTTTCCGATGAAGATAAATTAACCGTCGCAAGAGCGAGAAAAATACAAAGATTCTTGTCCCAACCTATGTTTGTCGCCGAAGTCTTTACCGGAACACCTGGAAAATACGTCAAAATCGAAGATACAGTCAAAGGATTTAAGGAGATATTGGATGGAAAACACGATAAACTCTCAGAACAGGCTTTCTATATGAAAGGTTCAATTGAAGAAGTAGCAAAACAAAAATAATGTCACTACAATTAAAACTAATCACCCCAACAGCTACTGTAATGGACGAAGAGGTGGATCAAATTACTCTTCCAACGGCTAACGGTGAGATAACGATTCTTCCGGGACACGTTAATCTGGTAACGAAGGTTGTTGCAGGAGAGATGATCACCAAAAAGGGCAACAGATCCCAAGGGTTTGCAGTTTTCGGAGGGTTTTTGGAAGTTTCAAAAGACAAAGTCAGCATTTTGGCGGATTATGCAGTCAGAGCCGAAGACATAGAAGTAGGTAGGGCAAAGGAAGCCCAAGAGAGAGCGCAGAAAGCAATGAAAGACAAAGCAACCGGCCAGGACTTCAGAATTGCCAATGCAGAACTTAGGAAAGCACTTCTAGAACTTAAGGTTGCCACAAAACACAAAAGAATAGTCAGTAAGTAATCCCTCTCTTTCTTGCTCTTTTATCTTTTATTTCATAAAATAAGCATACTGCCGAAGTAACTCAGTGGTAGAGTAGCTCTTTCGTAAAGAGCAAGTCGTGAGTCCGAATCTCACCTTCGGCTCATTATGAAAGATAAAATTATTTTTCAAGGTAAATCTAAAAAAGGAACTGAAATTATAATTAGGTATCCAAACAAAAAGGATGCTAAGCAAATGATGGATTATATAAACACATTGTCCAAAGAGAAAACTTTCATCACCTTTCAAGGTGAGCAAGTTACCCTAGAAGAAGAGATTAAACATCTTAAAGGTTTCCTGCAAAAGATAAAAGACAAAAAAGGCGTTCATCTCTTAGTCTTTTCTGGCAGAAGCCTAATTGGAATTTCCAATGTGTATCTAGGTCAAAGGACTCAAAAACATGTCGGACTTATGGGTATTTCAATTGCAAAAAACTTTAGAGGCGAAGGCATAGGCAGACTACTTTTGAAAAATGTAATAAATGAAGCTATCGTTAACCTAGAAGAACTTGAGATACTTTTGCTTGGTGTATTTTCAAATAACAGCTTAGCATATAATTTATACAGAGAATTTGGTTTTATTGAAGAAGGAAGATTACCAAAAGGGGTAAAATTAAAAAATGGATACGTTGATCATATATATATGTATAAAAATGTTAAATAAGAGATGAGAAGACGATCAAGACTAAATCAGACGCTACAGAAAAAGACAAGAAAGACAATGATTTTAAGCATCATTGGAATTATCATTGTTCTTTTTATTCTTTTTAAATTCGGCATTTCCACTTTGATCAGTTTCAGCTTGTTTCTTTCCGGAAAAGGCGGAGATGCAGGCTTAAACGGAAATCAAAATGCGATAAACTTTGTTGCGGCTCCGGTCTTAAACCCCCTAGTACCCGCTACCAACAGCGCTTCGATGATTATTACGGGTCTTTCCCAAAAGGATACTAAAATTGAACTATTTATAAACAGCCGAAAAGTCGATGAGACAGACACCGAAGAAGACGGAAGCTTCAGGTTTGAGCAGGACCTGCGTCTTGGAGATAACGTAATTTCAACAAGAGCTGTAGTCAGGGATAAAAAGAGCGATCTTTCAAACCAATATACGGTCTTGTACAAAAAGACTGCTCCAAAACTTGATATATCAAACCCAAGCGACGGCGCATCATTTAAAAAAGAGGATAAATCTGTCGAGGTTAAAGGACAAACTGACGGCGGAGCAACCGTTACGGTCAACGGATTCTTTGCCGTGATAAACGATGACAATAATTTCTCATATGTCCTGCCTCTTCATGACGGAGATAATGAAATCAAAATTGTAGCTGAGGATTCAGCAGGAAACAGAACGGAAAAAACCCTGAAGGTTAATTATTCTCAGTAGCTTCGGTTAGAGCAGCTAAAATCCAAATCCACTCCAGAATATAGACATAGAAAAGGCTGTTTATGAAAAAACTGTTTACCAAAAGACCGGCTAGAACTGATATAAGCACAATCGATACCGGATTTTTCGACTTGTCCCTGCCCAATATAAATATTCTATAAAGAAGGTATATGTAGATCACAAATCCAACGACTCCTGTAGTAGCAAGGACAAATAAGAAGCTGTTGTCAGTTCCCGCTCCCGAATGAGTCGTTTCCCATTTTGCATCAGTAAGATTTGTGTATTTGTACTGGGCATATCTGTAAGCGTTGAAACCTACTCCAAAGACCGGATTTTGCGAAATAATCTTAAGCGCATCATTTGCGGATTCTATTCTTGCCTGTCCTGAGGCAATTCTTAAAAGATTGGTGCCCTCTGTCTGGAAAGATTTTGGTGAGATAAAAATAAAAAGAATAAGAGCTGCCAGTACAAACCCAACGAGTTTTAATTTCTTTGTTAAAACCAAAAATGTCGTCGTACTTACCAAAAGCATTATCAAAGCACTTCTTGAGTATGTAAGATAAATCGTTATTAAATTTATAAGCGAAATGATTGAAAGCAAAATTGTTTTATTTGTTTTTTTCTTTTTGTATGTTTCCCAGGATAAATAAGAAAGATATAGAAAAGTAATTACAAAAAATGTTCCGGCAAAGTTTGGATCAAGAAAACTTGAAAAAAGTCGGTACAAATGCTCGTCCCAGCCAAGATAAAAAAGATTGGCAAGACTTGGGTAATAAAAGAATTGGACAAAACCGATAAGTAGAAATAGAGATATAGGGATAACTAACAGATATTTAAACTGTTCAAGAAATTTTTTATCCCTTGTCATCAAAACAAAATAAATTGACGAATACAAAACCCATCTGACTAAATAGAGAAGTGAAACAAAAAATGAATTGGGCGTAAGACTTAAGGAGTTTATTAAAAGAGGAAACAAACCAACTGCGGAAAATAAAAGTATAGGCTTAAGAAGATTGAATTTTATTCTATTAATCTTTTTATAATCAACAATCACCCAGACCGTTGCAACCGTAAGAAACGCTATGTCGTTTAGACTAAATGAAACAGCTCCTAATTGAATTTTTCCAAGTTCTGCAATAGGAAAGATAAGTAAGAGGAAAATGATCAAATAATTTAATATTCCCATATCTTTTTGTCTAAAGTATAAAGCTTAACGTTTGTCGTCTTATTATAATGGATTAGTTTCCAGTTGGAAAACCTTTGAGGAATTTGCGTGTTTTGAGTAGCCACATAATTAAATTTATTCCCTTTTTTTACAAATGACGAGTCAATAAAGGGAAACTCAACATAGTAAAGATTATGAAATCCGTATAGCAAAACTTTGTCTGTTGTCTTGATGTTTTCTTTGAAGTAATTATCACTGTCATAAAAATCTCCAAAATTAAAGTTTAAGTTTTTAGTTAGAAACTCCTCTCTAGACTGGCTTTTCAAAACTACCGGCAGGTATTTAGAATTTGCCAGTCCCCTATACCCTATCGAAATTATTGAAATAAAGATAACGATAGATAACAAGTAGAGTTTTAGATATTTGTCTTTAATCCTCTCAATAGATTTAGCTGAAAGAATTGAAAAAACTCCAAGATAGGCAACAAAAAACCTGCTTCCTCCGATAGAATACGTAAGAAACCAGATTACCAAAGATACAGCCAGATAAATATATAAGGGGGTGGTTTTCCTATCAGCTTTTTTAAAACCTATGGCTATTAAGGGAAGACTTATTAAGTAGAAAATGTTTATGGGATCAGGTGCAAAAATAAACTGCTTTAAGTAATTAAAAATATTTAAATCCAGTTTTTGACCTAGATCTATAGAAAAAAACGGATAAACAGGATTACCCGTATTTAAATAAGAAAATATAAACCAAGGTGCTGCTATAAGAACTGATACGCAAATAAAAAGAAAAACATTTTTTAAAACCTGTCCAATGTCTTCTTTACGTTTTCTAAGCACATACCAAATTAACACTATGTAGATTGAAAGAGACAAAAGTGAAATCAGTTTTGTCGTAATCGCCAAGCCCAACATAACCGAGGAGCTAAAAAAAAGTTTCTTGTCTTTTGTCTCAATAAACGAAAGAAACGTAAGCATTGCCACTGTCTCAAAAAACGCGCTTGCCAAATCCACGTATGCAGCAATTGATATCCAAGAGACCACAAGGCTTGAGTAAAATATAAGACACGACAAGAGGGAATATTCAACGGATAAGAATTTTCTTGACAGTTTGAAAATAGCAAATAGAGTTAGGATTCCAAAAACAAAATGTACAGACTTGGCTAAGATTTCATCCCCGAAAGAAAATGTTCCTACGTAAAGCATTTCCATAAGTTTTGGCATATCTGAGTAATACAGAAGATTTCCGGGGATATGAAACAAAACGTGGTTATCAAGATAAAGCTTGGGGAGTGTTAGATGATACCATAGAGCGTCAAAGGAAATCTCCGGACCAACAACTCCAACAAAATTTACCGCGACTTGAATAAAAATAAGTGTAAGTAATATTTTTGAAAAATTGCTTAGCTTTTCTAAGTTTACCAAGGGGAAGGAAACCTTTTTAATTTTGAAAAAAAATACTGCAAAAAAAACAAAATAAAAAACGGTCAAAATTGCAATAATATTCTTATAAAGAAGTCCCGCTACCCCAAGTGAGAAAATAAGATATGAGTAAATTCCTATAACTAGCGCTAACTTATACAT
>JACQHJ010000007.1 GCA_016199085.1 Candidatus Levyibacteriota bacterium | reverse complement strand
GCAGCAGTAACTATAACTGTCAACTATAGGGCAGTTTTAAAACTCAACTATATGCTGGAATAACTCAGTATCCAACAGTACTAGAAATAGTGAAAATCTGTTTGGTGGAGTCAATCAGCAGGGAAGGCTAGATTTAAAATGAATCTAGAACCCTCAGAGACTATACGTTGAGCTCTGGTTTAGCAGAGATGATATAGTCCGATCTTTATGGCGACATAAAGCAGTTCTATATGTTATAGAACGATAACTATAAGTCTATGGTAGCGAAGTTCCTTGTCGGGCAAGAATACAAACCCGTAACTGGCTTAAAACGGTGAAGCCCTATTATGTTGCCTCAATAACAAGGTGAGGTGTTAAAATAAGGGTAATACCGTGGGTAAGTCCTTCAATTTATTGAAGTGACCCTGTAACGACTTGACTCTTTTAGGAGTCAGAGGCATACTTTAATTATGCCTAACACGCCAGCATTTAATATTGTTTCCATTGGTAATTATCTTTCAGGATATGCCGATGGAGAAGGAAGTTTTTGTATTTCTTTTTCTCCAAGACCAAAACTTAAGACTTTACTTGAAGTTCGACCAAGCTTTTCGGTTTCACAAAATAGTGACCGTCAAGAAGTGTTGGAATTATTTCGACAATTTTTTGATTGTGGAACTATTCGACGAAATCCAAGCGACAGAACTTTCAAGTATGAAGTCAGAAGTATAAAAGATTTGATGCAAAAAGTGATTCCACACTTTCAAAAGTATCCATTACTTTCTTCAAAAAAGAAAGAGTTTGAAAAGTTTGCGGTAATATGCCAAATGGTATATGAAGGTAAACATTTAAAACAGGAAACTTTAAAAGAAATCGTGACACTTTCATATCAAATGAATGGTTTAGGAGCAAGAAGATATAAAAAGCAAGAACTTCTAAAAGTATTAGGTGAAGATATAGTCTACGCCTCAAGTAATTGAGGATTATCGTGGAGTTCCGACCCGCACGAAAGGCAGAACGAGTGAATAACTGTCTTGAACATTTACTCGGCGAAATTGAGATGGCTGTGAAGACGCGGCCTAATTACACATGGACAAAAAGACCCCGGGAGCTTTACTGTAGCTTGGCATTTGAAAGTTTGTTTCAACTGTTTAGAATAGGAGGGAGCTTTGGCGAAATATGAAATACCTCTCTTTGAAGTAAGCAATCATTACCCCTAGCCGCACAAAAATTCGGCAGAGGGACAGTGTCTGGCGGGCAGTTTAACTGGGGCGATTGACTCCTAAAATGCAACGGAGTCGTATAAAGGTTGGCTAATCTTGGATAGAAATCAAGATGATAGTGCAAACGCATAAGCCAGCTTGACTGCGAGACCTACAAGTCGAGCAGGTAGGAAACTAGATGTTAGTGATCCTGTGATGCCTAGTGGTAGGCACACAGCTTAACGGATAAAAGCTACCCCGGGGATAACAGGCTGATCGCATCCAAGCGTCAAATTTGGCGCCACTCGATAGTAATATCGGGATGAACGAATCAACTAATATCGGTGAAATCCTGTCATTTTATGATAGGATAATACCGAGGGAAGATAATTTGTTGTGGATACAAGATTAGCTAGAGAAGCAAGAAAATTAAGTTTTTCCCAAGAACAACTAATGTTTATCATTGGTTCAATTTTAGGGGATGGGTATTTAGACACAACTACGAGAGGATATTCTCTACGCATTCATCATGGGATTTCTCAAAAAGAATACGTAGACTTTAAATATTCTCTTATCAGTAGTTTTGTTAATTCCAAACCTAAAAGAAGCGGAAATGCTTATTATTTCAGAACGGTTTCCCATCCATTATTAACTAAATTGCGAAGTAATTTTTATAGTGATCGTAAAAAAGTTATTCCAAAAATATTTTTGAGGGATAACTTCGATCCTTTTGCTTTAGCGATTTGGATTATGGATGATGGAGCAGCTGATAAGAATCAATTGCGCATTAATACGCATTCTTTCTCATTAGAAGAAAATCTCTGGTTAATTAAGTTTCTACAGGCTAAATTTGGAATTAAATCTACAATTAATGTAGACAGAGGAAAATATCGATTACGAATTGCAGGTTCCAGTATGAATTTGCTAAAGAAATTGATAAATCCATATATGATTCCAAGTATGCTTTACAAATTATCCCCGTAACGACTGATATCTCAAGAGTTTGAGATTGAGATAGCTCAATATTTGCATTTTTGCAAAAATCCAAGAGTTATCATATGTTGGTATCCTGAAAAGGATAAAGATATAGTCTAATTCCACAAGAGATTGTGGGTTAATTGCCACAGCGACGATGCGGTTTGGCACCTTATGTTTTATAACATCGGGGCGCCTATAGAGTAATTTATAAGTCTGTATTCTTATAACATCATTAGAGAAGGTGAGATAAGAAGAAATACTAGTCAAAATCGGTGAACTCCAAAAAGTATTTTTGGACAACACCGAGGGAAGTCTGTTTTTGCAGACCCCGTATCGACTTTCCACTATAAAAGTGGAGGATAGAAGTTTTTACACTTCTATAAACGACTAGCTCCTCTAAAAAGAGGATGAAGGTATAGTCAGGGCTTTTGGTAACAAAAGATTACGAGCGATGTCGGCTTTGCGCGAAAGCGCTTGGGCCCTTCAGTAAGTAATTACTGAAGCAAAGTGGCTAATAACGGTGGACTCCTAATTGACAGGGTAAAACTTCTCAAATTAGAAAGTCAATGGACAATACCGTGGGAAGTCGAAGTTTTAAACTTTTGACCCCGTAACGACTGATTCTTTAATAAACTAGTTTTATAGTTTATTAAGATGAGATCCTCATTTTTTAAATGAGAATAATACGCCAACCCCGTACTTATATTTAGACGGGGAAGATATAGTCTACACCTTTAGTAATAAGGGAGAATGTGCATCACATCCTGGAGGTGGAGAAGCTTCCAAGGGTCCGGCTGTTCGCCGGTTAAAGTGGTACGCGAGCTGGGTTAAACACACATTGAGCCCAGGATAAATTGGCTAATAACGGTGAAGTCCTCATTTTAGGTGTTGTATATCTAAGATAGGATGATACCGTGGGAAGTCATCTTCAAAAGAGAATGACCCCGTAGAGACTGATCCACGTTTAGTAATATAAACGTGGTGAGATAGAAGATTTAAAAAAATTTATGTCTTCTATAATACGCCAAATCCTAATTTTTAGGATAAGTTATAGTCCATACTTCTAGAAATAGAAAGAATATATGTCAGAACGTCGTAAGACAGTTCGGTCTCTATCCTGTGTAATCGTTGAGATTTGAGGAAGTTCGTCCCTAGTACGAGAGGACTGGGATGAGGGAATCCCTGGTGTGCCGGTTGTTTCCTAAAGGAGCATCGCCGGGTAGCTAGATTCCCAACCGATAACCGCTGAAAGCATCTAAGTGGGAAGCGGTTTCCAAGATAAGATCTCTTGCAGTCCGTAAGGATTGTGAAGACCCCTGGTAGACCACCAGGTTGATAGGCGGGCGATGGAAGCGCTGTGAGGCGTTAAGTCTACCCGTACTAATGGTTTTAAATATAAATTTTATAAAGACAAAATTCTCTTCGCTTTTGAAAGAGTCAAAAGTAATTTTCCCGGTGTTTTAAGCGAAGTGGCACCACCTCTTCCCATTCCGAACAGAGAAGTGAAACGCTTCAGCGCCTACGATACTTAAAGATAGCTTTAGGGACAATAGGTCAACGCCGGGATTTTTTGTGGCAAAAACCAGACATAAAAACCGCTTAATTCTGCTTTTTTAGGTAAAACTATATACCAGCAGGGAGTTCATACTTAAATTCCTTAGCTTTTTCCCATTGCAAGGGAGATATTTGCGGAATCTTGGTTTTTAATACATATACACATGTTGGTTTTCCAAAAGAATAAAGCTGTTGGTACTTTACCAATATCTTTTTAGATAAAGATGGATTATAATTTTTGCCCTCGGTACAAAGATCATAATAAAAATCAGGAGGATCATTTTTAAGCATATCATCCCTTGGAGTTGTAAAAACAGGAAACCTGGGCATAACAGAGGTATACCAGGAATATTTATAATTAGATTTTAATTTTGCCTGCCAATAAATTAAATCATCTCCTCCGTCAAGAAAAAGAGTGTCTGTAGGTTTGGCTAGAGCCCTAATAACTTCACCTAGTTGCAACGAACTTCCGTAATTTACTATAAACTCATACTGAGGATCGGTTTTTTCTCTAATATATGAATTTGGGGAAAGAGTTAGAAAAGAGAATAATAAAACTAAACAAAAGCTAATAAATAAACTAATTTTTTTATTTTGTTTTGTAACTTCTTGTAAGATTAAAAACATTAAGAGGATAAACGAACCGTACCAGGGGAGCATATGGAATGCGCCGTAAAAGATTGTTCCCGGGGCAACTGGACGAATATTAACTAAACCGAGTAAAAATAGAAAAAGGATTACGATGGAAAGTTTCTTTAAAGTTTTTAGATATAAAATAAGGCTAATAATAAACAATGTATTTAATCCTAATATAAAATATCTAAAGTTGTTAAAAATATCACCAAAATATAGATAAAGAGGATAGAAAAATATTTTGAATTGATTAATTAAGATAAGAGGATTATCAGCTTTTTCTCTAATAGTATAAGTAAGACTTAGGTTGATATATAAAACCTGAAAAATGTAGTCCTTCAGTGGAGTTAGGAAGATGATAATTAGGGTTAGAAGTAAAAAAATTATTAAAGAGATAATCTTATTTTTAGAGTCATTTTTATTAAATAAGATTAAAAGATAAATTAATACTGCTGCGGGAATAAAGGTTTCCCTTAAAAAAATGATTGCCCAGGCAAATAATGCAGCAAGAATATAATCATAAAAATGGATTTTATATTTATTTAACTTAAGCCAAAGTACGCCTAACATATAGGCAAGAAAATAGACTACAATCCCTTCTCCTAAGAATCGGTCTCCGAAGACATAAAATTTACTAAATTCATAAAACAAAGTAAAACCTACGCCTGCTAGTCCAAAGCGGTAGATAAGGACACCGTCCATTATTAACCCCAAAAGCATAATAAATTGTCTATGTCTTAAGATCAATTCGTAAATATTGACTGGATGTGAAATTAACTGTATTAGATAGCTAATATCTGCCATTAACATCTGATGATTGAAAAAGATTTGAGAGTAAAGTGTTTTTCCATCAAGCATAAAATAACCAGGAAGAATGTTAAAACAATCGTCAAAACAACCAAAGGCATTAACTCTAGGGGATAAGATTTTATAGAGAATAAGGTTTACTGGTAAAAGAAAGAGAAGAATGAGAAAGAGCCTAACTATGGATTTATTTTTAAAAATATTTGTTATTTTTTTAATTAAATTTTGCAGCATTCTTTTTTACTTTTGTAAGTCTATTAATACATAATACTCTCTTTAGGCTTTATTATCTATTAAAATTTGTGTTATAGTAAATTAATGGTGTCTAAAAAGGTTTTATTTAATTTATTACCCATTGTTTTAATTTTTTTAGTAGCTTTTCTTTTTCGCTATCTTTGGCTTGATAGAATTCCTACGGCAATTGGGGGAGACGAGATAGTCTATACTCTAAACGCAAAAGCTTCTTTTATAACAGGACATGATATTTTTGGAACGTGGTCTCCCATAAACGGACTCTTATTTCAATATCCAAGAGGGGAAACTCAGGCTGAAATGCCCTATATTCTTAATTCTTTTATCTTGGGACCTTTGCCTTTTTCACTTCTTTCCTCAAGACTGCCTAATCTAATAATGGGACTCTTACTTATATTATTTATCTATCTTGTTGTAAAGGAACTGCTTGGAAAAGGTCCGGCTTTGTTTTCTTTGCTTATTGCCTCGATTAATCCTTGGCTAATTTATATTGGCAGAACCGCTTACGAAGCAACTCCTGCCATGCTTTTTTACTTTATTTCCCTTTTTATTCTCTTAAAAGCAAAAGGGTGGAGGATACTTATTGCCTTCCCGTTTTTAGTAGCCGCTTTTTATTCCTATATTGGAACCAAGCTTATTTTTCTTCCCTTCACTTTTATAGTCATTGTCTATGTATTTTTCTTTATAAATAAAAAACACTTCTTAAAGCAGTATTTAGTGCTTTTTGGTCTTTGTATTTTATTTGTAGTCTTTTTTGTCATTTCTTTAAAGCTAAATCCGCAGACTGCAAGATTAGATGAACTACTTACTCCTTTTGATCCCAAGATTGCACAAACAGTGGACGGCATTAGAAAGACTTCAATTCAGAACCCATTGATAGAAATACTCGTCAATAAGTACACAGTTTTTGTAAATATACTTGCAATAAAAACTCTTAAAAGTTTTTCTTTTGACTATCTTTTTGTTTACGGAGATGAGTTTTTCTCTCTTTGGAGGCACGGTATGTTTTACTATATTGACAGTGTATTCGTTATGCTTGGTGCACTTTTTGTGTTCGCTAAAAAAAGGAGTGTATTTTTTCTCTTTTCTTTACTTTTATTGGTTGGAATAATACCGCAAGTATTTCATACTTCTGACACCGGAAATTTTTCAGTACATATGACAATGAGCTTTCCTTTCCTTGTAATTCTTGCCGGTCTTGGCATATGGGAAACAATTAATTATTTTAAAAACAAAAATTACAAAGTAGGGGCAACTTTAGCAATTCTTTTAATTTATTTTGTATCCAGTCTTAATTTTGCCAATATTTATTTTTTCTGGCACTCACTTCAGGGCTATTTTGATTTTCCTTTAAGGGTCTCATCTTCTTATGCAAAGAGAGCATCAAGCGGGCAAAAAGTTACTGTTTATTCAAATTCCTCTTTTGATTTATTTAAAAAATACCTTTTTTATACTGATTCGTATAACAAGGATTCGGCTGATGTCATTTCTAAAAATTTAAACAGTGAGAAATATTCTTTTGATAATGTTACATTTGCCTCTTGTAATAACTCATTAGACTTGGAAAATAAAGAAACAGTATTGGTCGTTGATGCAAAATGTGGTGACATTTCGGTTAGTGAGCCTCATCTGACAATTTCAAGGCTTAATGACGGGGGAGAAAGCTTTAGGATTTTCAATGACAAAATATGCAAAGGTTTAGGTTTGGGAAGATATCCATCTAATCTTAAGATTTCCGATTTTACTATAGAGAATTTATCGACAAATAAGTTTTGTCAGACTTTTATAAGTAATCTATAGTTTTTTGGCAACGACAACACAATAAGTAAAAAGATCTCTTGGTCCGAAATAAAACCGAGTTAGTTTAAAACCACAGTCTTTAAGTAAGCTTTCAACCTGCTTTTTCGATCCTATTAAAGATACTTCATCGGGGTGAAGCCTGACTTTTCTTCTTAATAGATCGTTTAAGACAAAGTGCAAAGAATTCAAAAACATTACCGAAAGACCGTATCTTGGCGGCCAGAACAATACAAGTTTTCCATTTGGTTTTAAAATTCTTCTGTACTCTTTAAATATTTTTGTGTTTTCACTGCCGGTGAAGTGTTCATGAACGCCAAGATTATAGATTCCGTCAAAAGAGCTGTCTTTTACAGGAATATCAAAAATACTGGCTTTAAGTGTTTTGGAGTTTTGGCCGTTGTAGACTTTATAAAGCTTTAAGGCTTCGGCAGAGATGTCTAAGGCTGTAATATCAAAAGTCTTTCCTATATTTTCATCAACCTGGCCGGATCCGCTGCCTGCGTGCAAAAGGACGTCCTCTTTCTCAAACTCTTTTTCTATAAAGTAATTTAAAAGTCCTTTAATGATAAATTGTCTGTAAAATGAGGCTATAACTCTATAAATTGCTTGGGAAGTGGTCTTTTTGGTTTTCCAATACTTGTCCCAATCTTTTTCTGCTTTTAGTGTTTTTTCTTTTGGCACAGAAGAGATTATACAAACTTGCGCTTGTTTCAGCAAGATGCAAGTGATATACTTGAATGTAATCTTAATTTACGAAAGGTAATTAAATGAGTGGCTACAACAAAAACAAATAAAGCAACAACAATGGCCGACCTATTAAAGTCGGTCAAAACAAATTTCGTCAGTCCCCATAAAGGTGATGTTTTAGAAGGAACCGTTAATAAACTAACCTCTGGTGAAATCCTTATCGATATTGGTGCAAAAAGCCTTGCTGTTGTTTTGGAAAAAGACAAAAGGATTTTGAAAAGTCTTTTAACAAGCCTTAAAACAGGGGATAAGGTTACTGTTTCTGTTTTAAATCCTGAATCAGATTTTGGAAATCCCGTTGTCTCGCTTCGAAGATTTAATGACGACAGAATCTGGGTAAAGCTGGAAAGTTTACAAAAAGCCAAAGAAGTTATTGAAGTAACTGTTGATGAAATAACCAAGGGCGGTTTTTTGGTCTCAAGTAGTGCGGGAATCAGCGGATTTTTGCCTAATTCCCAGGTTTCATTTTTGGATAGTTCAATAGCCTTGGGAAAACATATTCCGGTTTGTGTTATTGAACTTTCAAGGCCTCTTAGAAAAATAATCTTTTCCCAAAAAGCAACTGTAAAGAATGAGGACTTTGCAAAGCTGGTTAAAGGTTTTAGTAGAGGACAAAAAGTCAAGGCAACAATTTCAAATATTGCTCCATTTGGTATTTTTGCTCTCTTAGCGCTTTCGGATAGTCAAAAAATCGAAGGCTTTGTCCATATCTCAGAAGTATCTTGGGAAAAACTCGAAACAGTTCCGGCCTCTTTTAAACCGGGAGATGAGATAGAAGCGGAAGTTTTAGGAATTGATAGGGAAGCAAAAAGAGTAAATCTCTCCTTAAAGCGTCTCACCCAAAATCCTTTTGAACAAAAACTAAAGGAATTTACGACTGATAAAAAGGTTA
Organism: Candidatus Levyibacteriota bacterium; assembly: GCA_016199085.1. Classification (GTDB taxonomy): domain Bacteria; phylum Patescibacteriota; class Microgenomatia; order Levybacterales; family UBA12049; genus JACQHJ01. The sequence continues at coordinate 42,920 of JACQHJ010000007.1, read as the reverse complement.
CCGGGATTGTTGGAAAAGTATTATCAAGCGGAGTGATAGTTGATTTAGGACAGGGAATTCAAGGTTTTATTAAAAAAGAAAAAATTCCACCTACTATGAGTTTTTCCCAGGGAGAAGTTTTGGAGGCAACAGTCTTGGAAGTTGACAGAAACCAAAGAGTAGTTCTTGCACCAGTACTTAAAGAAAAACCGATTGGCTATCGCTAAGAACAACAGCCTAAATTTATGAAAATGTCTACTTCCTTTGTCTGCCAAGAATGCGGATATGAAAGTCCTAAATTTCTGGGAAGGTGTCCCGAATGCGGACTTTGGAATACATTAAAGGAATTTAAAGTTCAAAATTCAAAGCTTACGGCCGATTCTTTCTCAAATGCTCCTATCAAACAAATTAAGATTTCCGATGTTAATTTTGAAGAAGGTAAGAAAATCTCGACCTATTTTTCCGAAATGGATGAAGTATTGGGCGGGGGAATCGTTTTTGGAAGCGTAACTTTATTGGCAGGAGACCCGGGTATTGGAAAATCAACACTACTTCTCCAAGTTGCCATAAATATGAGTAAAACAAAAGACGTTTTATACGTCTGCGGTGAAGAATCTGAGTCTCAGGTAAAACTTCGTGCACAAAGGCTTTCCAAAAACCTAAAACCAAACAAGCTTTTCTTGGTTTCTTCAACAGATCCGGACAAAATTACCTCCTTAATTGAGGAAACAAAGCCCTCTTTTGTAATAATAGACTCAATTCAGACGATGCAGTCGCAAAACCTAGAAGGTCTTTCAGGAAGTGTTGGTCAGGTAAGATATTCAACAACCCAGTTTATAAAGATAGCTAAAACCCTAAATATCCCTGTATTTTTGGTAGGACACGTAACCAAAGAGGGCATGGTAGCAGGCCCAATGGTACTTTCCCATATGGTAGATACGGTTTTGTTTTTAGAAGGAGAAAAAAATACCGGAACAAGAATACTTAGAAGCCTTAAAAACCGCTTCGGGCCTGTTGATGAGGTGGGTATTTTTTCAATGGAACCCGAGGGTATGACTGAGGTTTTAAATCCTCAAAGTCTTTTTCTAAATAAAGAAAATAACCAATCGGGAAGCGTATTAACCGTAACTTTGGAGGGAACAAGGGCATTTTTAATAGAAATCCAGGCTTTGGCCGTTTACTCAAGACTTCCGATGCCAAGAAGGGTAGCGTCGGGAATAGATTTTAGACGTTTGGAAGTAATTTTGGCAATTTTACAAAAGCACGCTAATCTAAGGGTTGATTCAATGGATATTTTCGTAAATGTCGCCGGTGGATTCAAGCTAACGGACAGGGCAAGTGACCTTAGTATTGCTCTTGCGATCTATTCCAGCCTTAAAAACATTACCATGTTAAAAACCGTTGCAATTGCTGAGCTGGGGCTTTTAGGAGAGTTAAGAACACCACCCCTTTTAGATAAAAGAATTAAAGAAGCAAAAAAATTAGGATTTGGTAAAATAATAAGTCCTGTAAAGTTTAAAAATATTAGAGAGGTTGTAAAGGACTCTTAAATAAGGATATTATATGGCAAAAAGTACGGTTAAACCTAAAAAAACAGATGACAAAACAGTTCCGGCAGTTGTTCAAACGCCGGAGCGCGGTATTCATTTCTCGCCAAAATTTGTTGGAATTTTGGCAGAAGAAGTTGCAAAAACTGTTGCCAGTAGGCTTCCGTCTTTCAGACGTCCCAGTGTAAAGCGGAAAAACGGAAACGGCCATCTAAATGCGATGTTTTTGGATACATCGGCAATTATTGACGGAAGGATTTTCGATGTCATCTCTTTAGGTCTTTTGTCGGGAGAGCTGATTGTTTTAGAAAGCATTCTTTTGGAATTAAAACATATTGCCGATTCAAAAGACCTTGTAAAAAGAGAGCGTGGAAGAAAAGGCCTAGTGCTTTTGGAGAAAGTTAAGAAAGTAAAAGGCATTAAATTTGGTGTTTTATCTAGTGACAAAGAAGATCAAATGGGACTATCTAAGCTAAATGAGGTTGATGAGAAACTAATCTTTGCCGCAAAACATAACAAAGGAAGAATAATAACTTGCGACTACAACCTTGAGAAGAAAGCAAGTATAAACGGTGTAACTGCCATTAATGTTAACACTTTGGCAAACGTTTTAAAGGTCATTGCGGTTCCGGGAGAGACTTTGCATATAAAAATTCAACACAAGGGAAAAGATATAACCCAAGGCGTTGGATATTTGGATGATGGAACAATGATTGTTGTTGAGAATGCAGCTGTAGATCTTGGCAGGGAATTAAATGTTGTTGTTTCAAGAGTAATTCAGACATCCGCCGGAAGAATACTTTTCTCCAAAAGACTTTAGACATTTCTAGTAAATCTGCTATATTTTATTATATTGCTTTATAATTTGAAATATTAAATTGGAGATTTAGGGTTGTACCACAATTACGAGCTGACTGCCGGTTTCTTTATCGTAACCACAAAATTACCTTCTTTTAGCATCATTGATCTTAGTTGCTCGCCAAAGCCGTAGCCTCTAAGAGTTCTAAGAGTTTCCTCATCGGACATAAGCCACATCTGACTTTTTTCATCCTCATTTTTAATACCTACATAATATCCTTTTTTCATCCAAACTTTGGAAGGATGAAAAGACCCATCTTTAAAAGTTGCTATCGTTAAAGACTTGGTGCCCTGGGTTTGACTTGTTTGTTCTCCAAGGATTTGGCTTTTGGTCTTTTCAAAATTTGGAGTCTGGGAGAATAGATCTGGGAATAAAATCTTACTTAACGGGACAACGACTGTAGGGCTCACAACTAAAGTACAGAGCGCCCTTTACTCCAAAACAAAAGAATTTAGTGTTGTGGACCGCGACAATGCCTCTGATGATACTTATGCAAATACTTTGGTGGTTGATTTTAGTGGCAATGAAACCGTTGCCCAAAAACTTGCAGATTTAGTAGGGGGTAGGGTAGCAGATCTTCCTGAAGGAGAGACAAAACCCGAAACTGCGGACTTTTTAGTTATCCTTGGGACCGATCAGGATTAATACTTAGTTATTTATTTTTAATTCTTTCCTCAATCTTTTGAATGTAGCTTCACTAGTAGGTTTAAGATTGGGGAAAATTACTCTTTCTGCCTTAGACCAATCAATATAATCAGTAGAATCATGGATTGCCCAAAACTCTCTTTCCTGGTCCTCATTTTTAAATTTTGGAATTGGTTGTAACTTCTTTTTCATAATTTTTTAAACTAATTCATTTTTCTAAAAATAAGTTCAAATTTATTTTCATATCCTTTAAATTTAATTTCAGCCTTTTTAAACACATCGTTTCTTCCAAGTATGCACTTAAATGCATATATACCTTCAACCACGCATACATCCATAACAAATTCATTATTTTCTATATCTGCTTTTAAATCATTAAATCTATGAAAAAGAAATTGACTTCCCATGCCGAATCCCTTTTCCTGTTTTATGTTTGACCAATTAATATGTAAGGCATCAGCTACTACCGTAGATATTACTGCGTTTTCTGCTCCGGAATCTACTAACGCATAGGTTGGAAAAGAATATATTCCATTGGTAAAGGTAATCGGAACAATTGGAGCCAAAACTCGAGTTCTTTCTAAGCCGGGTAGAGAACTATAATCAAATATAAGTCCCATTAGCCAACAAAATTAGAGTACTTTTCTCCAGAAGGAAAATAGAAAAGTTTATCTTTATTTTTTTTAGACTTTGCCATAACAGACTTAAGAGTTTTACCATGGTAAACTACTTTTTTATGATCCGAAGATATTGCTACCCATCCCTTTTTGTCATATCCTCTTAGTAAATTTTTAAAATCAATTTTTATTTGTGTCATGTGCTTATAATACCACTCTGAAAATTTTAGTCAAGCTCAAAATTAAAATTTTTATATTATAAAGGTAAGTAATTATTGATGTGGGGTTTGGCGCGAATTAAGTAAAACTAAAAAGGAGATACGATAACCTGCCCAATCATCGTATCTCCATTCTAGCTTCCAAATATTTAGCTAAAAATATCAATCTGTATCAATATAATCGTTTAGTTTTAGCCTCCGTCTTTTTCCTTGACAATGTATTTTTTTTCTGCTAAAACTTTGCGATAGGTGATTAGTTTTATTTCCTGCCTAAAGGACTAATTGCCCTTTTTCCAAGAGCATTGCTTATCGTACCAAGAAATTATCAATTCAAGTAACGAAAGCGATGCTCTTTTTTTAGAGCATTACTACCGGTATACTAATCCCTTTTTCCAGCAATTTTTTAAATTGCTCTCGGCCTTGTTTTACCAAGACGTCCTGCTTATAATCGGAAATCGTTTTTACCGCTTTTACTTTCGTAGCTCCAAATATGTTAAATTTCATGTCTAAATGATTTTAGCATACGTTGTCAAGTGTGTCAAACCTATAGCGTAAAATAGAGAAAATACTACATATCTTATAGTTGCTATATAGAGAAAATAGATTGATTTCACGGGCTAAACAAAATTTGTAAAATAAATGTGGATAACTTTAGGAAAAGTATTTTGTTGAGACTGGGGACTTAAACAAATGCTTCTTTTAAGTTTTAGGCTGATTTGATAAGGGGAGTGAAAAAAGAGCGGATAGGAGCTTGATAGTCGTAAAGAGCTTTTGATTTAATTAGAAGCTTAATAAGAGAAAGAATGTTACTTCTGATTTCAGAAATATATGTTTTTGGATGGTTTCTGTGGTAATGCAAGACTTGCGGTAGATTTGCAAATTTACCATAGGGGATTATCTTCATAAAAATATCGCTGTAGATAAATGGATTTGAGCCGATATTAAACCTTAGAATGTCTTTTGGAAGCATAAGTTTATTTATCAAAACGGTTTCAAACTGCATTGAGATTCCGTGAAGCGGATTTTGGTAAATAGCGCTATTTTCCATTGGGAAGTTGCTTTTGCCGATTTTTTTACCGGTTTCGCTTATAAAAGTACACTGGCTTCCGACAGCTACGAATTCGGGATTTTTGACAAGAAACCTGTATTGCTTTGCGAGTCTTTCTAACTTTGAAATATCCGCTGGATCCATAAAAGCTATAAAGCTGCCTTTGGTTTTTTTGATAAGCCTGTTGAGAGTCACTGCAAGGCCGTAGGATTTGACGTTTTTATATATCCTTAGTCTTTTATCCTTTCTTTTAAAGCTTCTAAGTATCGCCATGGAGTTATCTATGGAGAAGTCATCAATGGCAATAATCTCAAGATTTTCATAAGATTGTTTTAAGAGACTAAAAAGGCAATCTGCGAGGGTTTCTGCGCAGTTTCTAACAGGAAGAATTACCGTAATTAAGGGTTTTTCTTTCATTGTAAACTTAAGGGGTAACTTAAGTATTCGTGGTTAAATATAGACAGAATAATTAACCTATAGATATAAGCTATTCTATCAATTCCAACCTAAAAAGTCAAACCTACACTATATAAAACGTAATAAATTGCAATTAGTTAATAGCCTCATTTTTGGTTTTTTTGGCCTTAAAAAGATAAGCCGAGAGAAATATACCCGAGGCTAAAATGAGGCCAAAACCCAAAAACTGGAAATACTGGGGAACAAAGATAATAACCAGATCTTTATCTTGTTTTTCTTTTGCATCGATAACCCAGCCGTTTTCCCAGTTGTTGACCAGAATATGGTCTTTAATCTTTTTTCCAAAGAAAAAGGGTAAGTTTTGGGATAGAAAAGAGTCTATTTTGGAATCAGACTTGTCAATCTCATAAGCACCCCAGCCTTTATCAAAACCCTGCGAAAGGATAAGAGTACCTTTAGAAGAAGTGTTTAAGTCTTTTATAAGATAGAAATAGTCGCTTGGGTGCAATACGTCATTAAAACTTGGTTTATTTGCCGTTTCACTACTTGTTTTTGATAAGATGAGATTTGTAATGAAGTTGTAGGGAATGGGGTATAAGCTTATCTTGCCCAAAGCATTTTCCAGCCCCTCTTTTGTTAAAGAAATATTTTCAAAATGCATAGAATAGGCTCTGCCAAACTCTTCCTGGGGAGAAACTATAAAGCTTGAGAGTGTGTTTTTAGGATCCAGATACGTATCAATAACAGGGTATTTCTGGTCCTCATTGTTTAGCCAAAAATGCAAAGATCTTCCCTGAATGTTTTGGTTTTGGACAAATAAAGCGTAGCCCTGATCATGGATTAGGTTTTGGGAGAGATAGGAAATGCAAGCAGATGAGTTTTGGGAAGAAAGGATTAATCCGTCGTCTTCATTAATTTTATCTAAAACAGCCTTGTAATTATCACTTCTGAAGAAATCGCAGTTGTAGACTTTGGAAATATCGCTTAAAGTGGGGCTATGCTCAAAGCTTTGATAACCGTCGTTTATCTTGGGTACTCTAACTTCAATGCTGGAATTGTTGTTAAGATTAACGCTAACCTGGGTTTTTTCTCCTAAAGAGGATATGGTAGCAGGCTGTATCTGGGAAGACTGGGTAAAATCCGAAGAGCTAAGTACTAAAAGATTTGTTTCTTTTGTTAAAAGAAACGTGTTTCCCAGGGTTTGGTTTTGATTTTTCGGATCTATTGTAAATTTCTTTACTCCGTTGATGCTTAAATTAACACTCTTTGTATAGTTTTTCAAAAGGACAAAGACATCGATACTTGAACTTTTTGAGTAAAGAAGTTTTTGGGACCCGTTTTGGTTTAAAAAGACTTTGGGAGAATTGATTTTTGCTTCGATTACAAGATTTCCGTTTCGATCCCTTTTGGTTATAAACTGAGCCTGAATAAAGTGCTCATTTTCAATAAGGGAAGGGATATTAAGGGTATATGTGCCAGTATCAAGAAGAGAGTTTTTAACAATTACCTCATTGACTGCTTCTTCCATTTCAAACTCTTTATCTTCCTGGTTTTTACCGGATAAAAGAGTCCTGAAGGGATAAATGTAGTCTAGATCGGTGTCTTTAGTCACGTAGTTTCCCAAAAGATTATATGCCAAATCGTTATTTTGCCACTTATAAGAATTTACGCTCTCCAAATTTTTGTCGGTAAAGACAAAGTTTTTTGGATTGTCTTTTAAAGACACTTTATAGATGTCGATATTACCGATTGTCTTATCTTTTCTAATAGAAGGGATTTCTTCAATAAGAGTTTCAAGCTCATTTGTAAATAAAGAGATGGGCGAAGGGGGATAGATAATGTTTTTATCAACCATAATAAAGCCTATTTGATATTTATTTAAGACGTTTTCAAAAGCCTTTGGATCTTTTGAATATAAGGCATTTGTGCTTTCCCAGTAATAGTTTTCATTGTATTTGCTCCAAACGTCAAAAGCCCTGTCTAGTATCGGCTGTTTTATCCCGTACCACAAAAACCCCGAGCCTCCGTACCCCCAGGAATAATAACTCCAGCCCCAAAATGTGGCTTGCGGAAAATTGGCAATTCTTGTATTTTGATCCTCACCCTTAAAGTATTCAAAGACACTAAAGTAGTCACTTGGAATATTGACCTTCTCTTTTATATAGAAAAGATTGCCTGTAAAAATCGGGAAAATGAAGATAAAAAGCAAAAGTGCAATAAAAAGAGGGAATGTTTTGGAAAACCTGTTTTTGAGTAAATCAAGTATTTTTCCAATTCCCAAGCCAAAAAAAACTGCAAAACAAAGGGAAGCTAAAACGCTAAACTTGGTAAAAGGGAACCTTAAGACTTCATTTAATAAGCCTATTTTCCGAAGTAGTGCATCTATAAACGAAAAGGGCGGAGTATTAATTGAAAGCATTGTAATCGAAAGAACAAAAAGCAAGAAAAGGGAGAGCACTAAGGGTTTTGGGTTTTTGAATATAGACAAAAACCCTGTTAAGACAATGGCGAAAAGGCCAAGCCCTATGGCTAAAACACCCGGATTTGAGAGGTGATTTCTCCATTGAGTAAGCATATATGTAAAGTTTCCTGATAAATTAGGATCGACGTTATTAAACCAAAAGCCTTTAAGTAAAATTACATCCTCTATATTGCCAAATGCCTTGTTTTGAGCAATAACCGTATCCGTTGCCATTTCGTTTATTTTTGCGTCTAAAGCGACTTGTGAGTTGGTAAAGAAAAAATAAACAAACGGCAATATCCAAAATGAATTGATAATAAGAGTAATTAAAAGTATTTTTAAAGACTTGTTGAATACGTGCTTTGTCTTTTCTTTGAGATTGAAAATAAGAAGAAGCGTAAATAAGATTAAAAGATAGACAAAAAACATTGTCGGTACCTGGAACTGGCCGAACGAGACTATGTTTATCAGTACCAAAATAAGCAAGCTTTGTTTTGTATTTTGCTTTAGATAATTAACAGTTGCAAATAAAGATAAGGGTAAGAAGCCAAAGTGGGCAATAAAAGGCTCAAAAGGAACGTAAAAAGTCTGAATTGTCGAAAGGTTTAGAAGATAAAAAAGTGCTGAAAATAAAGAAAGGAGTTTTCCTTTTGCCTCACTTAAGTTTTCAAATATTAGCTTTCTTGTTAAAAAATAAGTTCCCAAAGTGCCTATAAAAAGCATCAAAAAGACATTAACCTGTCTTATGAAGTTCATGGGGATAGTAAAAGATAAAAGATAGCCAAATATTTGTCTGACAATATCTGCGCTATGTGCATTTCCGGCTAAGACTCCAAGTCCCTGATACTCTTGCCAGACCGAAAACAAAGCTCTTTGGATATTTAATCCCGGGTTTAGTTCTGTTTGAAGGTTATCCCAGCCTGTAAAAAAACCTGACGGGGAAAAGTTTGTGATAAATACGACCAAAAGAGTAAAGATAAGGAATACAAAAGGGAGGTGCTTTTTAAGCATATTAGGAAAGGTTATCGACGGAAACTTCGTATGAGTTGACAAATTCTTTTTGAGATTTTTCATTTAACATTTGCTTATAAGCTCGGGAAAGGTTTTCAAAAGATCTTTCTCTGTATAACATTCTACTAAATTCAAGCATTTTTTGGGACAGTTTCGGGTTAGTAGCCTGAGTTATTGTTTTAACCAGGCTTTTCTTATTAAGATCAAAGACAAGATCTTTTTTATTCATATTCAAAGTCTTTAAAAGTCTTTTAATATCTAAAGATTCGGTAATATGGGAAAGGTTTCTTGAGAGAATAAAGGGTTTTTTGTGAGAAATAGCCAAAGACAGCGGTCCTGAAGAAGACATAAAAGTCCTGTAGGGGAAAACTGTCAAATCAGATGCCTCAAAAATACCCGTTATATCTTTTTCTTCTACAAATCCCGTTGAGATAACATTAGGGGAAGACTTAATCATTTTGTTAATTTTTGCAACAAACCTTTTATAATGTGACTTTTTTTCCTGGGTAAAGCTTGGTCCGCCTGCTATTAGAAGTCTAATTTTCTTTCCGTTTATCTTTCTTACGTCTCTTAAGCTTTGGATTAGAAAATCTACACCCTTATACCAGGTTAAATAGCCAAAATATAAAACTACAAATTCATTTTTTGAAATTTTCAGTTTTTCTCTGACTTTATATCCATTAACTTTTTTGATGTTTGTATCAACTCCGTGGGGGATGACCGTAATTTTATTTGCATTACAGACCGATGAGAGTCTTTTCTTAAATTCATCTTCTAAAACAACTATATGTTTAGCTTTTAAAGTTAAAAGAAAGTAAAACCATTTAAGGCCAAAATTAAGTATTTTCAGCTTTAAATTATTGCTTTTTACTCCAATATGGCCTGAAAGGCTTCCGATATCAAATAATACCTGGTGGATGACTAAGGAAATGTTTTTCCTAAGAAGAGACAAAAGCAATACAAAAGGAGCTACCATGCTTGTAGTTAATGTATCTCCAAATGAAGCAAACTCAAACTCAATAAGTATGTCTTTCACTTTTCCGAATCTCAATACCTGGACAAGAAGGTTTTTAAATGAGAAAACGGAGTTTCTTTTAAAACATCGGATGACTAAGATGTCGTCTTCTATATAGCTTTCTTTTTTACCCAATTCTATGGTCAAGACGATAATCTTTCTATTTGGGTTTTCCTTTTTAAGCCTCAAAAGCGTATTTTTGGCAAATGAAGACACCGCACAGACCCCTTTACTGTATATTTGCCCCTTTTTGGGATAGGCAGAAATAACTAGTAGGGAATCTGCGCTGTTATATTGATCAAATATATTTTTTTTCATATTTAGCTATTTACTAAATAACGCACACTTATATTGCAAAATGTGCGTTATTGTAGTTGCTTAGTTCTCCTTAGTTACAGAAAGGATTAACTAATACACCAGGCTGTGTCCTTGCTTCATTAGCTATTTTATCTTTCAAAAGCTTTCTGAATAAAGGATTTCTGTCTTGCATTACGTTTTCAGGTTCGTAAACAGTCATTCCTCTTACATAGAGCTCATTAACCTGCATGGCTACAAAGCCGGCAGCGTCAATTTCCCCATCTGGTCTGTTTATTCCATTCCATCCATCTAAGACTGCTTTGCCTGTTGTAACTTCATGCTCGAGTCCTGATGAATCTGGTCTTAACGTTGCGCTACCATCTCTGTTTAGTTTCCAGTTTCTTGGATCTCTAGAATATTTGTCTCTTCCATATGTATTTGCTGCATATACTCTAGACTTTATCCTTTTTGTTTCAAAAGGCCTAACTGGTTCTTTTACAGGTGTGCAGACAGGTACAACGTCAACATCAGGTTGTTCAATTTTTTCTTTTGCTTTAACCTGTTCTCTAACTTGTGCCCATCCATCTTGTGCATCTTGAGGTGCAAAATCCCACCATGTTCCTCCATTAACGTCGATTCCGTCGACATCTTTTGGATTAACAACTAATGTTTGAGCTTGGTGAGGTCCAGCTTTCCTTATTCTAATCCAAGCTTCAATAACAGCACTATTAGCTTTTACTCTGTGGGTTACGTCATTTTGGTCGGGCTTAAGAGTTGCTCCTCCCCATTCATTTAAAAACCAGTTATTTGGATTTTTTGAATAATCATCCATTCCGAATCTTTTTGCAGCTTCTTCTACTGATTCAATTCTTCTTGGGTTAACCCAATTTGCACTAGCTTCTGGCTGTGTTTGCATGGATGATTTTTCTCCAGGGAAAACAACAACAGACTGTAAAGAAGGCATTTGTCCTTCTACTACGATTGCTTGTGGTTGTTTATCCGGTGTAGCTGCGTTTGCAACTGCGCCTGCTCCCATAATCTCTGCGGCTAAAAGACCTGTTCCTGCTGCTTTTGCTGCAGGTTTAAATCTTCTAAATAATCTTTGCAAACGTGATTTATTTCCTGCTTGATTTTCTTTTGACATTATTTCTCACCCCCTGTAATAAGTGATCTTTTTGATCGTCTTCTTAATAATAGTCCACCTAATGCTCCTGGTACAAGTAATGCTAAAGGAAGCATCTCAGGTCCTGTTGCAGGCGTGGTTGTGATTTCCGGTGCAGGCATAACAGGTAATCCGCCTTTGGTTGTTTCTCCCAATACCTGTTTTTGCAAACAGAATTGTGAAGATGAAGAATTAACTACTCCGCTTGAATCTGTTGCTGTTGCCTGGTTTAACTGACAGATTACTCCTTCATCTTTTGGAAGACCTGCTTCATCTAGGATTTTTCCAACTATCGTATAGGTTACGCTTTGTCCGGGTTTGAAGCTTGCAACTGAAAAGACGAGTGTTTTGGTCTTTGCATTAAAGTTTCCGGGTCCTGAGACAAAGGAAAGATATTTAGGAAATACGTCTGTAACCGTAATTGTTGGGATTGTATTTGATCCTGTATTCTTAAGAGTTACCTGGAAGGTTACGTTTTGGGAAGGATTATACTTGGCATCATTAATTGAAAGGTTATTGACAAAATCCCCTCCGCCTTTACCGGGTCTTTGGACGAGTTTTTGGATAGAATAAGAATAACCGGGGCATGTTTCTCCGCCACCGTATACTGGCGTACATCCTGCTGCATTTGCCGCACTTACTTTAAATGCAAAAAATAAAACTGATAAAAGGATAATTGCAAATAGTTTTTTCATATAGGCTATATTCTTAATACGTTAGAAATCATCTTTCGTTTCTGGGGCAGAAGAAACAAACTATTAAGATTTGGGAATTATAACAGTAGTTAAGTGGTGTGTCAAGCGTCTTATAATATTAAGTTATATTTATAGTATATAAAATATTATTTATATCCTAATAACAAAAAATCCCATTCAAGTTGAATGGGATTTTAAGCGAGTAAACCTAGTATTATCTAGCTCTTGTTGTACTACTACCAACTGGACGACCAATGTTGGAAACTACAAAACTCGGGATTGACTGTGCAAGAACTCTAAAATGAGGATCGTCTTGATGTGCCCTCTCAAGTCTTGCTGCCCTTTTTGCTAAGAGATCAGCTCCTTCTAAGCCATCTCTATAAGCTGTGACTCTAATTCTTGATTTTCCCAGATTAGCGATTAAATTATAAGCACAACCTGGTTGATTTAGGTCAACTAATAAAGTACTTGTATGTGGGTCTGAGTCAACAAAATTCTTACCGTTTGCATTTACTGCTCCGTCCCCAAAAGAGACAATAACATTTTCTGCAGATACAGCAATTTGTTCTCCTGGATCAGCTACGTAAGTTTCCGTTTGATTTATACATTCAGAAGATGGGACGCTTCCGGGAAGTCCTACTTCAGCCTGTACTACTCCGGCTGCTCCTACTGTTCCTGCGGTTGCTACTGCTGCGGCAATTACTAATTCTTTTTTCATCTTTATTTCACCTCCTCGATCAAATTAATGTAGTTAAAAACTATATTAATGATTAATTCTTGGTGGATAATAGCAAGGAGGTCTTAAAAAGTCAACAAAACATGTCACAAAATGCGTGTTTTTAATTACCATATTGACAAAAACAAAAACTTATGGTCTAATAAAGGTGCTTTTAAAGTCTTCAAAAGCAACACTCAGGAAACTTTCGATTAAACACGCGGTTATCAAATATTGAAGAATTTAAGTTAAAGCTTAAAAATTTGCTATATGCCAGTAAAGAAAAAAGTCCACACACAAGTTGATGATATTGTTGGAACCCCAATTGACACTCCCAATAAACCACAACAAGAAGAAGCTCCCAAAGCTCCGGAGCCTTTTGTCGCGCAACAAATGGAGCCAAGACCAGAGCCCCAAGGGCTGCCTGTTAAAGGTTTTTTGGATATTCAGCCCGAAGGACACGGGTTCTTAAGGCCCAAATTTATTCCATCTCACAGAGACATTTATATTTCCCAGTCTCAGATTAGAAGGTTTATGTTAAGACCGGGTGACTTAGTCGAGGGAGTAGGCAGACCTCCAAAAGACACGGAAAGATATTTCGGACTCCTAAAGGTTGAAAAAGTCAATGAAGTCAACGCAGACGACAGCCTAAACAGGCCATATTTTGACGATCTGACACCGATTTATCCCAAAAAACAGATAACACTAACAACAGGCAAAACGCCTCTTTCTACAAGAATAATCGATTTAATTGCGCCGATCGGTTTTGGACAAAGAGGAATGATCGTTTCTCCTCCGAAAGCGGGAAAGACGACAATACTCAAAGAGTTGGCAGCCGGAATTTCGCAAAACTTTCCAAATGTCCACCTTATGGCGGCATTGATAGGGGAGCGGCCTGAGGAAGTAACAGACATAACCTCCAGCGTTCATGGAGAGGTTGTTGCGTCAAACTTTGACGAACCACCGGAAAACCAGACAAGAGTTGCAGAAATTACACTTGACAGAGCCAAGAGAATGGTTGAAATGGGAAAAGACGTAATAATCCTCCTAGACTCTATTACAAGACTTGCCAGAGCTTACAACCTTTCGGTTGCGCCAAGTGGTAGGACACTGTCCGGAGGGTTTGATCCTGCAGCACTTTGGCCTGCGAAAAGATTCTTCGGAGCAGCCAGAAACTGCCAGGAGGGCGGATCTTTAACTATCATCGGAACAGCTTTGGTTGAAACCGGTTCAAGAATGGATGATTTAATCTATGAAGAATTCAAGGGGACGGGCAATATGGAACTTCATTTAGACAGAAGGCTAGCAGATAAAAGAGTTTATCCCTCAATCGATATTGAAAAATCAGGCACAAGACAGGAAGAACTGATCATGGAAGAGGAATTAAGGCAAAAAACAATTACGATGAGAAGGATGCTTTATATGCTGTCAGACGAAGAGAGAACATCTCTTTTTATAGAAAAACTGGCAAAGACAACTACGAACGAAGAATTCCTAAATTCCCTTCAAAAAGTCTAAAATTTCTGACCCCAAAGGTTGACTAATACTTATCCTTTTGATACCATAGATATCACTTTTCATGAACAAACGGAAACTTTTTGGCGTGTTTTCAAATCCTTTTAAGAAATATTTGTCTACTACTGGGCCATTTTTGAGAATCTTTTTAAGCTATCTAAAGAGTAAAGTCATTGGCTTTAGTATTATCTTTGAAACAAACAAAAATATTCTAGTTAAGTTTTTAACTATGAAAAGAGGCCGCTACAACCGGCCTTTTTTACATTTTGCAACGCTTTTGGTACTGACAATCGGTGTAATCGTGGCTCCGTTTTTAGCTTCAACCTATCCTGTTTTTTCCGAAAACCCAAATACTTCAAAAATAGCGTCTCCTGAGACTAACCAGTCGATAATCGTCGGAGAAAATGTTTTTGAAACAAGCATTTCGCAAAAACCAAGGGATAAGGTCATAACCTATACCGTTGCCAAAGGAGATACGATATCAACGATTGCCCAAAAATTCGGTATTTCAACCAATACCATCAAGTGGCAAAACAACTTAACCTCTGATTCGATAACCGTAGGCGACACATTAGAAATTCTACCAGTTACAGGTATGGCGTATAAGGTTAACAGGGGAGACACTGTTTATACGATTGCTAAAAAGTTAGATACCATACCTCAAAAGATTGTCGATTTTCCATTCAATGACTTTGCCAATCCTGAAACATTCTCACTTGTAGAAGGCCAGATCTTAATTGTTCCTGACGCTGTCAAGCCTGCCGAGCAGCCCTTTATCAAGCGCCAGGTATATATAGCTCAGGGACCAAGCTCTACGTCATTCTCAGCTTCAGGCTTCACCTGGCCCGTCAGAGGTCTTGTTTCCCAGTTTGCTTCCTGGTATCACATGGCAGTTGATATCACTTCTCCAATCGGAACACCGATTGTGGCTGCAAAAAGCGGAATTGTAAGGTCAATGTCCTCTGGAAGCTGGGACGGGGGATACGGAACAAATATTACTATAGATAACGGAGGCGGATATTCCACTCTTTATGCCCATTTGTCAGGAATTAACGTTGGAGCAGGACAAAACGTAGTAGGAGGAAGTACGGTAATAGGCTGGGTTGGAATGACTGGAAGAACAACCGGTCCTCACGTCCATTTTGAAGTTAGACAAAACGGAGCGCCGATTAATCCTCTTTCTTTTCTTCAGTAGGTTTTCTTGGTAAAATAAAGCTAGTAAAGGGCCATTAGCACAGTGGTAATGCATCGCATTCGCATTGCGAGGACGGGAGTTCGATTCTCCCATGGTCCACAAGATTAATCATTTTATCTGGTTATTTTTTTCTGTATAGAACACTTCCGTCTGTGGAATTGTACTTGACTGTTACTTTATCTCCTACTTTCCAACCAAAAACTTTTAAAATAAGCTTCGGAATGATAAAGCCTACGGAGTTTCCGATTTGAATTATCTTTACCTCCATTTCCATATTAGAACTATGTTATAATATAATATATCAATAGTCAACAATGAATTAGGTTAAATATGCTATAAGTTAGGAAAACAACATGTGGCGTTATGATTTAAGAGTGGTTAATGAAGCTAGAAGACTTCGTTCTGAAGGTTATACTTATACTGAAATAAGAGAAAAATTGAACGTAGGTTTTCCAAAAGGAACTCTGCATGCTTGGTTTAAGGGAATGGTTCTTCCAGAAAGCTATTATTTAAAACTTAAAAAAATGAATAAAATTCACTTGGAAAAAGTACGACTAATTGCTCAGGAGAGAAACAGAATAAAAAGAAAAGAATTTTTTGAAGGACTTACTAAAATAAATATAAAGATTGCTGACTTTATACATAATGAAAAGACTGCAAAAATTGCACTTGCGATGCTTTGTCTGGGAGAGGCTAGTAAGTATAAATCTAATAGAGCTTTCAGTCTGGGAAATACAGACCCAAGAATAATTATTGTATTCTTAACTCTTTTGAAAACCTGTTTTAAGTTTGATCTTGAGAAAATACGCTGTACTGTTCAATGTAGGGCAGACCAGAATATAGAGGATCTAGAAGACTTTTGGCAGGAAGTCACCGGGGTACCTAAAAGATTATTTTATAAAGCTAGAATCGATCCTAGAACTATCGGAAAGCCTACTTTAAAAAAAGATTATAAAGGTGTATTAAAGATAGATTATTTTGATTCTCGGGTTCAGCTTGAACTAGAATCACTTGCTGATTTAGTATATAATCAATTGAAATTAAAACATGGGCCCGAAGTTTAAATGGTTGAACATCTGGCTGGCAGCTAGAGGGTAGCGGGTTCGATCCCCGTCGGGTCCACCCAATGGTATTTGTGATTTTACAGAAATTTAGCCTCAAAGTTTTATAGAAAACTCCTCAGAATTAAACCTATAACATCGAACCCCAATGGAAATCGAACTCACCAAATTCAGTCCATCACCATCCTTTTTCCAATTGTTTCCATAAAAGTACTCTATTACTACAGCAAGACTTAAATTTACACTTTTTTTGTTATAATTTGAGTATTAAAAAATGGAATGAAATAAACTTTAGCACCTTCAGCAATTACTTCTTGAATTAAACTAAGATTTACAATAAATGCTTTTGGAACTTTATACTTGGTTAAAAATGACCTGAAGGAACGGCTTATTTCAGGTTCCTTTAATTTTGTGTATTTAACCTCTATAGGTATAATTTCCCTACTGGTATTCAGGATAAAATCAACTTCAGCTCTATCCTTGGTTCTCCAAAAATGAATACTGGTGGGGGTAAGCTTAAGATGCCCTTTTAAATTATTGAAAACAAAGTTTTCAAACAAAAACCCAGTGGTGTCAAACGCACCGTGACCAAATTGATTGGCTGCGAAGTTACGCAGTCCTAGATCAACAAAATAATAGATGGGGCTTTTTGTTATTTCCTTCCTCGTATTTTTAAAATAGGGAGTGACTTTGCTGATGATATAGGTTTTTTCCAAATACCAGAGATAATCTTTCACAGTTTGAACTGAAATCCCCAAAGTATTAGAAAGCTCTGCCAAATTGACTAAATTGCCTATTTGAGAAGCAAGTACTCTAAGTAAAGCTGTTAAACTTTCTGTTTTTTGGATGTTTAAAAGAATTGACATATCCTTTTCCAAAAAACTTTGATAAATATCAGCAATAGCTGCCCGTTTTTCCTCATAGGTTTTTGCAAGCACTACCTTAGGATACCCCCCAAAATTTAAATATTCTTCAAGATATTGCTGCGCTAGCTCTTTAAAAAGATCAAAAAAGATGGCAAGCCCTGCAAAAGATTCACCCTCTTTTATATGTTTGTAATCTGTTTTGTAAGCTACAAACTCTTCAAAAGTTAAAGTTGTCAATTCAAAAAGCTTTTTTCTGCCTGGTAATGATTCATGGATTTTTTCTTTAAGCTCTATGCTACCTGATCCTGAAACAATAAATTTATATGGCAACTTCATATCATAAAGCCCTTTTAAAAATAACCCTGCATCTTCTTTTCTTTGTATCTCATCAATAAATACATATCCTTTATCTTCCCCCATCTCGTAGGAGATTCTTTGTAGTAGTTTTTCCTGGGAGTCAAAAAAGGGGCGGTCTGCATTAAAATCGAGATTGAGAAAAAGAGTTTTCTCGCCTTTTTCTACCAATTCATCTCTTAGTATCTCCATCAATGTGGTTTTACCAGCCTGGCGAGGTCCGACAATAAAGGTAATTTCTGGACTTAAGAGATGTTCTCGTAGCTGATTTAATAACGATCTTCTTATCATATAGATATATTATAACCCGAGAATTATAAAAGTCAAGTTATGTTTTAGTACGAGAAATAGTTAACTCTATGAGGAAAACATTGCCTACTTTATTGACATAGGTACGCATGATGAGATTTACGGTAAATAAATCAATTAGTGGCAACTCTTCTAAGTTTTTGATATAATACCTTTGTAACCTATGGATCAGCTCCTTATCTCTCTATAAAGATAGAAAAGGAAAATGGTACTAGTTTATAGGGAGGTGAAAGATTTAATTTAAATATTTGATAGATCGATCTTAAGGGAGATTTGTTAAATATTGACTTTTCAATAAATGGATTTTCAAGATAAAACATTAGTTTGTAGAGACTGTGGAAAAGAGTTTGTTTGGACAGCGTCCGAACAAAAGTTCTACCAGGAAAAAGGTTTCGAAAACGCACCAGTCAGATGTCCTGATTGTAGAGCAAAGAAAAAGGCCCGAATGAACGAATCAAGAGGACCTAGAGAAAGCTTTGAAATAACCTGTGCTAACTGTGGAAAGACCGATACTGTTCCTTTTAAACCAAGAGGAGACAGACCGGTTCTTTGCAGAGATTGCTTCAGAAATCAAAGACAAGCTCAATAAAAGATTTAATTATCTTTAATTGTAATAATTATAGATTATTTACTTAGTCTATTTGTTTCCTCTAATATTAATTTCCCAAAAGTTAAATAAAGAGATGTATTTTGCGTGGGAAATTAGCTTGCAAATCGTCTAATAATCGTCCAAAAATTGTCTATCTACCCTTAAATATGGCTTATTAGCTAATTTAGCGCGAATTCCGCTTGTTAACTGTCTAAATTCACGTCAACTTAGCTAATAAAATTTTTACTAATTCCAAACATAGGATATTGACAAATGATATTATTTGTCATAAAATAATCGTAAATAGGTTGTGAAGTATTTTGACTGGGATAAGGGGAAGAATGAATGGTTAAAAGAAGAACGGGGAGTCTGTTTTGAAGACGTTATACATGCTTTAGATGAGGGAAATGAACTTGATAGAATTAGCCACCCAAATAAAAAACGTTATCCTAATCAAAAAATGATTATCGTAAATATTGAAAATTATGCTTACACAGTTCCTTTTGTAGAAGATGAGAAAAAGGTTTTTTTAAAAACGATTATTCCAAGTAGAAAGATGACCAAGAAATATTTAATTAGAGGAAAATAATTATGAAATACTATGAATTAACTAAAGAAGAACAAAAACTCCTTAATGAAGTCGAGAAAGGAGAATGGATTCAGGTTCCAAATTTTGAAAAAGAGAAAAAGAGATTTCAGGAAATTGCAAAAAACACCCTCAATAAGACAAAAAACATTAATATCCGTCTTTCAGAGAGAACTCTTGCGAAATTAAAAAGAAAAGCGGCCGAAGAAGGTATACCCTATCAAACACTTGCTTCTTCTATACTTCATAAAGCTACAGCTTAATAATAGAGTTCACGATCAGTTATTAAGATTCTATGTGTATAAGTTTCACTAATGATTATAAACTAGGCTTTTGTTTACGTCCTTATTCTTATTGTTATGGATGTGG
The DNA here is from genome assembly GCA_016199085.1 of Candidatus Levyibacteriota bacterium. GTDB lineage: Bacteria > Patescibacteriota > Microgenomatia > Levybacterales > UBA12049 > JACQHJ01. The sequence continues at coordinate 23,390 of JACQHJ010000007.1, read as the reverse complement.
TGGCGCTGATGCTGATGAAGTAGGGGATGGGCTAATAGACGGACTAATTGTTCCACTAGGAACAGGCGTTGGGGTAGGTGTTTGTGTAGGAGTGACAGAAGCTGTTGGTCCTGGTATTTCGACTTTAGGATTTTGAGTTGGTAAAACCTGCTGTGGTTGTTGTTCTTGCTGTACTACTTGATTTCCTCCGCCTTGCTTAATAGCTTCTTCCAGTTGTTTTATTTCCTCGTCAATTTTCTTGGTGTTTTCTTTGTCGCTTTTAACTAATTCTTTTACAGCTTTTAAATCTTCCAAGCCAGAAGCCAGGTCTCCTTTTTCTATGAATGCATGGGCATGGTTGTAATAGGCGTTGGGAAGATCAGGCTTTAGGTTTATCGCTATCTGGAATTGTTCCAAAGCTCTGTCCCAGGCTTTTATCTGGTAATAAAGTCCTCCCAGGTTTATATACTCCTGTGGATTTGTGGGATCAAGCTGGATAGCCTGTTGGGCTGCAAGGATTGCAAAGCTGTCCGCATTCTGGCCAAAGCCAATTAAGGCTCTATAAATAGAGGAAAGGTTTTGCCAGTTAACTGCGCTGTTTGGTGAGATTGAAGTAGCGGTTCTTCCGCTATTGATTGACTGCTGAACCAAAGTATTTATAGTCTGCGTTGTTTGGGCACTAGGGGAAGATCCCTGTGGAATAGATGTTGCCAACGAATTGGCAAGTGCCAGGTTTGTCTGGGCAAAGACCCTGTGATATGCGTCGACATATCTTCCGGAAAGGCTGTTTAGCGCATTTGATTGAAAATCATATGTTTGTTGTCCATTATTTTGAGAAGCTGCTACCAAAGATCTTTGGAAGGTTGCATTGGCGACTGTAAAGTCATAGCTTAAAAACCCAAAGATTAGGGCAAAAATACCGATTACAACTAAAACAATGGAGGCAAGTATTTTTCCGTATTTTTCCTGGCTGCTCTTTGCACTCACTTCTTCACTTGATAACACAAAGAAGCCTTTTTTGGATGCAACTAATTGCAATTCAACGTCAAAATAGTCCTGATGGTTATGCAGACTTTTCAAAACTGAATAAATGCCAAGCATAAAGAAGAGAAGGGCCACATGATAGAAAGCAAAGGGGAGAACAAACGACAAAATTACTATTAGAAGTAGGGGAACAAAAAGCGGTCTTTGTCTTATTACTCTTAAAACTATAAAAAGGAAAGATAGAAATCCAAGTAAGCCTGTTGTTGAAAGAAGTTCTAAGACATAGGTAGAGGATCTAAAGAAAGTTAAGTTCCAAATATCAGGATTTGTGTTAAATATTGCCTGCTTAAACCTTAAAAACACTGTTGCAAACTGTCCGTAGCCCGAGCCAAACAAAAATCCTTGGATTACTCTTCCGCCATCCTGGGAAATGGCTGCAAAGGCAGTCTGGAAGCCTGTTGCCAAGGGAAGGATCAATGGCTTTTGTAGTACTATTAGTTCATAGATTGATATAGAAAGACCTACTAGAATAAGAAATGTCAGTACTGAAAACCCGACAACGCTTAAAGGATCTTCTTTAGTAGAAGTAAATATCGCATTTCTGCCTTTTTTAACTAAAGGATAGAGAAAATATCCTCCCAGGGGTAGTAAAAGACCAAGATATAAAGCTTGGTCAAGTATAGAGCCAAGCGGAGTAAATGTCTGGAATTTGGTTGCTTCCATTGGAAATACGTAAACCTTAAGAAAAGTAAAGGCAGTAAGTATTGAGATTAAAGCACCACCTGCGAGCAGACACGCTGTTAAAAAGTTAAGTGATTTTTGATCTCTAGTATTATAAGTTATGGCAAAAAAAGATATGCCGGCAAAGAGAAGGGGAATGAAATTAAACAAGGAATCATACTTTGCAACCGAAAAGACAACTGAAAGGATAACCGAGCCTATAAACAATAGTACAGGAAGATCAAACGGCGTTCTTTTGATCCTAAGATTCTGGGTAAAAAACGTTCTAACTCCGTAAAGAATCATTAAAACCAAAACACCGAAAGCAAGAAAGGCTTGTTTGGGAAGAATAAAAAGATCTGTTAATAGATCTGTAAATACCAAAGGGAATAATACAAAAAGGATACCGAGTATGATTGCGGATGCTTTCTCTAAATATAAAGCCCATTGTTCCCTTACAGCATCATTCATGATTTATTAGTTAAAGTTACCAGTATTAAAATATAATGTCAAGGATAAAAACTTATTAATACGCTAATAATCTAAAATTAGGGTGCTCCCGTTGCCGGACCATAGTTTATTGCACCACCTGAGTAAAGGGTTTTTACCTGTGAAGCAGTCATAGGATATTTATAAATTCTAATATCATCGAGCTGTCCTGTATAATAACTCCCTCCATCCGCTCTTCTTCCGATGACAATATTTGATCCATCTGTCCTCCTAGTACCCGAAAGGGTAGTAGTTTCTTGAAGTTTCCCATCAACATAAAGCTTTATATAGGTGGCATCCCAATCAACTACACTGACAACTTGATGCCAACTCCCGTCATTTAATGCTGAGTTACTATCCGCACCAAAAGCGGTATTGGAAGTATTTTTTGTAACCACCGAAACAGTACCATTCGTACCTTGTATAAATGCTTCGTTAAATCCGACTGGTGAACTATCATTAAAAAACCATGGATTATTGCCTGAAGCTGTTGTCTTCATCCATAAAGATACCGTGTATTTATTATCCATATCAGAATAGTTACTGGTTACATCATCATCTGTTCCGTCAAAATCAAGAGAATAGTTAAACTTTCCATTATCTCCGTCTCCCCACATACTAGAAGACCCGGCGCAAGTTCCAACACTACTATTTCCTCCGCTTCCCCCGGCAGTTATTGTTCCATAGTTTCCTCTTCCTGAAGAGTCGTTTGCTGTTGTTCCTTGGCACTCGTCAAATTTCCAGTGAGCCACGGGTTTGCCCTGATTATAATCCCAGGCAACTTGGGCAGGAGTACGGACATAGTTATATATTTTAACTTCGTCAATAGTGCCGTTGAAAGCGTCTGTTCCGTTACCATGCCGGCCAATCCTTGTAGTTAAAGAGCTGGTAATACTTGTTGTTAAGGCATTAGTCCCGATACTGACGCCGTCCCAATAAAGTATGGTCCCATCTGTTGAACTGATCGTGACAGCAACCTGATGCCAGCCAGAAGCAATCCCCGGAGCAACAGCATCAATGTCATAAGTACCAACATTAGCCCCTTGCCTGTTAACGACATATATATGAGTAGCTCCATTGTATCCCCAGATTACTCCGCTTCCAGATAAACCTGCAGTTGAATCGGCGTTTCCGAAAGGACGGTTTGCAACTCCACTCGCAGATGATTTTGCCCAGAAGGAATACGTAAAATTAGTTGTTGGTAGGACATAATTTGTTTCTATATAGTCATTACTACCATCAAAACTTATTGCTTTGCCGATTTTACCCTGCGTCCAAGTGGGACCTGAAGTCAATGTTCCATTATAGCCATTCCCGCTTATATCATTCGTACTTGTTCCCTGTCCTTCCTCAAAATCCCATCTTCCAACCGGAGATGCGCAGGAGGTGGTGTCTCCGGGGACGCAGTATTCTGCGGAAGCTGAATTGGAAGCCACAGATCCGCCCGTTAACCCGGAAGTATCAGACAAAGAACCTAAGACCTGAGAAGCTCCGCGGTTATATTCCAGCTTTACTTGGTCGGCAGTTAAGGCTTGATTAAATATTTTGACTTCATCCATAGAACCTTTATAATAGAATGAAGCGCCCTCCCAAGATCCTATACGGAGATCAGTTGTATTAGCAAACATAGTTATTGTCGATGTTACTGGCGTTGCATCTAATACTCCATCAACGTAGAGCTTAAGAAATGATGCATCTCGCGTCATAACGATGTAGTGCCATTTTCCATCTGAAACACTTGTATTGCCTACAACAGTATCTTCACTTGCTGCTCCATTACCAACTCGTGCCGAAACTTTCCCGGTAGTTATTTCAACTCGCAAAGCATATGGGTCGTTATAGCCAGATCCAGTAGTATTTTTTGCAACCACCTGCCGATAAGCAGTAACATCTGTGAGCTTAACCCAAGCACTAATGGTGATGGTGGAAGTAATATCCAAGCTACTCGAATCGAACACCTTGGCATAGTCATTTGTCCCGTCAAAAGAAAGCGCTTTCCCAAATTTTCCATTCTGATTCCAACCTGAAACAGCGGTTGCAGGTGAGGCAATATTATATAATCCTGCATTACCAATACCACCAATACTACCTGAATTACTGGCGTAGTTACCAAAACCGTCATCGAATTTGAGATGGACTAGGGGAGAGCCGACAGGAGAGCCGGGGGCAGGGTGTCCAGCATTCATATCCTCCACAACCTGTCCGGAAGTCCTTACATAGCTGTATACTTTTACCTCATCGATTTGACCGTTAAAGTCCTGTCCATTTGCTGTACCACTTCCTGTACCAAAGGAAAGTGAGACTGTTTGATTTGAAACAGTCATTGTTGTAGTAAGCGTTGCAACTCCATCAATATAAAGAATGGTCCCGTTTGTTACGCCGCTTTGGAAGGAGGCGGCTACATGGTGCCATTTTCCATCTGCCAAATTTACTCCTGAAGATCGGCCTGCACCGGCACCCCAATCGTATAGAGTAAACACGTTATCTGTTAAGAAAAATCCGTAGGCACTTTGTTTTACTACAATTCCTCTATATCCACTTCCTGCATTTGAAGTTTTAATCCAAGCCTCCATAGTACCTGTTCCTATTTGTAAATTTGATGAATTTCCAGCTCCGACATAATCACCAGCTCCATCATAATTTCCTCCTTTGCCATATTTTCCTTGGGCATAAAAAGGAGGTGTTCCATTCCAGACTCCGTAATTCCCATTACCGGATTTGTCATTTGCAGGACTTATGCCATAAAGCTGGATTATTTCCTTATTCGATAAAGCACGGTTATAAAGTCTTGTTTCATCTATTTTTCCGTTAAAAGTGTATGTTCCTTGATTAAAGCCCATCGTCCCTATGGAAACGTTAAAACTGGCGGGGGAGCCAACGCTCCCTGTGTAACTTTCTTCCTTATCTAAAATGCCATTGATATATAGTTTCATTTTACTTCCATCATAGCTAAAAGTGACAAAGTACCATGTACTTGCAGAAAGGGTTGTGTTTGATGAAGTTCCTGCGTTCGTAGAATTCCAGATACTGCCGACTAGCTTTCCTGCACCGTTTATATAAAAGCCAATACCGTTATATGTGCCGCAACAATCCCTATCGCTACTAAAAATATAGTTATAGGCATAAGAGGCATTATTAGTGTTTACCCAAGCAGAAACCGTGAAATTGGAAGGATTAAGATTAACAGAGGTGCCTAAGTCTACCTTGTTACCGGAAGATAAACCTGAAAAAGAAAGACAGTTTCCATATTTACAGGAACTAGACCATGAGGCTCCAGTGATAGTTCCATTATAACCATTACCCGATGAATCAGAAGCAGTTGAACCTGATCCGTCATCCATTTTCCAATAACCAACAATCCCATTTGTAATATTTTGATTATTTTGTTCATCTTCGAAGTCCCAATATCCCACAGGGCCGGGGGCGAAATTATAAAGCTGCTGGACTTCGCGGGAATCCAGAGCGCGGTTATAAATTCTAGTCTCATCAATTGTACCGTTAAAACATTGTGATCCTGCAAGAGCACATCCAATCCTGAGCGGTAAACTGGAGTAGCCAATTGTTCCGGTTTTAGGGGTTGATCCTTCCAGAATACCGTTGACATAAATCTTCATAGTAGACCCGTCATAAGTTCCCATAACATTAGTCCAGTTTGTAGTTAAAGAGGTTGTACTGTAAACACAGGTTTGAGATCCAGCTGTCCCGTTGCTTATGCAAAACATATAATGATATGTTGATCCTTCTACGTCGATAATATAGGAATTATAGGGATCATCTCCCTCAGCATAACGTTTATCTATGATTCCAAATCCAGCTTGAGTTGCGCTACCAGGCTTAAGCCATGCCCCAACGGATATTGCAGTTGATGGCCTAAGTGAAGTTGAATCATCAATATCTACATAGTCATTACTTCCGTCAAAACTCCCAGCGTTTCCAAATTTTCCTACTGCTCCTCCTGCAGGCCCAGTAGAATTAGGACAGGATGCGCCACCATTTCCGCTACCTGATGAGTCAAGAACGGATTCCGAAGAACAATCTACTGTCCAAGAACTTTCATCCATTTTCCAGTAACCAACTAGGCCGTTGGAGAGGTTTTTACTAGCATCTGAAGATCCAATGACATTTGCTCCGTTGTTATAATCAACTTTAACCTGATCTGCAGAACGGGCATAGTTATAAATCTTAACTTCGTCAATCTGTCCCTGAAAATATCCTGGTGGCCACCAATCAACTCTTCCTATCTGAAAGTTCACAGAAGAATTAGAAAGATTCTGATAGCCTGTTTGCGAACCTAAAGAAACTCCATTCTTGTATACAGTTATGTTTGCGCCAGTTTTAACAATAGTTATGTAATACCAATTGTTTGCTTGGATTGTAGAATTGTATATCAATTCCTGACTGTTTGTGGTTCCATTTTCACGTACTTCCAAAAAGATTTGGTTGTTGCTGGTAGTATTTAGGCCTACGATCCAGCCATCGTTTAAATCTGATTTTTGTAAGAAGACTTTTTTTGCTGTACTTGTTGGATAAATCCAAGTACTAACCGTAAAATCTGAAGCACCCACATTCAAATTTGAAGAATTTCCTGCATCTACATAATCATCAATTCCGTCAAATCCCAGACATTTACCAAAGATGCATTGACTTTGGGTTTTCCAACTAGAAATTGGAGTAGGGTAGCGGACGATAACTATACCGGAACCACCGGTAGTTCCAACTGCATCTCTTGAGCCGCCTCCTCCACCGCCGGTATTTGCCGTACCTGCAACTCCTGTAGTAGGATTGTAGGCTCCTGTTCCGCGGCCGCCTCCTCCATTTCCTCCGGCACCGCCATTTAGATCAACATTATTCCCTCCGGCTCCTCCTCCTCCACCGCCATAATATGTTGAAGTTCCGGATATTGAGCTGGCAACACCAACACCGCCAGTTCCTCCCTGATATCCAGCAGTAGCATTCCCTCCCGCTGCGCCTGCTCCGCCACCGCCTCCACCAGCCCAGTCATTAGTACCACCATTACCAAGTCCAACTCCACCGTTATTGCCCTGCGATGGGGAAGTTGAAGGAGTGTTTCCTGCGCCAGCCGTTCCGGTTCCACCGGGTAATCCGGTCGCTTCGGCTCCTCCACCTCCGGAACCGCCAGGGTTTCCATTAACAGTAGCAGCACCGTTGTTATATCCACCACCGCCTCCACCACCCGTAGAAGTAATGGTAGAAAGAACTGAATCTCCGCCGTTGCCTCCCTGACCACCGTAAGGAGCCGCAGTTCCTCCTGCTCCAACTGTTACTGTATATGGAGTAGCAGTAACAGCAAGGTTTGCTGTGCGAACTCCACCGCCTCCACCGCCTCCACCATGCCTACCGCCTCCACCGCCTCCACCGCCTACAACCAAGACTTCAACAGAAGTAAGGCTGGCGTTAGGCGTAAATGTTCCGGAAGAGGTAAAAGTATGAATAGTATAACCGCCGGAGGTTGTAATTGTTCCGCCTGTTGCTGCTGTGGAAGTCATGTTAGTTAAGGTTCCGTTATTACCGTTTGATGAAGAGTCGGATGCAATAATTCCTGATCCTTCATCAAATTTCCAATATGCAACCGCAGAAGGTCCTTTTTCTTCATTAGTAGGAGAGGCAATAGTGGGGCCAGTGGCAGAGGGATAGCTTACTACAACAATACCTGATCCACCGTCACCGCCTTTATTAGTTGCGTTATAGTGTGAGCCTCCTCCTCCGCCTCCGCCGGTATTAGCTCCAGCATTACCTCCTGGTGTATTTGCCCAGCTACAACAAGCTCCGCCTCCCCCAGCAGAACCGCTATTGAGACCTGCGCCTCCCGTAGTAGTTCCAATTGCACCACCGCCACCACCACCGTTACCGCCATTTCCGCCGGTAGAGGCGCTATATGCAGCTCCGCCTCCACCGCCACCCCAATAGTAGCTGGTGCCTAAAATGCTATTTTCTACACCAATACCGCCATTTGGTTGGTTTGTTGCACTGGCACCAACACCACCCGCACCACCACCACCACCCGAATAATATTGCCCTCCACCTTGCCCACCATTATATCCTTGTCCTGAAAATCCTATTCCTCCAGCCCTTGTGCTGCCATCACTATATCCCGATGTACCTCCTCCGCTTCCACCACCGGCACCCGCAGCTCCTGGAGTGTAGCCGTAATAAGAGCTGCCACCGTGGCCTCCGCCTATTGCCGCTAAAACAGTGGTTGTATCTGGCGGGTCATTTGTATTTCTGCCATATATTTCAACCCGGGCTGAACGGTTTATGCCGGTAGTATCTTGACAGCAATTTATTTTATCTCCAGCTGAATAATTGCCAAAAGTAGAATCCATGCCAATTCCACCACTGACATCGTCTGACCCAGGGGCAGCCCCACCGTTAAGTGTTGCTGGGTTGACATAAAGACCTTCACCGTTTTCATTCCAGCCAAAACCCCATCTGACTTTGGCATTAAAGCCATAGCCTGGATTATTTACAAAGTTAAATCCATAGAATCTGATATCGACCTGGCTTGAGAAAATACCGTTTGACCATCCGCTAAAATTCTTTGCATCGCCAAAAAACTTCAAATTGGCATTCGTAAAGAATGTCGGCAAAACAACCGCATTCCCGTCATTAAAATCATCCTGTCTCCATCTCCACGTTCCGGAACTTATATCCGGCCATCTTGCCATGAGATCTTTGACAGAATATTCGTTAAATGAGCGGAATTTTGCATCGCCATCATTTGTATTTGTTTCACTTGGGTTTAAGGTGTTTGTGGTAGTCCAATAGCTTGAGCTGTAGTTAAAGGTTGTGCCGGTTGTTGCCTTCATCATCATTGTCCATCCTCCGCCGGCGTACGTCATATCACAATAAGCTTGGAAAGGTGAATTTCCTCCGGCTCCGTCCGGATCAATCCAATAGGCCCCGCTTGTACTAACACCGTCAAGTTTTAGAGAATAGCAGCTTTTCCCGGCAGTGTCGGAAGATGAACCAAAAGTAGTGGCTGTGGCAGGAGCGATCAATGAATTCTCACCGTTTGTAGCAGGTATCGTATATTGATGAACAGAAGGTTGGCCTCCGGTACCGGCAGCAGGAGCACCGGCACCTCCGGCGCCAACCGTGGCCGTGACTGATCCCGTAGCTACAGCATAACCTGAGTTATAGATTACGCCTCCACCTCCGCCTCCTCCGCCCATATCCATACCTCCGCCTCCTCCGCCTGCGACAACTAGTGTTTCAACATATAAATTTGCTGTAGTTGTAAATGTTCCGCTGCTTGTAAATTTATGAACACGATGGCCATCGGATAACAGAGTTATTGTTCCGCCGGTTGGCATCCAGGAAATATCACTTGCAGATGCCGCCATGGGATTTCCGTAGTAAACATATATGGTTTGACCACTGGTTGGGATTGAAGTAACTTTAGTCCAGACCTTTGTTGTAGTAGTATTGCATCCGTTAGATCCTCCTGTCTCAATCCAATAAGGAAGAAGATCGCCAGTTAAGTCAACAATGCGGATATCATTACAGCCTGCCTGCATTTTTCCAGCACTGATTAATGCTGATGTATTTAAAGTGATTACGATTTGATAATTTGTCTGAGCTGAGCCGGAATTGGTAATGTCTACTCTTTGTCTGTAGCCATAATTATCATCAAACCAAGCAGCATTTGAGCCAAAAGGATGACTTAAGATATACATTGATATAGGAATTGCAATTATTAAAACTATTAAAGCAATCCCAATTAATACTCTTTGTTTTCTTTTTGATAAATGTTGCCAAGGGAACAATAGTCTGTAGATTCCTTTAAAAGGCAATCTTATTATTTTTATTATCTTTGTTAATTTTTTAATTATTTTTATTGTTTTATCTTTCATATTTACTTTTTACAACCAGTTTGGTATAAGTTATATACGTTAACCTCCCCGTAAATAATCAATTTACGGGTGATTTTTTTAATTTTCGTTATAATCTTTACTTTCCTCATGTAATTTGTTAATATATTCTTGACCGAGTGGATGCCGCACCGACGTAATCATTCGTCGCTTAAGCATCCTTCAGTTGTTTACCAACCTCGGTCTTTTTTAATGCCTCTAAAGTATTGACTTTTTGCATATTTTGTGATATGTTTTTCTTGACCGAGTGGATACCGCACTCAAGAGGTGTAGATCGTACTAGTTTACGAAATCAGCCTTGACTTAAGCATCCTTCAGTTGTTTACCAACCTCGGTCTTTTTTATTACTTTTAAAAGTTCTTCTTTTGTAATTGTTGATTTAGGTTTTATTTTGCCCGAAAATACCTCACCTGCTATAAAATCAGCCCTGGAAGTTTTGCCTACCAAGCCAAATTCCAAAATTGCCCTTTCCTTGATTTTTGTTGACATTTCTTCCAAGAGCTTTTTAATTATTGGTTCTTTTCCATAATATTCACGGTCAATTACAATTCTTCCTAAATTAATATTCCTTTCGATAATGATGGCAAGGATCGCTGAAAAAGTGAACAAAATAAAGTTGCGAATTTGGCCGTTTCTTCTAAAAACCTCCAAAAGACTTCTTTTAGTCTCTGCTTTTACAAGTATGGTATCCCAGATTCCATTTGACAAGCATAAAACCGTATCTTTATTTGTCTGTTCTATCTTTCCCGATTGGTCTATCTCGTAATTTTTAATCCCTTTTGTATCTTTATTAATTACTTCTTTCTTTATTTTCTTCATATTAGTTAACGATAATCCAGTTAAATGGAATTGAAACTGCAGATGGGTTTTCAATTCCAACGGTGAATGATTCACCAGCGGTTTGTCTTAAAAGATACAACACTTGGTTATTTGTATTAGAAGTTGGGGTTATATAAATAAGAGATTTTTCAGTAACCAATGGATTATTAATTGTCATTTCAAGCCTGTTTGCATTGATTTGTGCGGTTCCTGCACTACCTGTTGCAATAATTTCAGTAGGCGATACTGCAAGGGCAGAGCCAACAATATTATTTAAATTAAGTTTTGCAATTGAGGCAGCACCACTGGCTATTATATTTCCAAGATTGTCGATTGAGAGAACGGCAGAGTCGCTTGCTCCTTTAACAACCAATTTATTTGTCTCTGCAGAACTTGATGCAAGTTTAATTGTTAAATCTTTACCTGGTAGGGGAGCAATCTGGTTTGCAAAAAGCGTTCCGTTAACTTCCAAATCATTTCCGATCTTCATATTTCCATTTGTGTCAACGTAAATTAGGCCGGCCATGATTGAAAGTCCTCCTTGTCGAAGAGGCTGAAGACTTAAGTCTCCTCCTAAGACATTAATAGATTCATCAGAAAGAATGAGGTTTCCTCCTATTGCCAGTTGTCCAATAACTGAAGTATCAGACAAAGTCGTTGAACCATAAACACTTAAATCAGAAGAAACAACTTGATTAACCGTATTTAGGTTTTCTACAAAAGCAAGTTGCGAAGAGAAACTGGCAATATTTATATAATTATCCGTTGCAAATAGACTACTAAAGCTACCCGATCCGCTTGAGCTTTCTCCAACAGGTAGAGTTGGGAAGGCTGATCCAGACGCATAATAGTTATTGGTTATGTAATTTGCAGAAACAGTACTTGCTTTAACATCCAACCCTTCAATTTGATCTGCAATTATTCTTCTTGCTCTTAAAACTCCTGAAACAGAAGCATCCTGGGTATTTATTCTATTAGAAGTTAATGTTCCGCTTAAAGTTGCATTGCCAAGATTATCAAACACTGCAACTGCACTGTGTGTTGCAGAAGTTCCATTAACAATTGATACTTTGTCTTTTTCGACTTTGATTCCAATTTCTTTTTCTCCACCAACCGGGGAAATGAAATTAGTATGTATTTCATCAACACTTGCAATAGGGGAGAGGGTTGTATTAGAAAGCTGTTCTGAAACAATTTGGGCGATATAGTCTCTGATGTTTTGTCCTGCAATTGAAATGTTTTCTGTTGCAACTGTTAATGAATTGGTTGATATCTGCTGTGCAGAGATAAATCCTGCAGTTAATTTTGCCACTATAATTTCTCCAAACGCTCCGATTCTATCTATTGGATTTCCCAGCGCGTCGTTTAATGTATAGTAGTGGGGAATTGTATATGCTGAATCTGTAGCTATAGCATTATCTACAATACTCAAATTACCATTATTATTAAATGAAAGTTCTGCTTCGATTGTAGCAATTCTGTCTCTTGAATCCATAATCTCCAATTGCTGCAGTTGAATTCCCCTGGTATTTAGGGCTGTAAGGTTTTGATAGTCAATTGTGATGATTTCACCATTTTGCCATACGACAACTTCGGGAATTACATCATTCATTTCTTCAGCTATAAAACCTATCCTTCTCTCAGTTCTTTGTCCACCTACTGTAGGATCAGTATTATAGACAAATGAAACCGGTCGAAGCTGCATAATTTCATCCAATCCATAATCCAAATCATTAACGTCATGCTTAACTCTTATTGATGACCAAGTGCAGTTACTACTGGCAATAGGTTCAACACGGTTAAGATCAGTTCGGTGGCAAAGATTTTGATTGAAGAATCCTGAATATGAATTAGCTAGATACAAGCTGCCGGGTATTGATACAGTACCTGATGAAATGTAGCTCATGGAGCTGTTGCCATTTGGATCTACATAATAACCGGTGTTATTTCTGTCATACCATACGTCTGCAAGTAACGATCCGCAGACTTGGAAATTATATCCTCCTCCAAGTCCTCCGCCGCAGCTTGCACCAGAAGGACCACCGGAATCATAACCGTTATCCGTATAAAGATATCTGCTGTTGTAGGTCCTAACCCAAGTGCCGTCTATCATATACATGCCTCCTGCATATGATGAGTTATACCAACCTGTACTGCCAACAGTACGAAGCCATGTGTCAGTTCCATTAAGTATTACATTTCCGTCTTGTCTTAAGCCCCCGGCTGCCTCAACATAATCTGTCAATACAGCATGTCCGTCAGCATACATAATGGCATATCCACCGCTGGATTCGCAGAAAGCTTCGCATCCTGCCCCTACCCATCCTGAGATTCCCATATTTCCACTTGTATCAAGCTTAAGATATGCGGTTGTTCCATTTCTTCCTACAGCAAATGTATTCGTAGCTGCATAACTTGGGGATCCAACATCCCAATATCCAGAGGCAGCTGCACTATCAGCAAATCTAATTCTTGAGCCTGCGGTTGTTCCTGTAAATCCAGCTGTGCCATTAACAAGATATGGTACATGAGGATTACTAAACATTACCCATTCATCTGCATTTGAGCTATAAATTGATGGATAATAAGTTGTGGTTGCTGCCCATGTATTCCTGGCTCCAACAACTGTGCTCCAGGAAGAGCTTGTACTACTTTCAAAGTTTATTAAGTTAGTCCAGGCTGAACCATTCCAAAAATAGAGCATTAAATCATTTTGGTTAGCTGCTGTAGTATAAGCATTGCCTCGTGCAGCAAAATGCCATCCTTTTACCCCTGTGCCAAATCCTTTTGTTCCGTCGCCTAAAGTTAATAAGTTAAGCGTAGATTGTTGTAAGCTTTGGGTTCCTTGAGTATCTATAAAAACATTCGTTTCTACGTTTCCCGTGCCTCCATATATATGGAGATTGCCATAAGGACTAGTCGTCCCGATTCCCAATCTCCCTGATACAGTTGCTGATCCATTAACAGATAAAGCCTCAGTATTAACAACAACATTTCCTTTATTATATGTTCCCAAAGTTAAGTCAGATGAATTAAATACTTCTCCTGCTTGGATATAGAGGGGAGCAGCGGATTTAATATATGAAGCTGTTGGGTTGGTAAAGTTAATATCATAAGCAATTGAGACGTCTCCTGCTGAAGTAAACTGGGTTGGGAGATTGCTTGTAACCTGGGTTTGAGAAACGGAGAAGACTGTTGATCCCGCATCTTTAACATTAAAGATGTTTCCCAAAACTCCGTTTGTTCCAACATCTAGGGACAATAAATCTCCTGTTGCTGTTGTGCTAGAGCCCGGATTCCAATAAAGCGACATAAGTCCTCCTGTTGAAAGACCTGTTGAAGTTGAGGTTAGAGCAAATCCTGTACCGGAAGTTAGGGAATTTGCATTTAAAGTATAAGCATTCTGTGTTGTAACTACGGCACTTTGGGTTGCATTGCCAAAAAATCCAAGTGAAAATCTGGTTGTTCCTCCTGCAGAAGCTGTTAAGATATCCTGACTTTCAATCTGGTCAAAGATAGCCAAAGCTTTACCAGTGGTACCAACAGCTAAAGGCCTCGTTACATAAAGTTCCGAGATTTGTGATGTTGTCCCAATCCCAAATCTGCCTGAGGAATCTAGCGAGATATCATCCGCAACTCCGGTACGACCAATAGAAAATATGTTGGTTGCCCCGAATGTATTCATAAAAAATGAGTTTCCCAAGCTGTTTTCAAGTGTAATTTTGGAGGATTCTCCCGAAGGAGAGACGATATGAATACTGCTTGAAGGAAGAGTTGTCCCTATTCCTACGTTTCCTGATTGTTTTACCACAAATCTATTAAGTCCAGAAGAAGAAGCTGTGAATATATCTCCGGTCCCTTTATTATCAACAATCATTGCTGCAGTTGATGTTTGTCCAGAAACTGAAGCAACAGGAATAGTTCCTCCGTTTGTTACTATAGAGCGTACGTCTAAAGCGGCAAGGGGAGAAACTGTTCCTAGGCCAACTTTCCCACCCCCACCAGAATTTGTATTTAAGATAAGATCATTCCAGGCTCCTCCCCCTGAAGATAAAGCGCCCAGGTATGTATATGTATTACCTGATGCTGCTCCAAAATTCGTAACGAATGTGGAGCCCGTTGAAGGAGCAAAATCTGCTGTTGTAACCATAAAGGGATTAGTTGATCCGGGGATTGCAGTAACTTGTAAAGTTGAATCTGGATTAGAGTGCCCAATACCAACACGACCGTTTTGTTTTACTACAAATCTATTAAGCCCAGAAGATGAAGCTGTGAATATATCTCCGGTTCCTTTATTATCCACCACAAAACCTGCAAATGAAGTGTTTGCAGAAACTGAAGCTGCAGGAGCTGTTCCTGCAAATGCACTTGCTCCGTAGACATGGAACTTGGCAGAACTTGTTGCCTGTCCTCCTACTAACAAATCCCAAGTTGAATTGGTGGGGTAGACAGAACCTGCTGCCTGTACCCAGAATGCATCCTCAGCGGTTCCACAGCTTCCAAATTGGGGCGTTGTTCCCCCTAATAAACACTGATTAGCCGTTCCGGCATTTGCTTGAGCAAGTTGCCCTCCTGTTCCGGTTGTATATATTACGCCACCGTCTGATGTAAAAGAGGAAATAGTGACTGTTGAATCAAATCTTGAAGCTTGATCAGCCTCAAAGGTTCCTGTTATATATGCATCGTCTCCGTTTAGTGTTAGAGTCGGAACGCCTCCTCCGACTTGAAGATTTCCTGATAAAATATTAACCAGTCCGCTTGTTGCTCCTGTTGTTAAGGTAATATTTCCGCTGGTTGTGGTTGACAAAGCAAGGGTTGCCTGTGTTGTACCGATGGTTAAAGTTTCTGTTGCAGATTGAGCTATAGTACCGTTTGATATTGTAGTTGAAGCTCCTGCTACAAATGAACCGTCTGTATAGACACCAGCCTCGACTCCAAGCATTCCTGCTATATACATATCATTCCCGTCCATGACAAAGCCTGTATTGGAAAGGGTTTCGGTTGTTGTACCTCCGACTATTGCGTTTCCGCTTGTATCGATTATAAATTTTGTTACTCCACCTGCAGAGGCAGTAATAATATCCTGATTTTCTATTTGGTCAAAGATAGCCAGCGCTTTACCAGTTGCGCCGTTTGCGATAGGTCTTGAGACATAAAGCTGGGAGATTGGAACAGTATTTGCAACACCTAACCCTACGTTTCCCGTCTCGGTAATAGTGAATCTAACTATACTTCCTGTATAAATTCTTAAGTCATCCTGGTAAGCGTCTATAGAGTAGGCATTTATAGTGCCGTCATCATCGGCTGCAGTGTATAGATTAATCTCCCCGCCTTCATCAACAGTTCCTCCGTAAAGTCTTAAAAGACTTCCCGTAGTATCATCTACCCCCACATTGACTATTGGTATTCCACTATTGACATTTGTAACAGCAAATTTTGCCGAAGTGGTTGCGTTATTTCCAATTAATAAGTCTAAAGTATCGTTAACAGGGGAGATAGTGCCTAAATTTAGCCTCCATAGTCCGTCTCCACCGCCTCCGCAGGTTGCCCAAATAGCAGCAGATCCGGCACCTTGGGATTTAACACAATATGTGCTTGTTCCCTCATCTGTTCCAAGCTTTATTCCACCAGCATAAGTAATGGAGAATTTAGCAACTCCTCCTGCTGAAGCTGTTAAGATATCCTGGTCTTCAATCTGGTCAAAGATTGCAAGAGCTGTTCCGTTTGCTCCCCATGTAAGCGGTCTGGTAACATGAAGTTGGGAAATTGGAGATGTTGTTCCAAGACCTAACCTACTTGAGCTATCCAATATTGCTCTTGGGGTTGCTCCTATTGAGAGATAGACCGGGGCAGATCCCCTGGTACCAATAGCCATTCCCGTACCATTTGAGTTAGCAGCAAATTCCGAAAGGCCTGCGCCTGAAACCCCAAGTAGTCCATTTCCCGAAAAGCCCGTATTATATGAGGAGAAAAACATATCTGTATCTGCGACATGATCTCCAACCAGCACTCTGGTTAAAGCTAGTGTACCATCTGTTTCATTGGTAAAGTATGCCTGAGTTGATCCGTTGTAATCCTTTTTAACCTCTAGCATACCAATGGGTGTGGTAGTTCCAATGCCTGCAGTTCCACCAACTCCATCCTTAGGGTAGACAATTAGGTTTCCGGAAACAGAAGCTATAGCAGGACCGTTGCCGTTGACGTTAAGTACTGCAAAATCAGCACTATCAGTTGCAGTTCCGCCGACTAACAAATCAACCGTACTGTTTTTGGGATATAAAGCGCCTAATGATTGTGTCCAATAGATTGATGAGGATACAGCAGCTGCACAGGAAGAAAATGCAGGCGCGGCGCCTGCTCCTTGAGAAATAAGACAATCAATGGCAGTTGTGCCTTGAGAGGTTAATTGAGTAAGTAATCCTGCACCAGAAGTATACAGTAATCCACCGTTTGTACTAAAAGTTGGAAGGGTAATGTTTTGTCCTGATCTACCAATTGTTAAAGTTGTTGCATTAACTGTTCCTATTCCTAAAGTACCATTAGTTAGAGTATCTATTGTTTGCCCGGCTGTTAGTTTTATATCTCCGTCATTTTCAATGACAAATTTGGTTAGACCTCCGGCCGAAGCTGTTAAGATATCCTGGTCTTCAATCTGGTCAAAGATAGCAAGGGCTTTTCCATTTGCTCCAAAAGATAGAGGGCGAGTGACATACAGTTCGGAAGCCGGAGTTGTTGTCCCGATTCCTACATTTCCACCACCATCAACAACCATTCGATCATACCCGTTCGTCAGGAAAAAGATTTTATGAGCTCCGTTCACTTGAAGCCGCATATCTGAATCGGAACCACTTGCTCCGGTTTCACGGCTTATCGTAAAGACTCCACTTTCAAATCCCAATCTGGCGCGTGAGTAATTCGTACTGGAAGTATAAGAATTATATATATTTAACGTCTGCGCGGTAGTGCTATTCTTTAATTCTAAAGTACCTGCAACATCTAACAAAACACTCGGCGCCGTTGTCCCGATTCCTACATTTCCAGATTGTTTAACTACAAACCTATTTAGTCCAGAACTTGAAGCAGTAAAAATATCACCCAGTCCTGAATTGTCTACCACCAAAGATGCAAAGGAGGTTGCTCCTGATACAGAGGCAACAGACAGGGTTCCACCGCTTTGAAGATTTGGCTTTACATCCAAAGTTGAAAGCATCCAGTTTGATGAAGCTGCATTGCCGACAAATCCTCCGATTCCAACCCTTCCCGCCTGGGTGCCTCCTCCGATTTGCATAACATTAGTTGCATTTGTAATAAAGTTAATATTTCCATAAGGACCGTTTGTGGCGTCTTCTGCGTCATTATTGACAATATTTAGATCTGTGTAAGTACCGTATCTAAATGGAGTACTTCCCGCCGAATTCTGTTCAAAGTCAGAATAATAAGTATCGCTTAAAACTCTTATGATTCCACTCCCGCCGTTATTTGTTGAATCACGTTCAAACAAGGCAAGAAGCTGGTTTGTTCCCGTTGTTTCATTTGCTCCTTTAACATCCAGCGCTGCAGTTGGATTTGTTAATCCTATTCCGACTTTTCCTCCGTATCCGTTATTTGGCATAACGATTAATTGTCCGCTAATTGAAGCTTGGGTTTGGTGCGACAGGGAAGAAAGGCCTGTAAAAGCAAATTCAGCAGAGTTTGTTGCTGTATCTCCAATCAACACATCAACTGTTGAGTTTTTAGGATACAAAACTCCATTATCCTGCGTCCAATATATTGATGAGGATACAGCAGCTGCACAGGAAGAAAATGCAGGCACCGCTCCTGCTCCTTGAGAGATAAGACAATCAATGGCAGTTGTGCCTTGAGAAGTTATCTGGGTAAGTAATCCTGCACCAGAAGTATACAGTAAGCCACCGTTTGTTGTGAAAGTTGAGAAGGTGATATTGCCGCTTGATATTATTCCTGTAGCTGCGACTATTGCACCTGACGAATTAACTTGGAATAGATCTCCGTCTCCAACTGTGAAAAGAGAAGCAGGACTTGTATCGCCGATGCCGACGTTGCCGTTGCTGTTTTGAATTACCATGCGACAGGCTCCGGCATAAACTGCCCAGTATCCCGCGCCGCAACCAGAACCATTCATCAAACCTGAATAAACAACATTAGTGCCGTCACGCGATTCAAATGCCGCATCTATGGCTGTCGAATTAGTGATTGTTCGTACATAGACATGAGTTGTGTCATAAACTTCTAATTTGCGACCTGGAGACGTAGTCCCAATGCCTACATTTCCAGTTCCATTTGGGTTAATCAATACATTGCCGCTCGTATCATAAGTAGTTGAGTTACCAATAGTTAGGGATTGTCTTCTGGTTGTAGCAAGAGTTCCGTCAGCTGTTAAATATGCACCGTAACCATTTAATCCAGAAGAAACAGATGCAACAGGAGTACCGTTATTAACATTCAAAACAGCAAATTTGGCCGAAGTAGTAGCTGTACCACCGACTAATAAATCAACAGTGCTATTTTTAGGATATAAGGCTCCGCTTGCCTGTGTCCAGTAGATGGATGCTTCTGCTGCTGTAGCACAAGATGAGAACAGGGGTGCTGCTCCTGCTCCTTGGGATATAAGACAATCTGTCCCCAGTGTTCCCTGTGACGTTATCTGGCTCACTACACCTGCACCAGTGGTATATAGTAAGCCACCATTTGTTGTATAACCTGCAGCGGTAAGGATACCGGCATTTGAGACATTAAACTTCATAACTCCTCCTGCGGAAGCAGTTAAGATATCCTGGTCTTCAATCTGATCAAAGATAGCAAGAGCTTTTCCGGTTGCGTCAAAGGAAAGTGGTCTTGTTACATGAAGCTCGGAAATAGGGGAGGCGGTACCTAGTCCAAGAAGGCCGGTATTGGTTAATCTCATTTTTTCAGCATCGCTATATGAGCTTGTGAAATACTGAAAAATTCCACTAGTGTTATTAACATTCATTTGGAAAGATCCTCCGATGGTAGGAGTATTCAAGCTGACATTGTTTCCCGAAGTTGTCTGGAAAGCAGCAAAACCTGTGCCTCCGCTGTCTTTAAATCTTAAGGCATAGGTGTTATCAAGCAAAACATTTCCTCCTGCAAGCTCATATCTTGAATCTCCTAGAGTAGCTCCATTTCCGGCAATCCACGAGGGCATAAATACATCACCCTTTATGTTTCCTGTTGTTTCTATTGATTGACTTGGATTTATTAATCCAACACCCAATCTTCCCCCGGCTCCATCCTTAGGCATAACAATGAGATTTCCTGAAACAGTAGCCGTAACAGGACCGTTTCCGTTGACATTAAGGATTGCAAAATCAGCACTTTCTGTGGCTGTACCGCCGACAAGAACGTCTACGGTTGAGTTAGAAGGAAAAAGTACTCCGTTTTCCTGTGACCAGTAATTACCCTCATTACAAGATATCCAGGCTGGAGCGGAAGCTTGAGATTTTAAACAAAGTCCAACCGAGTTAGTTGAACTTCCGGCAAGAACACCAGTTGATACGGTAGCATATAGTACGTTATTGTTTGCATTAAATCCTGAGAAGGTGACTGTGCCTGCCGCCGAAAGGTCATTTAAGCCTGTCACGTTCTGGTTATTACCCGTAACAGCTCCTGTTAGAGTGAAGGCACCAAGTCTTAATGTTCCAGCGGAGGCTGTGATGTCGTGATTTCCCGTACCGGAGAAGGTTAGATCTGCATCATTTCCACTTAATGATATTCCGGTTGTACCTGCGAGGCTAATATTACCTGCAAGATCTTCATTTCCGCTGTTGTCGATCGTAAATTTAGCAGTTCCACCACTGGATGCGCTAATGATTGGACCTGTTGAAGTTTGATTGATAGTGACGGCTGATTGGCCGCTGCTTGTGGCTAGAACTGCGAATAGATCGTTTACCTCCACTGCTCCTATTGCAGTTGCTATATTGTTACTGTTTGAGCTATTTATTACTGGTTTTTGTAAATCTATCTTTCCAAGGTCATCTGTGGAAATTTCAACATTGGCATCGCTACCTACGTTTGTTGTTAGAAGTAATGGTTGTCCAGAGAGCTTAAACTGGCCACCGGAAGCGCTAAAGACAGGATTTGCGCTTCCACCTATTGTTAAATTACCGCTTGAATCCAAGGCCAGAACTACGTTACTTGTGCTTGCTCCAACTGCTGTAATTGGAGGAAGTCCCTGAAGCGTTTCCGAATTTGCAGCGTAAGCAACTGTTGCCAACTGTTGCCTTGGCCCAAGCTCAGGCGTTGCTTCAATTGTTACGCCTAAATACAAAGCCGCATTCTCGCTAAAAAGGGTAGAGGGAATAGCAGATACGTTTCCAAGTAAAACATTAAATATACCATCAACATCAGGATTAACAGAGTCAACTTCCTGCCACAAAAGTGCCGCACCTGAGGCTGAAATGTCGTCATAAATGGCAAAGCGTATAAGCGTGTTAGCCGTGGTTATAGGGTTGTCGTTGTTATCGGTTAATCTTCCCTGGAAGGATAATATCCTTGGCGGTGCGGTAGGTAAGGCTGCCAAAGCCGGATTTTGAGTACTTGGCTTTGCAAAGAAAGAGTTATATAAACCAAAGCCAACAGCAGCTAGGAATATAACTAGGACGGCAAAGTTTAAATAATGGGCAATTGCATATGAATGATACTTTTTGTACCAGTTTGGTCTTGTATATCGAAGGTGGAAGATAAGCTTTTCGATAGGGCTAAATGAAGCTATCGATATCTTAAATGGAGCATAGATTTGTTTTCTGATGTTTCTTATGCCTAGCAAATCCTGATGAGTGATATTTTTCGTCACTAAAGTAACGGGTCCTTTTTTAAACAGGGGTTTTCCTTGTATTTTCCAGATTGCCTCCTGTGTTTTAGAAGCAAGTAAAGCTAGGGGACTTGTGAAAACAAGATCAAATCCAAGACCAATTCCACGGCCTAATTTTTGCAATAGCCTAAGGGGAGGAAAAGAAGAGTAATGTTTCGCTATAGCTTCAGGCTTAATCTGACCACGGCTAAGCTCATCTTTCGTAGGAATATAAAGTTTGTTTTTAATCTCGTTAATATTAGCAACCGAAGCTAGGTTTTGTGTAACCAGACCAGTTTCGACGGCAAAAGAAAGATATTTTCTAAGAGAAGAAAGCTTTCTGTTTACCGTGGCTGGAGAAAACTCTCCGACTTCGATTAACCTTTTTTTATATTCCTCAACAAAGTCTTTATCCAAGCGGTTTACTAAAAGATCATCTTCAAGGCCGGTTACTTCTTTTGCCCAGGCTATGAATTGTTTAACGTCAATGATATAGTTCTTTATAGTAAGATGTGCTGCGTTATCTACATAAAGATTGTTTTTGAAGTCTTTTAGCTTCCAGATATCAACCTCATGTTTTTGGTTAATAACAGACGCTTCAAAAGGATCTACAGCTAATTTACCCTCAGATTTTAAATACTTAAAGAATTTTCTAAGAGAAGAAAGATGCCTTTGCATCGAAGCCGGTGAAAACACTTCAATAAAGCTTGCCTTATACTCCTCAAGCGTCTTGTTTGTTATTGGCGAGGATAAAAATGTCCCATATTGTTTTTCAAACCACCTTAGAAAATGGTTAATATCAGAAGAGTAATTTTTTACAGTAACCGAAGAGGGTTTTTCCTCCTGTGAAAATAGATAGGTTTTAAACTGCTCCAATAAGTTCATTTAATCCCTTGGACCCTTAGAAATACAAAAAGGGTAGGCAGGCACGAGATTATACGGATTATACCGATTATACGCATATGAAAAGATATTTTTACTCATACTATTAGAATAGAAAAGTTTGTAAAACAAAGTCAAGGACCTAGAGTACTTAGCTATAAATGTCTTTGATGCACTTTTATATATTCATTTTTTTTGGGATTGAATGTGAAAAATCTAAACCCTATTTTTGTTTTAACGCATAAGACTATTTTCACACGAGCTCATCAATATACAAAATAAGTCATCATAATATATCAAATGATTGCAATATTCCTGAATTGCCAGCTGATGCATTTAGTAGAGAGTTATTTGTTTTATGCCACTTTCTATAAATATTTATCTCTCTGAAAATTACTTACTTTTAAAAATTTAATTTTAGGATCTTTAGTTTTGACAAACTTTTTAGCAGAGTAGGTACTTAAGTGATATGGTTTTTTAATGGGGTTTTTGGATTGAAATAACAGGCTTTTTAAATTTATACTTGAGCTTGTGGTTTTAATATCAAATTTGAAGCTGATTAACTAAATAAATCTGTTTATTTCTTGTTCTAGTGTCTGGTTAAAATTTCTTATAATTGGCCAATGCGTTTTTGGTAGAAATTGTTTTAATTCTTTCTCGAAGTTAAGGTCTGAAT
This sequence comes from Candidatus Levyibacteriota bacterium, assembly GCA_016199085.1. Taxonomy (GTDB): domain Bacteria; phylum Patescibacteriota; class Microgenomatia; order Levybacterales; family UBA12049; genus JACQHJ01. Next base: position 121 of record JACQHJ010000007.1, on the reverse strand, counting down.
CTTGCAGTACTTTAAGAGCTTTGGGTAATATAGCTTTTTTTTCGGGAAGAAGTAGGTTTGAGCGCAGAATAAAGTATAAATCGTAGAAGTCTCTTGGCTTTTGCCTACTTAAAAGAGCTTG